>NZ_JBUZJI010000027.1:0-51630 GCF_055282735.1 Nocardioides sp. B129/18 | reverse complement strand
GCTACGACGAGACCTGCCCGTCCTCCGACGGCGCATGCGCCCTGGTGATCGTCTCAGCCGAAGCCCTGGCGGCCCTCCGCGCGCTCCTCGTACCGTCGAGGGATGGGTGAGCTGCTCGCGTTCTCGGTCCGTCCCTCCGATGCTGCGTCAGTCGCTCCTGCCGCCCCGACTCCGCCGGCGCGACCGGCCGAGCCGGAGCCGCTGTGGCGCGAGCTGGTCGGCGCCCGTCTCCGCGAGGCCCGCACCGCGGCCGGACGCACGCTGGGCGACGTCGCCCGCGAGGCCGGCATCTCGCTGCCCTACCTCTCCGAGATCGAGCGCGGCCGCAAGGAGCCGAGCTCGGAGGTGCTCGCCGCCGTGGCCGGAGCGCTGGGGCTGGGCCTGGTCGACCTCACCGCGGCCGTCACCCGCACCCTCGTCTCCTCGCCTCTGCGTGGGACCGCGCCGCGCGGCCCGGTCGCGCTCGCCGTCTGAGCCCGTCCGCCCGTCCGGCGCACCCCCTCCGGCTCCTCGGTCACGGCGCCCGGCTCTCCAGGACGCCGTCGGCCAGGCCGTAGGCCACCGCCTGGGCCGCGGTGAGGATGAGGTCGCGGTCGGTGTCCTCGCGCAGCCGCTCCACGCTCTGGCCGGTGTGCTCGGAGAGCACCTGCTCCATCTCGCCGCGCAGCCGGACGATCTCCGCGGCCTGCACCTGGAGGTCGGGCAGCGCACCGCGTCCGCCGCCGCTGGGCTGGTGCAGCACCACGCGCGAGCGCGGGAGCACGAACCGGCGTCCCGGCGTGCCGGCCGCCAGCAGCACCGCGGCCGAGGACGCCGCCTGCCCGATGCAGGTCGTGCCGACCGGCGAGCGGACGAAGCGCATCGTGTCGTAGACGGCGAGCATGGCCGTCACCGAGCCGCCCGGGGAGTTGAGGTAGAGGCTGATCGGCTGGTCGGGGTCCTCGGCCTCCAGGTGCAGCAGCTGGGCGATGACGGCGTTGGCGACGCCGTCGTCGATCTCGGTGCCGAGGTAGACGATGCGCTCGCTGAGCAGCCGGCTGTAGACGTCGAGGGACCGATCGCCGCGCGGGCTGCGCTCGATCACGTTCGGGATCATGTAGGTGCTCATGCGCGTGCTCCCGCCAGGCCGAAGGTCGCGCCCGGACGGCCCGGCGTCACCGAGCCGACCGTCTCCAGCACGGCGTCCGCGATGCCGTACTCGACCGCCTCCTCGGCGGTGAACCAGCGATCGCGCCGGGCGTCGCGCTCGACGCGAGCGACCTCCTGCCCGGTGTGCTCGGCGATGAGGGCCATCATGACGTTCTTGGTGTGCTCGAGGTTCTCGGCCTGGATCTCGATGTCGATGGCGGTGCCGCCGATGCCGGCCGAGCCCTGGTGCAGCAGCACCCGGGTGTGCGGCAGGACGAAGCGCTTTCCCGGCGTCCCGGCGCCGAGCAGGAACTGGCCCATGCTGGCGGCCAGGCCGAGGCCCAGGGTGCTGACGTCGTTGGGGATCAGGCGCATCGTGTCGTAGATCGCCAGACCGGCGCTCACCGAGCCACCGGGGGAGTTGATGTAGAGGCTGATGTCGCGCACCGGGTCCTCGGCCGAGAGCAGGAGCAGCTCGGCGCACAGCCGGTTGGCGATGTCGTCGTCGACCTCCTGGCCGAGCAGGAGGATCCGCTGGTGGAGCAGCCGGTCGGCCGCGGTGGGCGTGTGGACGGTCGTGGTCATGGCTCCACCCTGGGCCGCCCCCGGCCGGCGTCCCAGGGATTCTGCTGCGGGGCGATCTGCCCTCGGCAGAGCCGCGTCGTCCGGCGACCGTGCCGCCCGCCTAGGCTGATCCCATGATCGAGCTGCGCACCCCCGCCCAGATCGAGGAGATGCGGGCCGCCGGCCGGTTCGTCGCCTCGGTCATCACCCGCCTCGCCGAGGTGGCCGACGTCGGGGTGAACCTGCTCGAGCTCGACGCCGAGGCGCACCGGATGATCCGGGAGGCCGGCGCGGAGTCCTGCTACATCGACTACCACCCCAGCTTCGGCGCGTCCCCGTTCGGCAAGGTGCTGTGCACCTCGGTCAACGACGCCGTCCTGCACGGACTCCCCCACGACTACCGGCTGCGCGACGGCGACCTGCTCAGCGTCGACTTCGCGGCCTCGGTGGACGGCTGGGTGTCGGACTCGGCGCTGAGCGTCGTCGTCGGCACCCCGCGCGAGGAGGACCTGCGGCTCATCGAGGTCACCGGGCGCGCGCTCGAGGCCGGCATCGCCGCAGCCAGGCCGGGCAACAAGATCGGCGACATCTCCCACGCCATCGCGACCGTCGCCCGCGAGGCCGGCCTGCGGATCAACACCCAGTTCGGCGGCCACGGCGTCGGGCGCACCATGCACGGCGACCCGCACGTCCCCAACGACGGGCGCCCGGGCCGGGGCTTCAAGCTGCAGCCGGGCCTGGTGATCGCGATCGAGCCGTGGTTCCTGCACACCACCGACGAGATCCTCACCGACCCCGACGGCTGGACGCTGCGCAGCGCCGACGGCTCGCGCGGCGCGCACATGGAGCACACCGTCGCGATCACCGCCGACGGGCCGCTGGTGCTCACCGCACGCGACTGAGACCGGTCGACGGGGCCGCGGCCGACGGCGCTCCGGCATGGGACCGCCCCGCCCGCCATCGGGGGGATGAGGCGGGAGGGGCGGCGTCGGGGGACGTCCCGGGACGTCGGATCGTGCGAGAGCGTCAGGAGTAGGCGACCTCGAGCCGCTTGATGCCGTTGACCCAGGCGTGCCGCAGCCGGTCGGGCTCGGCGAGCTTGCGGATGTCGGGCGCGTGGTCGGCGAGGGCGTCGAAGATGACCCGGATCTCCTGGCGCGCCAGGTTCGCGCCCAGGCAGTAGTGCGCGCCGTGGCCGCCGAAGCCGACGTGCGGGTTGGGGTCGCGGGTGATGTCGAAGCGGAAGGGGTCCTCGAAGACGTCCTCGTCGAAGTTGGCGCTGGCGTAGAACAGCCCGACGCGCTGGCCCTTGCGGACCGCGACGCCGCCGACCTCGGTGTCGTTCAGGGCCGTGCGCTGGAAGACGCTGATCGGGCTGGCCCAGCGGACCACCTCGTCGACCATCGTCTCGGGGCGCTCGCGCTTCCACAGCTCCCACTGCTCGGGGTGGTCGAGGAAGGCGTTCATGCCGTGGGTGATGGCGTTGCGCGTGGTCTCGTTGCCGGCCACCGCGAGCAGGATGACGAAGAAGCCGAACTCGTCGTCGGTGAGGCCGCGATCGCCCTTGTGGGCGGCGATGAGCTTGGTGACGATGTCCTCTCGCGGGTTCGCCTTGCGGTCGGCGGCGAGCATCATCGCGTAGCCGAGGATCTCCGCCGCGGCGATCTCCGGGTTGCCCTCGATGTCGGGGTCGTCGTCGGAGGCGAGCATCTGGTTGGACCAGTCGAAGAGCTTGTGCCGGTCCTCCTGCGGGACGCCGATCAGGTCGGCGATGGCCTGCAGCGGCAGCTCGGCGGCCACCTGCTCGACGAAGTTGCCCGAGCCGGCGGCGACCGCCTCGGTGACGATCGTGCGCGCGCGGGAGACCATCGTCTCCTCGAGCTCGTTGATCGAGCGCGGGGTGAAGCCGCGGGAGACGATCGCCCGGTGGGCGGTGTGGTGGGGCGGGTCCTGGTTGAGCAGGATCGTGCGCTGCAGCTCGATCTGCTCGCGCAGCATGCCCTCGGAGAAGCGGATGATCGCGCCGTTCTCCTCCGCCGACCAGTCGCGGCTGTTCTTCGAGACGGCGGCGACGTCGGCGTGCCGCGTCACCGCGAAGTAGCCCGAGCCCGACTCCGGCGCCATGCCGTCGTAGGTGCCCGGCGCCTGCTCGACCCAGGTGACCGGGAACTGGCGGCGTGCGGCGGCGAAGGCCTCGTGCGGGATGCCCCGCACGATGAGGGACGGATCGGTGAAGTCGGAGATGTCCTCGGGCAGGACGTCGCTGACGGTCACGGGCGGGCTCCTCGGGGTGTCGTGGGGTGGCGGTGTGTCGTCCGGACGGTGGGCGATGCGGCGGCGTCAGCGCTGGTAGGCGACGCGCAGCTCCTTGACGCCGTTGAGCCAGCCGCTGCGCAGGCGGCGGGGCTCGCCGCGCTGCTCGATGCGCACGCCGGCCGCGGCGGCGTCGGCCAGGGCGTTGAACATGAGGTCGACCTCGAGCCGGGCCAGGTTGGCGCCGATGCAGTAGTGGGCGCCGTGACCGCCGAAGGCCTGGTGCGGGTTGGGGTTGCGGGTGACGTCGAAGGCAAAGGGGTCGGTGAAGACCGTCTCGTCGAAGTTGGCGCTGGCGTAGAGCAGGCCGACGCGCTCGCCGGCGGGCACGGTGACGCCGCCGATCTCGACGTCGCGCAGGGCGGTGCGCTGGAAGGCCGTCACCGGGGTGGCCCAGCGGATGATCTCGTCGGTGGCGGTGCGCGGGCGGTCGGCGCGGAAGAGCTCCCACTGGGCGGGGTTGTTCAGGAAGGCGTGCATGCCCCACGTGATGGCGTTGCGGGTGGTCTCGTTGCCGGCCACGGCGAGCAGGATCATGAAGAACCCGAACTCGTCGTCGGTGAGGCCGCGGCCGTCGACGTCGGCGGAGACCAGCCGGGTGACGATGTCGTCCTGCGGGTTGCGGCGGCGCTCGTCGGCCAGCGCCATGGAGTAGCCGAGGATCTCGGCGAAGGCCACCATCTGGTCGCCCTCGACCTCGGGGTCGTCGTAGCTCATCAGCTGGTTGGACCAGCTGAACAGCCGCCCGCGGTCCTCCTGCGGGACGCCGAGCAGCTCGGCGATGGCCTGCAGCGGCAGCTCCGCGGCGACGTCCTCGACGAAGTCGCCCTCGCCCTTCTCGATCGCCTCGGCGACGATCGTCGTCGCGCGCTCGCGCAGGTTGTCGTGCAGGGCGTTGATGGCGCGGGGGGTGAAGGCGCGGGAGACGATCTGGCGCAGCTTGGTGTGGTCGGGCGCATCGTGGTTGATGAGCAGGAAGCCCGAGCCCTCGCGCTCGTCCTTGGTCATCCCGGGCGCGAACCGCATGATCACGCCGTTGGCCTGGGTGGAGAAGTCGGTCTGGTTCTTCGAGACCGCGGCGACGTCGGCATGGGTGCTGACCGCCCAGAAGCCGGTGTGGTCGGGGAAGCCGGCGCGGGCGTCCTCGTCCTGGGCGACGAACGACACCGGTGCCGTGCGTCGCATCGCCAGCAGCTCCTCGTGGGGCACGCGCTCGGCCAGGACGTCGGGGTCCGTGGGGTCGAACGAGGCGAGCGGCACGTCAGGGGCGAGGGTCACGGTGATCTCCCGGGTCGGTGGAACCTGTTCTAGTGATCAGGGTTACATACCCGCAGTACGCAGGGAAGGGCATCTCGGCGAGTCTTGCCGAAAAACAGGAACTTGTTCTAGTTTTCGACGCATGGGCAATCCCGTGATCATCGACGCCGTCCGCACCCCCCTCGGCCGCCGCAAGGGCTGGCTGGCCGGCGTCCACCCGGCCGTGCTGCTCGGCTTCGTCCAGCGCGAGGTCTGCGAGCGGGCCGGCCTCGACCCCGCGCTCGTCGAGCAGGTGATCGGCGGCTGCGTCACGCAGGCCGGCGAGCAGAGCAACGACATGGTGCGCCGCGCCTGGCTGCACGCCGGGCTCCCCCAGCACACCGCCGGCACCGCCATCGACGCCCAGTGCGGCAGCGGCCAGCAGGCCGCCCACCTCGTCCACGACATGGTGGCCGCCGGCTCGATCTCGGTGGGCATCGCCTGCGGCGTCGAGGCGATGTCGCGCATCCCGCTCGGCGGCAACGTGCCCCCCGGTCTCGGCGACCCGCGTCCGGACGACTGGACCATCGACATGCCCAACCAGTTCGAGGCCGCCGACCGCATCGCCCGCCACCGCGGGATCAGCCGCGCCGACCTCGACGCGTTCGGCCTGGCCTCCCAGCAGAAGGCGCGCGTCGCCGTCGACGAGGGCCGCTTCAAGCGCGAGATCGCCCCGTTCACCGCGCCCGTCCTCGACGCCGAGGGCAACCCGACCGGCGAGACCCGGGTGGTCGACGCCGACCAGGGGCTGCGCGAGACCACCGCCGAGGGCCTCGCCGGCCTGCGCACCGTCCTCCCCGACGGCCTGCACACCGCCGGCACGTCGTCCCAGATCTCCGACGGCGCCTCCGCCGTCCTGATCATGGACGAGGACCTCGCCCGCTCCCTCGGCCTCACCCCCCGCGCCCGCATCCGCACCCACACGCTCGTCGGCTCCGACCCGTACTTCCACCTCGACGGCCCCGTCGACGCCACCCGCCGCATCCTCGAGCGCGCCGGCATGACGATGGCCGACCTCGACCTCTTCGAGGTCAACGAGGCCTTCGCCTCCGTCGTCCTCTCCTGGGCCTCGGTGCACCAGCCCGACCTCGACCGCGTCAACGTCAACGGCGGCGCCATCGCCCTCGGCCACCCCGTCGGCTCCACCGGCGTCCGCCTGATCACCACCGCCCTCCACGAGCTCGAGCGCCGCGACGCCTCCACCGCCCTCCTCTCGATGTGCGCCGGTGGCGCCATGGCCACCGGCACGGTGCTGGAGCGGGTGTAGGGGGCGTACGCGCGCAGTTTCATCGGCTGACCGATGAAACTGGTGGTTGCACGCTGAAACTTCATCGTCCAGGTGACAGTTTCAGGCGCAGATCGACACCCGGGAAGGCCTCGATCCGTCCACAGGCCCTCGCCTGACGCGGTCGCTCACAGATGGCAGCCCGACACTCGATCAAGGCGCCTCCGCTCGCCAGGGTGGACGCCATGGTCGATCACCTCGCCGACGACATCGGCGTCATCCTCCGACGGGACGCCCTGCTCGATGGCGTCGACGATCACGAGCTCCGCCGTCTGGTGCGCTCCGGATTCCTGGTCAAGCTGCGTCACGGCGCCTACGCGCTGGGCGAGCCCTGGAACGACGGCACGGCGGCCGACAGGGTGCTGATGCTCGCACGGGCCGTGATGCGGCGTTGGGGGACGCGCGTCGTTCTCTCCCACGACAGCGCGTGCCTGCTCCAGGGAGGACCGACGCGCGGGATGGACACCAGCCAGGTCCACGTCACGGATCTCTTCCGCCGCGGGGATCGGCATCAAGCCCGCGTGGTGCACCACCGGGGCACGCTGCTCGTCGGAGATGTCACCCGGGCTGACGACCACTGGATCACGAGCCCCACGCGGACCGCCCTCGACACCGCGAGCCGTCACGCTCGCAGCACGGCCGTCGCGATCATGGACGACTTCGTCCACCGCGGACTGACGACCGTGGCCGAGCTCGAGGCCGGCTCTCAGCGGCGCGAGCCGTGGCCGGATCACGCCGCCCTGCGTCGCAGCGTCGACCTCGTGCGCACCGGTTCGGAGTCGGTCGGCGAGACGCTCCTGCGCCTCGCTCTTCACGATCTCGGGCTGCCGGAGCCGCTCCGTCAGCTCGAGGTCCACGACGGACGCGGACGGTTCGTGGGCCGCGTCGACCTCGCCATCCCCTCGATGCGCCTTCTGATCGAGTTCGACGGCATGGAGAAGTACCACCGATTCCGACGGCCCGGTGAGTCGATTGCCGACATGGTGATGCGGGAGAAGCATCGCGAGGACCAGCTACGGGAGGCGACGGGGTGGATGCTGATCCGCGTCACCTGGGCGGACCTCCGCGATCTGCCGGAGCTCGCGCGTCGCATTCGCGCGGCCGCGCGTCTGGCGGCGTGATCTGCGCACGAAACTGGCGCCTGCACGGTGAAACTTCAGCGTGCGAGCGCCAGTTTCATCGGTCAACCGATGAAACTGCTCGGCCTCACGCCCCGTACACCGGCTCCGGATCAACCGACTCGGCGAGCAGGCGGCGGAGGGCGGGGCCGACCTCGGGGGCGTCCCAGCGGCGGCCGAGGTCGTGGGAGGCGTCGTGGCGCCAGCCGGACTCGACGGTGAGGCGGGAGCCGTCGATCTCGAGGACGCGGCCGGTGACGTCGGCGGCCTCCTCGGAGGCCAGCCAGGCGACGATCGGGGAGTTGTCCTCGGGCAGGGCCATGGCGGAGGTGTCGAAGGCGCCCTCGGTCATGCGGGTCTTGGCGACGGGGGCGATGGCGTTGACGGTGACGCCGTAGCGGCCCATCTCGGCGGCGGCGACGAGGGTGAGGCCGGCGATGCCGGCCTTGGCGGCGGAGTACGTGCCCTGGCCGATGGAGCCCTGGAGGCCGGCGCCGGAGGAGGTGTTGATGACGCGGGCAGCACGCTGACGACCCTCCTTGGCCTCGGCGCGCCAGTACGCCCCGGCGTGGCGCAGGGGCGCGAAGTGGCCCTTGAGGTGCACCCGGACGACGGCGTCCCACTCCTCCTCGGAGGTGTTCACGAGCATCCGGTCGCGCACGAAGCCCGCGTTGTTGACCAGGATGTCGAGACCGCCGAAGACGTCGATGGCCTGCTGCACCATGGCGGCGGCCTGGGCGAAGTCGGCGACGTCGGCGCCGTTGGCGACGGCCCGGCCGCCGGCGGCCTCGATCTCGGCGACGACGGCGTCGGCGGGGCTCTCGCCGTCGCCCTCGCCGGCCAGGGTGACGCCGTAGTCGTTGACGACGACGGCGGCGCCGTGGCGGGCGAGCTCGAGGGCGTGGGCGCGGCCGATGCCGCGGCCGGCTCCGGTGACGATCGCGATGCGACCTTCCAGCAGCATGGTCAGCCTTCCTGGGATGACGCGGCCGCGTGCGCGCGGCCGATGTGGAGGAACACGGGGGGCTCGCCGCCGCCGTCGCAGGCGACGCGGGCGCCGGAGACGTAGGAGGCCAGCGGGCTGGCGAGGAAGGCCACGACGTGGCCGACCTCCTCGGGGCGGGCCATACGGCCGGCCGGGATGGTGGCCTCGACGGCGGCGACCTGGGCGTCGTCGCCGTAGTGGTCGTCGGTGTGCTCGGTGCGGCACAGCCCGACGTCGACGGCGTTGACCCGCACCCGCGGCCCCCACTCCATCGCCAGCGATCGGGTCAGGGAGTCGACGCCGGCCTTCGCGGCGGCGTACGCGGCGATGGTGGGCGCCGGACGGTGCGCGGAGATCGAGGAGATCATGACGATCGCGCCGCCCTCGGGCTGCTGCTGCATGACGGCGTTCGCCGCCTGCGCGCAGGCCAGCGGTGCGAGGAGGTTGAGGCCGACGATGCGCTCGTGGAAGCGCGACGAGGCGGTGGCGGCGTCGGTGGCCGGGGCTCCCCCGGCGTTGTTGACCAGCACGTCGAGGCGTCCGTGGTCGGCCACCACGGACGTCACCAGCGCGGCGACCGCCTCGGGGTCGCGGACGTCGCAGACCCGGTGGGTCGTGCCCGGCAGCGGGTCGTCGACGTCGCTGCGCCCGCAGGTGACGACGGTGGCGCCGGCGGCGACGAGCACCGCGGAGATGCCCCGGCCGATGCCGCGCTGGCCCCCGGTGACGAGGGCGACGCGACCGGCGAGGTCCAGGGCGAGCGACATGCTGACGACCATACCAAGCAAGTGTTAGGTTGGCATCTATGCCGATCACCTCCGAGCTCCGATCCGACGGCATCCGCGTCGTGACGATGGAGCATCCGCCGGTCAACGCCCTGCCGGTCCAGGGCTGGTACGACGTCGCGGCCGCCCTCGACGCCGCCACCGCGGATCCCGCCACCAAGGTCGTCGTGCTGCGCGCCGAGGGACGCGGCTTCAACGCCGGCGTCGACATCAAGGAGATGCAGCACACCAGCGGCTTCGAGGCGCTCCTCGGCGCCAACCGCGGCTGCTACGCCGCCTTCAAGGCCGTCTACGAGTGCGCGGTGCCGGTGATCTCGGCCGTCAACGGGTTCTGCGTCGGCGGCGGGGTCGGCCTGGTCGGCAACAGCGACGTCGTCATCGCCAGCGACGACGCCTACTTCGGCGTCCCGGAGGTCAACCAGGGCGCGCTCGGCGCGGCCACCCACATGGCCCGCCTGGTCCCCCAGCACATGATGCGCACCCTCTACTTCACCGCGCGCACCATCAAGGCCGTCGACCTCGTGCAGTTCGGCTCCGTGCTCGAGACCGTCCCCCGCGCCGAGCTCCTCGACGCCGCCCTCGCCGTCGCCGGCGAGATCGCCGCCAAGGACGGCCGGGTCATCCGCGCCGCGAAGGCCGCGCTCAACGGCATCGACCCGATCGACGTCAACAAGAGCTACCGCTTCGAGCAGGGCTTCACCTACGAGCTCAACCTCGCGGGCGTCGCCGACGAGCTGCGCGACGAGTTCGCCGGCACCACCAAGGCGAAGGGCTGATCGCGATGGGCGCCACGCCGCGCGACAAGCGCATGAGCATCGACGACGTCGTCGCCTCCCTCGAGGACGGCATGACGATCGGCATCGGCGGCTGGGGTCCGCGGCGCAAGCCGATGGCCCTCGTCCGCGCGATCCTCCGCTCGGACCTCACCGACCTCACCCTCGTCAGCTGGGGCGGCGCCGACGTCGGCCTGCTCACCCGCGCCGGGAAGGTCCGCCGGCTGGTCTACGCCTTCGTCAGCCTCGACTCGGTGCCGCTGGAGCCCAACTTCCAGCGCGCCCGCCAGCTCGGCACGATCCCGGAGGTCGTCGAGCTCGACGAGGGCATGTTCCAGACCGGGCTCAGGGCCGCGGCCGAGCGGCTGCCGTTCCTGCCGATGCGCGCGGGTCTGGGCTCCGACGTCCTGGTCAACAACCCCGACCTCCGCACGGTCACCAGCCCCTACGACGAGGGGTTCGGCCACGAGGAGCTCGTCGCGGTGCCGGCGCTGCGCCTCGACGTCGCGCTCGTGCACCTCAACCGCGCCGACAGGCACGGCAACGCCAGCTACCTCGGCCCCGACCCGTACTTCGACGACCTCTTCGCGATGGCCGCCGACCGCACCTACGTCAGCGTCGAGCAGGTCGTCGACACCGCCGGCCTCACCGTCGACACCCCGGTGCAGCGGCTGCTCCTGAGCCGGATGATGGTCACCGGCGTCGTCGAGACCCCGCACGGCGCGCACTTCACCACCTGCACGCCGGACTACGAGCGCGACGAGCGCTTCCAGCGCGCCTACGCCGCCGCGGCCGGCGGCACCGAGGAGGAGTGGGCGGCCTTCGAGCAGCGCTTCCTCGCCGGCGACGAGGACGCCTACCAGGCCGCCGTCCGGGCCTTCGCCGAGGAGCAGTCGTGAGCCAGCCAGTGAGCCAGTCCCCCACCCGCGCCGACGTCTGCGCCGCCGCGATCGCCGACGCCTTCGCCGACGACGGCGAGATCTTCGGCAGCCCGATGGGCCTCCTGCCGATGCTCGGCGTCCGCCTGGCCCGCCTCACCAGCAACCCCGACCTCGTCATCTCCGACGGCGAGTCGCTGCTGCTCGGCGGCACCCCGCCGCTGTTCGCCAAGGCCGACGTCGTCGAGGGCTGGATCCCGTTCCGCCGGGTCTTCGACGTCGTGGCCTACGGCAAGCGCCACGTGATGATGGGCGCCACCCAGATCGACCGCGACGGCAACCAGAACATCTCCGCCATCGGCCCGTTCGACCGACCCACGCGCCAGCTGCTCGGCTCGCGCGGCGCCCCGGGCAACACGGTCAACAACCGGACGTCGTACTGGGTGCCGCGCCACGGCCCGCGGGTCTTCGTCGAGCACGTCGACGTCGTCTCCGGCGTCGGGCCGCGTCGCGCCCGCGAGGCCGGCCCGGCCGCGGCCCGGTTCAACGACATCCACCGCATCGTCACCAACCTCGGCGTCCTCGACGTCCGCGGGCCCGACGACACGGTGCGGCTGATCTCGGTGCACCCCGGCGTCACGGTCGAGGAGGTCGTCGACGCCACCGGCTTCGAGCTCGCGATCGCCGACGACCTCATCACGACGCGCGAGCCCACCGAGACCGAGCAGATCCTCATCCGCGAGGTGCTTGACCCGAAGGGTCTGCGCTTCAAGGAGGTCCCAGAGCCTGCGTCCACCGAGGAGTCGCGATGATCGAGCAGCTGATCCGCACCCCGTTCACCGACCTCGTCGGCGTGCGCCACCCCGTGGTGCAGACCGGCATGGGCTGGGTCTCCGGGCCGCGCCTGGTGAGCGCGACCGCCCGCGCGGGCGGGCTGGGCATCCTGGCCAGCGCCACGATGACCTTCGCCGAGCTCGAGCAGGCCATCATCGAGGTCACGGGACGCATCCCCGAGGGCACGCCGTTCGGCGTCAACCTGCGCGCCGACGCCGGCGACGCCGCGGACCGCTGCCGGCTGCTGATCGACCACGGCGTCAAGGTCGCGTCGTTCGCGCTGGCGCCGAAGCCCGAGCTGATCGCCACGCTCAAGGAGCACGACATCGTCGTGATGCCCTCGATCGGCGCGGCCAAGCACGCCCGCAAGGTCGCCTCGTGGGGCGCCGACGCGGTGATGGTGCAGGGCGGCGAGGGCGGCGGCCACACCGGCCCGGTGCCCACCACGCTGCTGCTGCCCACGGTGCTCGACGCCGTCGACATCCCGGTGATCGCCGCCGGCGGCTTCTTCGACGGACGCGGCCTCGCCGCCGCCCTCTCCTACGGCGCCGCCGGCGTCGGCATGGGCACCCGCTTCCTGCTGACCTCGGACTCCGCGGTGCCCCAGGCCGTCAAGGAGCTCTACCTCGGCCACGACCTCACCGGCACCGTCGTCACCGCGAAGGTCGACGGCATGCCGCACCGGATGCTGCGCACCGACCTGGTCGCCGAGATCGAGGAGACCAGCACCCTGCGGCGTCTGGGCCCGACGATGCGGCGCACCCTGGAGTTCAAGCGCGACAGCGGCATGGGCTGGGGCCGCCTGCTCAGCGACGGTCGCGCCATGAAGCGCACCCAGGGCCGCACCCTCGGCCAGATGGCGCTGGCCGCGAACACCCCCACGATGCTCAAGGCCGGCCTGGTCGAGGGCGACACCTCGGCCGGCGTGCTGGCCAGCGGCCAGGTGGTCGGCGTCATCGACGACCTGCCCAGCTGCGAGGAGCTGCTCGACCGCGTCGTCACCCGGGCGGCCGCCGAGCTCTCCCGGGCTCGCACCTACGTGCTCTGACGCCGCTCTGACGCTGCTCTGACGCCGACGGCCCGCCCGCTCCCCCGAGGGAGCGGACGGGCCGTCGTGGTGGTGAGGCGGAGCGAGCCCAGGATCAGCCCAGGATCAGCCCAGGATCAGCTGAGCGTCAGCGCGGTGTCGTCGATGACGAAGCTCGTCTGGGCCGAGGCGTCCTCGGTGCCGGAGAACGAGACCGTGATCGTCTGGCCGGCCAGGCTGGAGACGTCGAAGGACTTGAGCGCGTACCCGGTGTTCGCGTTGAGGTTCGAGTAGGTCGCCAGCGTGGTCGAGCCCGCCTTGACGGTGAGCTTGTCGTACGCCGTGGCCGTGGTGGTCTCGGCGGTGTCGACGTGCAGGTAGAGGCTGAGCGTGGCCTTGCAGCCCGACGGGATCGTCACCGACTGGGTGACGGAGTCGGTGTGCGCCGAGCCGTAGCCGTTCAGCCACGCCTTGTAGCTGCCCGAGCGGGCGGCCTCGCCGGTGTCGGTGGTGATGACGCCGGTGCTGGCCGTCCAGGAGGTGGTGCCGGACTCGAAGCCCGGGTTGAGCAGCTTGTTGCCCGTGGCGGTGCAGGTGGCGGTGCCGCCACCGGTGCCGCCGCCCGTGCCGCCGCCGGCGGTGCAGGTCGGGTCGCCGGCCTGGGCCGGGACGCTGACGGCGTCCCAGGCGGCCTTCACGGCGTTGAACTCGGTGCACGAGGTCGGGTAGAGGTTCTTGGCCGCGGTGAGGGTCCAGGTGCGGTACTTCAGGTACGACGACGCAGAGGTCTTCTGCTGCATCGCGTTGTACATGATCGTCATGGCCTTCTGGATGCCGATGCCGGTGACCGAGGAGCCGTTGCAGGTCGGGCTGGTGGGCTGGCCGTTGGTGGGGCTGGTGCCCTCCGCGAGCAGGTAGAACCAGTGGTTGCCCGGGCCGGCGGCCGCGTGGACCTCCTGGGTCGGGGTGCTGCTGGAGTAGCAGTTGTCGTCGCCGGCCAGCGACGGGTCGTACATGTAGCGGATCGGGCCGGAGCCGACGAGGTTGACCTGCTCGCCGACGGTGAAGTCGGGCTTGTCGGTGGGGTTGTTGGCGAACCACTCGGTGGAGGCGCCGAAGGTGTCGGCGACGAACTCCTGGGTGTTGCCGCCGGAGATGCCACCGGGCGTGTGGTCGTCGACGCCGTGGCCGAACTCGTGGGCGACGACGTCGATCGAGCCGATCCACTTGCTGCCGGTCTGGGTGTGGCCGACCTGCACCTGGGTGCCGTCGTAGTAGGCGTTGACGTCGTTGAGGCCGACGCGGATCGGCACCCAGCCGCCGGCGCCGTCCATGCCGCTGCGGCCCAGCCAGGTGCTGAGCATCTGGCGCTCCTGCTCGGCGGCGTAGAAGGCGTCGACGCAGCCGGTCTCCTTCGAGGTCGCGACGCCGGTGCCCCAGCTGTCGGTGGACTTGGTGAGGGTGGTGTTGGTCGCGGCGTCCTGGCAGACCAGCGACGAGGCGTTGCTGTTCTTCATCGAGAACGACGAGCCGCTGCCCGAGGTCGGGATCGAGACGGTGCCGGCGTAGGCCGAGGAGCCGGTGCCCTCGGCGATGTGCTCCTGGGTGCGCAGGACCGTGCCGGTGAGGGCGTCGACGTCGACGGTCAGGCGGGAGGCCTCGCCGTCGCGGATGCCGCGGACGGTGGTCTCCCAGGCCAGGTGGCTGGTGCCGCGCTGGACGACGACGAGGCGGGTGGCGGAGTCGTAGCGACCCGAGCGCACCTGGCGCAGCGCGGTGCCGCGGGCGGTGCCGCGGGCGACCTTCGGGGTGACCGAGGCGAGGCTGACCGGGCGGGTCTGGGCGACGCTGGTGCCGAGCAGCGCGCCGTCGGCGTTCGTGGTGACGACGAAGTCGCCGCCGACGACCGGCAGGTGGCGGTAGGTGCGGTCGTAGGCGACGTAGGACAGGCCGTGGGAGGTCTGCGCGCTCCGCTCGACGAAGTCGTCGTGGGCCGAGGGCTTGAGCACCGACGAGCGGCGTGCGACCAGGCTGCGGGCGGTGTCACGGGCGCGACGCTGCGCCACGGCGGGGCTGACCTGACGACCGGCGTCGAGGCTGGTGGTGCGGGCGGTGCCGTGGTCGGAGGCACCCGGGGTTCCCGGGGCGGCGGCCTGGGCGGCGGTGAGGCTGGCGGTGGCCAGCGCGGGGGCGAGGGCGACGCCGAGGGCGCCCACGAGGAGTCGTTTCACGCGACACTCCTACTGACGAGGGATCCCTGCTGCGAGGGATCCGTGAGGGGACGTCGACCCGGGGTGCGGGCGCCGTGGCGGCGCCGGATCGGCGTGCTGAACCTCGCGCCACCGGACGATCTGCGTCAACGGAACGTTCCTGCGAGAAGATGCAGTGCGCAGACACGCAGCGACGTGCACGCCTGAGACGGCTCCCGCGAACGCCGGACGACACCGCTCCGGCTCCCCTACGCTCCCGACGTGAGCGAGACGATCACCGGACGCCGGACCCTCCTGGCGATGATCCCCCTCAACCTGCTGCTGCTGGCCTGGGCCTGGTTCGGCCGCGTCGTCTTCGGCGTCTTCGGCTGGTTCGCCCTGGTGCTGCTGCCGGTCGTGCTGGTCGTGGGCGTGGCGCTGCTGATCACCACGGTCCTCGCGCTCCTCAAGCGCGATCGCCCGCGGCGGCTCTCCCGGCCCGAGGTCTTCTGGCAGTGGATGGTGTGGCTGGGGCTCTTCGTCTTCGGACTGTTCCTGCCCGACTTCGGCGACACCGAGGAGAGCCACGTGTCGGTGCTGACCCGGGCCTTCGGGCCCTCCGACGCCCTGCTCGACGTGAGCTACGCCCTGGCCTTCGGCGCCGGCGCCCTGGTCGTCGTGGCGTGGTTCGGCCTCCTCATCAGCCTGGTCGTCGGGCCGCGCCGCCCCGGCCAGGTCTACTCCGCCGACGCTCCCCCGGTCGGCTGAGCAGCCCGGCCAGCCCGGCCAGCCCGGGCGAGAGGCAGCAGCGGGGTCAGAGCCGCTCGAGGATCGTCACGTTGGCCTGGCCGCCGCCCTCGCACATCGTCTGCAGCGCGTAGCGACCACCGGTGCGCTCGAGCTCGCCCAGCAGGGTCGTCATGATCCGGGTGCCGGTGGCGCCGATCGGGTGGCCCAGCGCGATGCCGCCGCCGTTGACGTTGACCTTCTGGTGCGGGATGTCGAGCTCCTTCATCCACGCCTGCACCACCGAGGCGAACGCCTCGTTGCACTCGAAGAGGTCGATGTCGTCGACCGAGAGCCCGGTGCGCTCGAGGGCGTGACGCGTGGCGCCGATCGGGCCGGTGAGCATCCAGACGGGGTCGTCGCCGCGCACCGAGAGGTGGTGCACCCGTGCCCGCGGCGTCAGGCCGTGCTCGGCGACGGCGCGCTCGGAGGCGACGAGGACGGCCGAGGCGCCGTCGCAGATCTGGGAGGCGACGGCCGCGGTGATGCGTCCGCCGGGCGCCAGCGGCTGCAGGCCGGCCATCTTCTCCAGCGTCGTCTCGCGTGGGCAGGAGTCGGTGTCGACGACCGTGCCGTCGGGCAGGGTGATCGGGGCGATCTCGCCGGCGAAGCGGCCCTCGGCGATCGCGGCGAGCGCGCGCTGGTGGGAGGCGAGCGCGAACTGCTCCATCTGCTCGCGGGTGACGTCCCACCGCTCGGCGATCATCTCCGCGGAGCTGAACTGGCTGACCTCGACGTCGCCGTAGCGCGCCTGCCAGCCCGGCGACTCCGCGAAGGGGGTGCTGAAGCCGTACTGCTGGCCGACGAGCATGGCCGCGGAGATCGGGATGGCCGACATGTTCTGCACCCCGCCGGCGACCACGAGGTCCTGGGTGCCGGACATGACGCCCTGGGCGGCGAAGTGCACGGCCTGCTGGGAGGAGCCGCACTGGCGGTCGATGGTCACGCCGGGCACGTGGTCGGGCAGGCCCGCCACGAGCCACGCGGTGCGGGCGACGTCGCCGGCCTGGGAGCCGATGGTGTCGCAGCAGCCGAGGATGACGTCGTCGACGGCGCCGGCGTCCAGGCCGGTGCGCTCGACGAGCGCGCTCAGCACGTGCGCGGCGAGGTCGGCGGAGTGGACGCCGGCCAGCGCGCCGCCGCGTCGGGTGACGGGGGTGCGGACGGCGTCGACGAGGTAGGCCTCGGGCATGGGGGGACTCGCTCTCGGGAGGGTGCGGGACGGGCGTCAGCCGGCGGCGATGCCGTCGAGCAGGATCGTGAGGTACTGGTCGGCGATCTCGGTGTGGGCGTGCTGGCCGCCTGGGCGGTACCAGCGCACCGCCACCCACACGGTGTCGCGGATGAAGCGGTAGGTGAGCGTGAGGTCGAGGTCGGCGCGCAGGACGCCGGTGCGCACGCCCTCCTCGAGCAGCGTCATCCACACCTGCCGCGACTGCGCGTTGCGCTCGGCGAGGTAGGCGAAGCGCTCGGAGGCGCCGAGGTGGGCGGCGTCGTTCTGGAAGATCGCCACGGCGTCGCCGTGCTCGTGGATGGCGTCGAAGGAGAGCCGGACGGCGCGCTCGAGCTTGGTGCGGGCGTCGTCTCCGCTGCCGAGGATGTCGTCGTAGGCGGCGAACAGGCCGTCCTGGAAGGTCCGCAGGATCTCGTCGACCATCGACTCCTTGGAGTCGAAGTGGTGGTAGAGGCTGCCCGACAGGATCCCGGCGGCGTCGGCGATGTCGCGGACGGTGGTGTTGGTGAAGCCCTTCTCGGCGAAGAGGCGGGCCGCCAGGCGCAGCAGCTCCTCGCGGCGCGAGGGGACGGCGTCGGAGGATGCGTCGGGGGCTGGGCCAGCAGCGGGGCGGGAGGCGGGCGTCATGGCAGGCATCCTCGCTCAGGCGTGCTGGCTGCTCACCGAGAGCACCTCGCCGGTGAGGTAGGAGGAGTAGGAGGAGGCCAGGAAGATCATCACGTTGGCGACCTCCCACGGCTCGGCGGCGCGGCCGAAGGCCTCGCGCTGGGTGAGCTCGTGGAGCAGCTCGTCGGAGGTGACCTTCGCCAGGAACGGGTGCATCGCCAGGCTCGGGCTCACGGCGTTGACGCGGATGCCGTGCGGGGCGAGGTCGAGGGCGGCGCAGCGGGTGAGCGCCATGACGCCGGCCTTGGCCGCGGCGTAATGGGCCTGGCCCTCCTGGGCGCGCCAGCCGATCACCGAGGCGTTGTTGACGATCACGCCGCGGGTGCCGGCGGCGACCATCCGCTGGCCGACGGCCCGCACGCAGCGGAAGGTGCCGGTGAGGGTGATGTCGAGGACGCGGCTCCACTGCTCGTCGGTCATCTCCAGCACCGACGCGGTGCCACCGAGGCCGGCGTTGTTGATCATCACCTCGACGCCGCCCACCTCGTCGGCGACGTCGAGCAGGTGCTGCACCTGCGCCTCGTCGGTGACGTCGCAGACCACCGAGCGCACCCGCTCGGAGCCGAACTCCGCACCCAGGGCCTCCTCGGCCTCGGCGAGGCGTCGCTCGTGGGTGTCGGAGAAGACGACCGCGCGAGCGCCCTCCTCGAGGGCGCGGCGCACCACCGACGCGCCGATGCCGGCGCCGGCGGCGGCGGTGACGACGACGGTGCGGTCGGCGAGCAGGCCGTGGCCGGGCACGTAGTCGGGGGTGGGCTGGACGGGGCGGGCGGTGGGGCTCATGGGGCTCAGGTCATCCTCGGGGCTCGCGGGGAAGGCCGAGCACGCGCTCGGCCAGGATGTTGCGCTGCACCTCGTCGCTGCCGCCGTAGATGGTGTCGGCGCGGGAGAACAGGAAGATGCGCTGCCAGGCGGACAGCTCGTAGGGGGCGGCGTCGGCGAGCAGACCGCCGGTGCCGACGACCTCCATCGCGAGCTCGCCGAGGCGTCGGTGCCAGTTCGCCCAGACCAGCTTGAAGATCGAGCCCGCGCCGCCGCCGGCGGCGGAGTCGTCGCCGCCGGTGACCAGCGAGAGCACGCGCAGCGCGTTGGCGCGCATCACCTCGAGCTCGACCTTCGACTGCGCGAGGCGGTCGCGCAGGACGAGGTCGTCCCAGGCGCCGTTGGCCTGCGCGAGGTCGATGACGGCGTCGAGCTCGCGGGCGAACCCGACGACCTGACCGAGGGTGGAGACGCCGCGCTCGAAGCCGAGCAGGCCCATCGCGACGCCCCAGCCCTGGCCGGGCTCGCCGACGATGAGGTCGGCGTCGGTGCGGGCGTCGGCGAGGAAGACCTCGTTGAACTCGGAGCCGCCGGTGAGCTGCTCGATGGGCCGCACCTCGACGCCGGGCTGGTCGATCGGCACGAGCAGGAACGAGAGGCCCTGGTGGCGCTGGGAGCCCGGCTCGGAGCGGGCGACGACGAAGAGCCACTGGGAGAAGTGGGCGTTGGAGGTCCAGACCTTCTGCCCGTCGAGCACCCACTGGGAGCCGTCCTCGGAGAGCCGGGCGCGGGTCTGCACGTTCGCGAGGTCGGAGCCGGCGCCGGGCTCGGAGTAGCCCTGCGCCCACAGCTCCTCGACGGCGAGGATCGGCGGGAGGAACCGCGCGCACTGCGCGGGGGTGCCGAAGGCCATGAGGGTGGGGCCCATGAGCTCCTCGCCGAGGTGGTTGACGCGGCCGGGCGCGTCGGCTCGGGCGTACTCCTCGTGGAAGATCACCTGCTGCCACAGGCTCAGGCCGCGGCCGCCGTGCTCGGTAGGCCAGCCGACGCACGTCCAGCCCTCGCGGGCCAGGTGTCGGTTCCAGGCCAGGCGCTCGGGCAGGGCCTCGTGGTCGCGGCCGGGGCCGCCGAGGCCCTTGAGCCCGCGGAACTCCCCGGCGAGGTGGTCCTCGAGGAAGGCGCGCACCTCGGCCCGGAAGGCCTCGTCGGCAGCGGAGTAGGTCAGGTCCACGGGTGCTACGCTACCAAGCAATTGTTTGGTTGGGCGAGTGAGGTGAGGAACCTGGAGACGATCCCCCGGGCCCTGCAGGCGGCGGCCGCCCGTCACGGCGACGCACCCGCCTACGTCGAGGGCGAGCGCACGGTGTCCTTCGCCGCGCTGCACCAGCACGTGCGCGCCGTCGCGGCCCGCTACCTCGCCCACGACCTGCCCGCCGGCTTCCGCGCGGTGGTGTGGGCGCCCAACAGCGTCGAGTGGGTGGTGGCCGCGCTGGCCGTCACCTATGCCGGCGGCACGCTGATTCCCGCCAACTCCCGCTACACCGCCCACGAGGTCGCCGAGCTCGTCGAGCGCACCGACGCCGCGATCGTCGTCGTGGCCGACGGCTTCCTCGGCCGCACCCAGGTCGCCGACCTGCGCGCCGCCTCCGACCTCACCGGCGTGCGGGAGGTCGTCGAGATCGCGGGCCTCCTCGACGCGGCACATCCAGCTGCCGACCTGCTGGCCCTGGCCGACGCGCGGGCCGAGGCGGTCTCCCCCGACGACGTCGCCGACATCCTCTTCACCTCCGGCACCACCGGACGCCCCAAGGGCGCCATGTCCGCGCACCGCCAGACCGTCGGCGTCGCCCGCGTGTGGGGCGAGCTCGGCGGGGTCACTGCGGAGGACCGCTACCTCGTCGTCAACCCGTTCTTCCACTCCTTCGGCTACAAGGTCGGCATCGTCACCGGCCTGCTCACCGGCGCCGCGCTCTATCCGCTGGCGACCTTCGACGTCGCACTGACCCTCGAGCTGATCGAGCGCGAGCGCATCACCGTGCTGCCCGGCGCGCCGACGATCTACCAGTCCCTGCTGGCCGCACCCGATCGCGAGACCCGCGACCTCTCCTCGCTGCGGCTGGCCGTCACCGGCGCCGCCGTCGTCCCGACGGTGCTCATCGAGCGAATGCGCGAGGCCGCACCGAGCGGGCTGGGCATCGCCCAGGTCGTCACCGCCTTCGGCATGACCGAGGCCGTCGTCGTGACGATGTGTCGCGAGGGCGATCCGGCCGAGCTCGTCGCCACCACCTGCGGCCGCGCGATCCCGGGCATGGAGGTCCGCATCGCCGACGACGGGGAGCTGCTCGTCCGCGGCGAGCACGTCATGCTCGGCTACCTCGACGATCCCGAGGCCACCGCCGCGGCCATCGACGCCGACGGCTGGCTGCACACCGGTGACGTCGGCGTGCTCGACGACGCCGGCAACCTGCGCATCACCGATCGACTCAAGGACATGTACATCTCCGGCGGCTTCAACGTCTATCCCGCCGAGGTCGAGCAGGCGCTGGCCCGGCTCGAGGGCGTCGCCGACGTCGCGGTCGTCGGGGTGCCCGACGAGCGGCTCGGCGAGGTGGGCGCGGCGTTCGTCGTCGCGGCCGATACCCCCGCCGGCCGCGCGCTGACGCCGGACGCCGTGCTCGCCTTCGCCCGCGAGCGGCTGGCCAACTTCAAGACCCCCCGTCGCGTCGAGCTCCTCGACGCCCTCCCCCGCAACCTGTCCGGCAAGGTCCTCAAGACCGAGCTGAGGAAGACCCCGAGGTAGAGATGGACCTGACCCTCAGCGCGTCCGAGCTGGCCTTCCAGGCCGAGGCCCGGGCCTGGCTGGCCGCCCACGTGCCGGCCGAGCCGCTCCCGTCGATGGACACCCCCGAGGGCTGGCGCCTGCACCAGGAGTGGGAGGCGACGCTGGCCGCCGACCGCTGGTCGGTCGTCTCCTGGCCGCGCGAGCTCGGCGGGCGCGAGGCGTCGCTGGTGGAGTGGGTGGTCTTCGAGGAGGAGTACTACCGCGCCGGAGCGCCGGGCCGCGTCTCCCAGAACGGCATCTTCCTGCTCGCGCCGATCCTCTTCGAGCACGGCACTCCCGAGCAGCAGCAGCGGTTCCTGCCCTCCATGGCCACCGGCGAGCGGATCTGGGCGCAGTGCTGGAGCGAGCCCGAGGCCGGCTCCGACCTCGCCTCCCTGCGCTCGACCGCGCGCCGTGACGACGAGCGCGGCGGATGGGTGCTCAACGGCCAGAAGACCTGGTCCTCGCGCGCCGCGATGGCCGACTGGGGGTTCGGGCTGTTCCGCAGCGACCCCGAGGCGCAGAGGCACCGCGGGCTCACCTACTTCCTCTTCCCGCTCGACGCCGCGGGCGTGACCGTGCGTCCGATCGCGCAGCTCGACGGCGAGGCCGGGTTCGCCGAGGTCTTCTTCGACGACGTCTTCGTGCCCGACGCCGACGTGCTCGGCGGCGTGGGCGAGGGCTGGAGCGTCGCGATGTCCACGGCCGGCAACGAGCGCGGCCTCTCGATGCGCTCCCCCGGACGCTTCTGCGCGGCCGCCGACCGGCTCGTCGACCTCTACCGACGCACCCCTGAGCCGCCGACCTCGGCGGGCGACGCCGTCGTCGACGCCTGGATCCGCGCGCAGGCCTACCGGCTCTACACCTGGGGCACGGTCACCCGCCTGGCCGACGGCGGCGACATCGGCGCCGCCGGCTCGGTGAACAAGGTCTGGTGGAGCGAGCTCGACGTCGCGCTCCACGAGACGGCGCTCGACCTGCTCGGCCCCGAGGCCGAGCTCGACTCGACGTGGCTCGACGGCTACGTCTTCTCCCTCTCGGGACCCATCTACGCGGGCACCAACGAGGTGCAGCGCAACATCGTCGCGGAGCGCATCCTGGGCCTGCCGCGCGAGGCGAGGGGCAGCTGATGCGTTTCGAGCACACCACCGACCAGCGCGACTTCGCGGCCTCCCTCGAGCGGCTGCTCGCCGGCGCCGACGCCGTCGGCGTCGCGCGCGCCTGGGCCGCCGGCGACCACGCCCCCGGCCTCGCGCTCGGGCACCGCCTGACCGAGCAGGGCCTCACCGCCCTGGCCACCGACGCCTCCCCCGTCGAGCTGGCGATCGCCTTCGAGGCGCTGGGCCGCCACGTCGTCCCGGGCCCGTGGATCGAGACCGCCGCCTACCTGCCGGTCGCGCTCGGCGCCGAGGTCGAGGGCCTGGCCACCGTGGCCGACGCACCGCTGGCGCCCTACGCCGTCGACGCCGCGGTGGCCGAGGCCGTCTACGTCGTGCGCGACGGCGTCCTGCACACCGCGACGCCCGGCGCCGCGCACGTCTCCATCGACCGCACCCGCACGCTGTCCGAGGTCGAGCCGGGCACGCCGGTCGAGCACGGCGATCTGGACGCCGCGCGTCGCCTGGCGGTCCTGGCCGCGAGCGCGGAGCTGCTCGGCGCCGGCGAGCGGGTGCTCGCCGACACCGTCGCCTACGTCAAGCAGCGGCGGCAGTTCGGCCGCGAGATCGGCGGCTACCAGGCCGTCAAGCACGCCCTGGCCGACGTCCGCATCGCCCTCGACTTCGCCCGTCCCCTCCTCGACGGCGCCGCGCTCTCGCCGGGCGAGCGCGAGGTGGCCGCCGCGAAGGTCGCCTGCTCCGAGGCCGCCTACCGTGCCTCGCGCACGGGCCTGCAGCTGCACGGCGCCATCGGGTACACCGCCGAGTTCGACCTCAGCCTGTGGCTGACGCGGATCCGCGCGCTGGTCGGCGCCTGGGGCGGGCCGGCCCACCACCGGGCCGTGCTGCTGGCCTCGCTGGTGAAGGACGGAGCGGCCTGATGGACTTCGCCCTCGCCGAGGAGCAGACCGAGCTGCTGGCCACCGTCCGCGCAGTGCTCGCCAAGCGCTCGGACCCGACCGCTGTCCGAGCAGCGCTGACCCAGCCACTCGGGCACGATCCGGGCCTCTGGACGACGCTGTGCGAGCAGGTGGGCGTCGCGGCGCTGAACGTGCCCGAGGAGCACGACGGAGCGGGCGCCTCGCTGCTGGAGTCGCTGCTGGTGCTCGAGGAGCTCGGCCGGGCGCTGGCCCCGACGCCGCTGCTCTCGAGCATCCTCGTCACCGAGGCCCTCCTCGCCGGCGGCACCGCCGACGCCCGGGCCGAGCTCCTGCCGCGGCTGGCCGCCGGCGAGACCGCGGCGTTCGTCGATCTCGACTCGCCCACCGGGGTGGTCGACGCCGACCGCGCGTCGATCCTGCTGATCGCCGACGGCGACCGGCTCGGCGTCCTGGACGCCTCGGACGCCGAGATCGCCTGGACGCCGACGATGGACACCACGCTGCGTCTGGGCACCGTGCGTCCCACGGGTGTGCCTCGACCGGTCGGCGACGCCGTCGCCGCCCGCGAGCGGGTGGCGCTGGTCGGCGCGGCCGCGGTGGCGGCGCTCGCGGTCGGCTGCGCGGCGCGCGGCCTGGAGATGACCGTCGAGCACAGCCGCACCCGCGTGCAGTTCGGTCGCCCGATCGGCTCCTTCCAGGCGCTCAAGCACCGGATGGCCGACATGCTGGTGCGCGTCGAGATGGCCCGCTCGGCCTCCTGGGCGGCGTCCTTCGCGCTCGCCACCGACCAGCCCGGAGCCGCCGACGCCGTCCACGTGGCGGCGTCGTACGCCGTCGAGGCCGCCGCGCACGTGGCCGCCGAGACCGTGCAGCTGCACGGCGGCATCGCGATCACCTGGGAGCACGACGCGCAGCTGGTCTTCAAGCGCGCCCACGCCCTCGGCCAGCTCTTCGGCACCCCGCGCGAGCACCGCGCGGTGCTCGTCGGCTGAGGTCGTCCGCTGCTCCCAGGCGACGTGGGACAGGTCACAGGCCGAGCACCCCGAGAGCACAGGTGCCCGACGAGAGGGCTCCCTAGGATCGGGGTCATGGACACCTTCGAGCCCGCCCCCCAGCTGGAGTCCGACGCCGTCGAGGAGCTCGAGCAGCTCACCGGCGAGATGGTCGCCAACCCCCGCCGCACCCGCATCTGACTCCCCTCCCCACCCCCGCATCACCCCCGCATCACCCCCGCATCACACCGGCCCTCCAGCGCAGCAGGTCTGGACCTGGAGGCGGGCCAGCCGCCCCGCCCTAGGCTCGCCCGACTCCCCTCCCCGCCCTCCCCCGCTCCGAGGACCCCCTGTGCTGCTGCGCCGCATCCTCGCGCCCGCTCTCCTGATCGGCTGCGCGCTCCCGCTCCTGTCCGTCCCCACCCAGGCCGCGCCGTCCGAGGTCGCGTCCTCCTCCTGCTACGACGTCGTGCTCTACGGCATCCGCGGCTCCGGCCAGGCCGTGACGGCCTCCGAGGGCCGACCGGTCGGCTTCGGCTGGCAGGCCGGCACCCACGCCGTCGCCGCCGCCGACCGGCTGCGCAGCTCCTCCACCGGAGCGCGGACCGTCGGGTACGAGTACGACGCCTACCCCGCCGCGCCGGTCACCCCGAACGCGCTCGGCACGGCGACCGCCGAGGCCACGATCGACTCCTCCGCGCGGGCCGGCGTCGCCCAGGCGCTCCAGGACCTCCAGTCGACGGCCGACCGCTGCCCGCGCACCCGGGTCGTCGTCATCGGCTACAGCCAGGGCGGCCTGGTGGCCGACCTGCTGGCGCGGGCGCTGGCCGACCCGGCCAACGCGAAGGCCGCCAGGCCGTTGGCGGGCATCGTGACCCTCGCCAGCGCCGGACGTCACGCGACGGACCCGGGCGCGACCCCGCTGCTCCTCGCCGGCGCGGCGAGGTGGGACGGGATGATGGGCTCGCACGTGCCCGGCCACACCACCGGGCCGGCGGCCCGCCGCGTCCTCGCGGTGTGCAACAGCAAGGACAAGGCCTGCAACCAGGAGCCCGGCACCAAGCTCTACCTCACCGAGGAGCACACCACGCCGTACGTGGCCTCGAGCGTCGTGGCCTCGACGAGCAGCTGGATCCACCAGATGATCACCGGTCGCCCCTGAGGGATGCGGCGAGGGCGCTGAGCCTGCCAGGATGCGTGGATGCGTCTCTCGGCCCACCGTCCCACCCGTCCCTCGCTGCGCCGCGGTGCCGTCCTCGCCCGGCTGCTCGGACTGCTCGGGCTGCTCGCCCCGATGACGGCGAGCCTCGCCGCGCCGGCGTCGGCGGCCTCGACCGACCCCGCGCCGGCGTGCACCGACGTCGTGCTCTACGGCATCCGCGGCTCCGGGCAGACCGTCGGCTCCAGCTCGCCGGCCGGCTTCGGGCCGCAGGCCGCGGCCCACGCCCTGCTCGCCGCCACGGCGCTGCGCTCGGGCGCGCAGGGCCCGGCCCGCACGGTCTCCTTCCAGTACGACGACTACCCGGCGGCGCCGATCGCGCCGCCGCTGCTGGGCTCGTTCGCGATCGACCTGCTGGTCTCCTCGGCCCAGAACGGCGCCCAGCGCGCGGTGGCCGACCTCGCCGGCATCGTCGCGGCCTGCCCGTCCACGAAGATCGTCGTGATCGGCTACAGCCAGGGCGGCATGGTCGCCGACTACCTCGTGCGGCTCCTCGGCCCCGCGGCCTCGACGCCCACCGCGCGTGCCATCGTCGGCGTGGTGACGCTGGCCAGCCTGACGCGCCACGCGAACGACCCGGCCGTCGTCGACGCCGTGTTCCGCGGCCAGGCGCCCTGGGACGGCTGGCTCGCGCCGCGCCTCCCCTCGCTCGCGCCCGCCGCGGCCGCGGGCCGGGTGCTCAGCGTGTGCAACGCGCTCGACAAGGCCTGCGACCAGCAGCCCGGCACGCCCATGACGCTCACCACCGAGCACTCCGACGCCTACTACGACCCCGCGGTGCTCGCCGGCACCGCCGCGTGGATCGGACGTCAGGTGGCCCGCGCCGGCTGACCGCCGGCGACGGGGCGGCGCGGTGATGCGCCGGCTCAGGCCAGGGTCTGGGTGATCTCGCGACGCTCGCCGTCGACGACCACCCGCGCCAGCGCGCCGTTGACCAGCGGCAGGTGCGGCGGGACGTGACCGATCTCGAGGTCGAGGACGATCGGCAGGTCCAGCCGGCCGAGGGCGTCGAGCACGGCCTCGTGCTGGGTGAGCGTCGGGCCGTCGGGGGCGCTGGTGCGGCCGACCAGCACCGCCCGCGCGTGCTCGAACCAGCCGGCCAGGCGCAGGCCGTGCAGGTTGCGGCAGATGGTGGGGGCGGCGTCCTCGGCCGCCTCGACGTAGACGATCAGGCCGTCGTCGGCGTGCGCGCGACCGAAGGCGGCGACGTCGCCGTAGGGCGTGCCGGCGAGGTTGGCCAGGGTCTCGATGCAGCCGCCGATCAGGCGGCCGGTGACGTCGAGGGTGTGCGCGCCGTGCAGCGTCCAGGAGCCGCGTCCGACCTCGGGCCACACGGTGGCGCGGGTGTCCTGCTCGAAGCGCACCCAGGTGGCGATCAGGCCGGAGTCGCGCTGCAGGTGCGGACCGGTGCCGGCGGCGATCTCGCGCCACGACAGCAGGCCGTCGGGCACGGCGTAGGGCGTGTCGGCCAGGTTGTCGCCGTGCAGGGTCGCCCAGCCCAGGCGGGTCGTGAGGGGCAGCAGCACCGTGGAGAGGTCGGAGTAGCCCACCAGCCAGGTGGGCTCCGCGGCGGCGAGGGCGTCCCAGTCGAGCAGGTCGAGGAGGTCGATCGCCGTCTCGCCGCCCCACGGCGGCACGACCGCGCGGATCGCGGGGTCGCACAGCATCGCGGTGAGCTCGTCGGCGCGCTGCTGCGCGGGGCCGGAGGTGATGCCGGTGCCGTCCATCATCGTGCCGACGACGACGTCGAACCCCTCGGCGCGCAGCCCCTCGACGGCGACGTCGATGCGCTCGCGGGCCGCGCCGGAGGCTCCCGCCGACGGCGCGGTGACGCCGATGCGGTCGCCGGGACGCAGGGGCGCGGGGTAGCGGATCCGAGGGCTCACGCGCCCGACCCTCCCACGCGGCCTCGCGCCGTCGCCACCGGGTTCGGCCCCGGCTCGGCCGACCTCAGCGGGTCGTGCGGTACTGGCCCTGGAAGAAGAGCAGCGGGTCGGCGGACTCGCCGCTCTCCCCGTCACCGACCTCGAGCGCGACGACGCGTCCGATGACGACCCAGTGGTCGCCGGCCTCGTGGACGGCGTGGATCGTGCAGTCGACGTGGGCCAGCGAGCCCTCGATCACCGGCGAGCCGGTGCCGGCGGCGGGGTGCCAGGCGATGCCGGCGTACTTGTCGGCGCCGCGGCTGGCCATCTGGTTCGAGACGTCGGCCTGGTCGGCGGCGAGGAAGTTGACGCAGAACGTGCCCGAGCGCTGGATCGCCGGCCAGGCCCGCGAGGTCTTCGCCGGGATGAAGAGCACCAGGGGCGGCTCGAGGGAGACGCTGGAGAACGACTGGCACGTCAGCCCCACGGGCTCGCCGTTGCTGATCGCGGTGACCACCGTGACGCCGGAGGCGAAGCGGCCCAGGACGTCGCGGAACCGGCGCGCCGAGGCGACGGCGTCGGGGTCGGTGGCGTCGACGACGACGTCCTCGCCCGGGTGCAGCTGGAAGTCGTAGGCCAGCCAGGAGTCGATGAGCTCGGGGCTGGGCCAGGTCTGCGCCGCGTCGGGACGCATGCCCTCGGGCACGGGGCTCGACGGGGAGGACATGGTGCCCACGGTAGCGGCGACGACGCCGGTGGCGGTGAGCGACCCGTCGTCCGGGTGGGGCCTCACCGCTCAGCGCCCGCCGCTGAAGTCGTGGCCCCAGTACGAGACGGCCGTCGACTCGCGCGCCACCCAGGAGGAGTCCTCGACGGTGAGGCCGTCGGTGCCGAACTCGACGTCGAAGCCACCGGGCGAGCGCACGTAGAAGGAGATCATCTCGTCGTTCATGTGCCGCCCGAGCGTCGCCGAGAGCGGCGCCTGGTGCTTGCGGACCCGCTCGAGCGCGCGGCCCACGTGGTCGAGCTCGTCGACCTCCAGCATGATGTGGACGCACTTCGCGGGGTTCGGCATCGGCAGGAACGCCAGCGAGTGGTGGCGCGCGTTGACGCCGAGGAACCGCAGCCAGACCTTGCTGCCGGGCTCCTTGCCGACGAACTCGCCGGGCATGCTCATGGAGTCGCGCAGCCGGAAGCCCAGGACGTCGGTGTAGAACCGCAGCGCCTCGACGTCGTCGCTGACCGGCACGACGATGTGGCCCATGCCCTGCTCGCCGGTGACGAACCGGGCGGCGTACGGCGTGACGAGCGGACGGGCCTCGTAGGTGATGCCGTGGAAGAGCTCGAAGACGTTGTCGAAGGGGTCGCTGAACCGGATCATCTCCTGCACGCGACGCTCGTCGAGCTCGGCCGTGGTGGCCTCCTCGAACTCGACGCCGGCCTTCTGCAGGTGCTCGCGCGCCTCCTGGAGGGCGGCGTGGTCGGCGAGCTCCCAGCCCGAGCACGCGAGCTGGTCGACCTCGCCGGGGACGACGACCAGTCGCTGCGAGACCTGGTCGATGCGGTAGTAGAGATGCTCGGCCGAGGGGCCACGGGTCTCGGCGAGCCCGAGCACCTTGCCGGCGAAGGTGCGCCACTGCTCGAGGTCGGTGCTGGTGACCCGGACGTAGCCCATGGATCGGATGTCGATGGTCATGAGGCGGCACCTCCCGAGCGCGCACGCTCCACGTGACGGGCGAGGAACGCGGTCGCGACCTCGCGGAACTCCTCGGCCGCCTCGATCTGCGCCCAGTGGCCGCAGTTCGGGAAGACGTGGAGGCTGGCCCTGGGGATCACCTTGAGGGCGACCAGCGCGCCGTCGAGGGGGTTGACGCGGTCCTCGCGGCCCCAGGTGAGCAGGGTGTGCTTGCGCAGCCGGTGAGCCTCGCGCCACAGCATCCCGTCCTCGGCGGTCTCGGGGTTGAAGAACGACCAGCCCATGCTGGCCATCGCGGCCTGCGCGCCGGGGGCGGTGGCGTCGGCGAAGCGCGCCTCGACGAGCTCGTCGGTGACCAGCGACTGGTCGACGACCATGCACTCGATGAACGCCCGCAGGTTCTCCCGCGTCGGCTCCTTGCCGAAGTCCATGAGCCGCTGGACGCCCTGGGTGGGGTCGGCGTGGAAGAGGTTGAGGCTCAGCCCGCCGGGGCCCATGAGGATCAGGCGTCCGACGCGGTCGGGATAGGAGAGCGCGAGCCGCATCGCGGTGCCGCCGCCGAGGCTGTTGCCGAGCAGGTGGACCTTCTCGATGCCCAGGGAGTCGAGCAGCGCCACGACGGCGTCGGCGGAGAAGCGGTAGTAGTTGCCGACGACGGCGGGCTTGTCGGAGCCGCCGAAGCCCGGCTGGTCGACCAGCAGGGTGCGGAACTGCTGGGCGAAGCCCGGCAGCGCGGGGCCGAAGTTCGACCATGCCGACGCGCCGGGGCCGCCGCCGTGCAGCATCACCAGCGGCAGGCCGGCTCCGACCTCCGTGGGCTCGCCGGCCTCGTAGTAGGTGAGCGCGATCTCCCCCGCGGCCTCCGTGGCGACGGTGGCGGTGCGGCGGAGGTCGTCCTTCGTGGGCGCGGTCTGCGTCATCAGTACATCCCCGGATCGATCTGGTGCCCGAACTCGTGCGCGCCGAACATCTGCAGCGCGCGCTCGGGGTCGTTGGCGGCGTGGACGCGGCCGGCGTGGGCGTCACGCCAGGCCCGCTGGAGGGTGGAGCCCTGGGCCAGCGCACGCCCGCCCGAGGCCTCGAAGAGCGAGTCGATGGCCTCGATGGCGCGCTCGCTGCCGATCACCTGGTCGCGGCGGACCTTCAGCCGCACGCCCAGCGGGATCTGCTCGCCGCGGGCGACGTAGGCCTGCTCCTCGCGGATGTTGGCCACCAGCAGCGCCCAGGCGGCGTCGATCTCGTTGGAGGCGCGGGCCACGCGGACGGCGGCGAACGGGTCGAGGCTGGCGCGCTCGCCGAGGTAGGCGGCGCGGACGCGCTGCTTCTGCATCGCGACGTGCTCGGCGTAGGCGCCCCGGGCGATGCCGATCATCGGCGTGGTGATGGTGCCGGTGAACAGCGAGTGGAACGGCAGCCGGTAGAGCTCGGAGGTGTTGACGGCCTGCCCGGGCCCGCGGCACTGGCCGGTCTCGCTCATCGAGAGCGTGAAGGCCTCGGGCACGAAGACGTCCTCGACCACGATGTCGTTCGAGCCCGTGCCGGCCAGGCCGACGGTGTGCCACACGTCGACGATCGCGTACTGGCTGCGCGGCAGCAGGAAGGTGCGGAAGTCGACGATCGCGCCGTCGGCGTTGTGCACCAGACCGCCGAGCAGCACCCACTGGCAGTGATCGGCGCCGGAGCTGAAGCCCCACTTGCCGCTGAGCCGGAAGCCGCCGTCGACGACCTCGGCGCGGCCGGTGGGCGCGTAGGAGGAGGAGACGCGGGTGTGCTGGTCCTCGCCCCACACGGCCTGCTGGGCGGCGTCGTCGAACAGGGCGATCTGCCAGGGGTGGACCCCGACGACGCTGGCGACCCAGCCGGTGGAGCCGCAGGCCGAGGCGATGTCGCGCACCGCGGTGTAGAAGTCGATGGGGTCGGCCTCGAGGCCGCCGTGACGCCGCGGCTGGAGCATCTGGAAGAAGCCGGTCTCGTCGAGCTCCTTGATGCTGGCCTCGGGGACGACGCGCAGCCGCTCGGCCTCCTCGGCGCGCTCGCGCAGGCCGGGGAGCACCTCGCGGACGGCGTCCACAACAGCCTGGGTCATCGGCACACTTCCTCATCGGAGGGATCTCGTGACCTCAGACTAGAACACGTTCTCGTTTTGGCGCCAGTCCCGCGCGGTCGCGGTGCCTGCCGCGCGCGGCACCTCAGTCCTGGCGGGTGAGGATGCAGAACTCGTTGCCCTCCGGGTCGGCGAGCACCGCCCAGCCGCGATCGCCGTCGCGCAGGTCGTTGACCATCGTCGCGCCGAGACCGAGGACGCGCTCGACCTCCTCGTCGCGGGTGCGGTCGGTGGGCCGCAGGCACGGGTGGACGCGGTTCTTCAGCTCCTTGCCCTCCGGCACCGCGAGGAAGAGGAACGCCTGACGGCCCTCGACGCTCTCCAGCCCGGACTCGTGGGCGCCGGGGTGGTTCCAGCCCTCCTGGGTGTCCTCGGGGTCGAAGACGAAGTCGTCGAGCACCTGGCCCCACCACTGGGCCTGGGCGTAGGTGTCGTGGGCGTCGAAGCAGATGTTCGCGAGACGGGAGGCCATGCGTCCCACCCTCGCCCAGCTCGCCGTCGTCGCGCCAGTCGATTCGGAGTCACGACACCCGCGGGGGACGACGGAACCTTTCGGTTGGCGTCCGAACCTTCGAACGCCAACCGTGCGTTTCGACGGCCGACCGCTGAGGCTTCGGCGGTCAGCCGCCGAAGCGCTCGCCGGTCGACCTCACGCGTTCGCCGCCGCCTTGTCCTGCTCGGCCCGCAGCATCAGGGCGATGTCGATGAGCTGGTCCTCCTGGCCGCCGATCAGCTTGCGGCGGCCGGCCTCGAGGAGGATCTGGGCGCCGGAGACGCCGTAGCGGTCCGCGGCGTTGCCGGCGTGCTTGAGGAAGGAGGAGTAGACGCCGGCGTAGCCCATCATCAGCGTCATCCGGTCCAGGCGGCACTCCTCGGGCATCGCGGGGGCGATGACGTCCTCGGCGGCGTCGACGATCTGCAGGAAGTCGACGCCGGTGCGCCAGCCGAGCTTGTCGCAGACCCCGATGAACGCCTCGAGCGGGGTGTTGCCGGCGCCCGCGCCGAAGCGGCGCACCGAGCCGTCGATCTGGGTGGCGCCCGCGCGGGCGGCGATGACGGTGTTGGCGACGCCGAGGCCGAGGTTCTCGTGGCCGTGGAAGCCGACGTCGGCCTGGTGGCCGATCTCGGCGACGACGGCGGAGACGCGGTCGGCGGTCTGCTCCATCACCAGCGCGCCGGCGGAGTCGACGACGTAGACGCACTGGCAGCCGGCGTCGACCATGATCCGCGCCTGCCGGGCCAGCACCTCGGGGCTCTGGGTGTGGCTCATCATCAGGAAGCCGACGGTCTCCAGGCCCAGCTCGCGGGCCAGGCCGAAGTGCTGGATCGAGACGTCGGCCTCGGTGCAGTGGGTGGCGATGCGGCAGATCTGGCCGCCGTTGTCCTGCGCGGCGCGGATGTCGTCCTTGGTGCCGACGCCCGGGAGCATGAGGAAGGCGATCTTGGCGCGCTGCGCGGTCTCGGCGGCGATGCGGATGAGCTCCTGCTCGGGGGTGCGCGAGAAGCCGTAGTTGAACGACGAGCCGCCGAGCCCGTCGCCGTGGGTCACCTCGATCACCGGGATGCCGGAGGCGTCGAGGGCGCGGACGATGTCCTCGACCTCCTGGCCGGTGAACTGGTGGCGCTTGTGGTGCGAGCCGTCGCGCAGGCAGGTGTCGGTCAGGCGCAGGTCGAGGTCGCCGAACGGCTCGGTGCCGTGCGTGGCCGACCAGGTGCGGGACAGCTCGTGGGTCGTGTCGGTCATCTCAGGCTCCAGCCAGGATCGAGCGGGCGATGTTCTGGCCGACCTGGGTGGCGGCGGCCGTCATGATGTCGAGGTTGCCTGCGTAGGGCGGCAGGAAGTCGCCGGCGCCCTCGACCTCGACGAAGATCGAGACCTTCACCTGGCCGCGGGTGGCCTCGGACGGCTCGTCGATCTGCGGCTCCTGCAGCAGCCGGTAGCCGGGGACGTACTCCTGCACTGCCTTCTCCATCGCCACGATGGAGGCGATGATCGCGTCGCGGTCGGCGTCGGGGCCGACGGCGCAGAAGATCGTGTCGCGCATGATCATCGGCGGCTCGGCGGGGTTGAGGATGATGATCGCCTTGCCCTGCTCGGCCCCGCCGATCTCGGTGACGCCGCGGCTGGTCGTCCGGGTGAACTCGTCGATGTTGGCGCGGGTGCCCGGGCCGGCGGAGACGCTGGACACCGACGCGACGATCTCGGCGTAGGACACCGGCGTGGCCCGCGAGACCGCCGCGACCATCGGGATGGTGGCCTGGCCGCCGCAGGTGATCATGTTGACGTTCCACGCCCCGACGTGGGCCTCGCCGTTGACCGGCGGGATCACCGCCGGGCCGACCGCCGCGGGCGTCAGGTCGATCGCCCGGATGCCGGCCTCCTGGTAGCGCGGGGCGTACTCGCGGTGCACGTAGGCCGAGGTGGCCTCGAAGAGGAGGTCGGGCAGCTCGTCCTGCTTCAGCAGCCAGTCGACGCCCTCGTGCGAGGCCTCGAGGCCGCGGGAGGCGGCGATCCGCAGCCCCTCGGAGCTCGGGTCGACGCCGATCATCCAGCGCGGCTCGATCACGTCGGACCGGAGCAGCTTGAACAGCAGGTCGGTGCCGATGTTGCCGGGACCGACGATGGCGGCGGTCAGCTTCTGGGCCACGGGCTTCTCTCTTCTGTGGGTGGCGGTGGCGGGAGGGTCGGGAGTCAGTCGGCGAAGTCGGCGACGAGCGGGGCGAAGCCGCTGATCGAGGCCTCGACGCGGTCGCCGGGCGCGAAGGGCACGAACGGGCCCAGCGCCCCGGAGAGGATCAGATGGCCCGCGCGCAGCGGGTCGCCGTAGCGGTAGGCCTGGACGGCGAGCCAGCGCAGCGCCTCGAGCGGGTCGCCCAGGCAGGCGGCGCCGGTGCCCGAGGAGCGCTCCTCGCCGTTGATCGTGAGCGACATGACGACGTCGACGGGCTCGACCTCGTCGAGCGGACGGCCGTGCTCCGCCACCACGTACAGGCCGCTGGAGGCGTTGTCGGCGACGGTGTCGGTGAAGCCGATGTCCCAGGCGGTGATGCGGGAGTCGACGATCTCCAGCGCCGGAAGGGCGACCTCGACGGCCTCGCGCACCAGCGCGAGGGTGATCTCGTCCTCGTGCTCGGGGGCGACGTCGCGGGCCAGCACGAACGCGACCTCGGCCTCGACGCGCGGCTGCACGAGGGTGCGCATCGAGATCGGCCGGTGGGCGCTGACGTCCATCTCGTCGAGCAGGTAGCCGAAGTCGGGCTGGTCGACGCCGAGCTGGCGCTGGACGGCCTCCGACGTGGCGCCGATCTTGCGGCCGACCACGCGGGCGCCGGCGGCGACGCGGGCCTGCACCAGGCCCTGCTGGACGGCGTAGGCGGCGTCGAGGTCGTCGGTGCCGATGAGGTCGCGCACGGGGGCGCAGGGCTCACGGGTCGCCTGGGCCTGCGCGAGGCGGGCGACGGCGGCGGCGACGGCGGCGTCAGAGGTCACACGCGCATAGTAGAACCTGTTACAGTTTTGTGCCATGACGGGTGGTTCGACGGGCGCTCTGCCCACGGAGGTCGACGTCGTCGTCGTCGGAGCCGGGGCCGCGGGCATGTCCGCGGCGCTCCGGGCGGCGTCGCACGGCCTCGAGACGGTCCTGCTGGAGAAGAGCGCCTACTTCGGCGGCTCGACGGCGCGCAGCGGCGGCGGGGTGTGGATCCCCGGCAACTACGCGCTGCGCGAGGCCGGCCAGGTGGCCGACGACGACGCCGCACAGGCCTCGCTCTACCTCGACTCCATCGTCGGCGAGGTCGTGCCGAAGGAGCGCCGCCAGGCCTACCTCGACGCCGGTCCCGAGGTCATGGACTTCATCAAGGCCCGCACGCCCCTGCGCTTCCGCTGGGTGCCGCAGTACGCCGACTACCACCCCGAGGCGCCGGGCGGCCGCGCCGCCGGACGCTCCGCGGAGCCGGTGCCGATGGACGCCCGCTTCCTCGGCGAGGAGCTCTCCCGCCTGCACCCGCAGTACACCAAGGCGCCGGCGAACATGATCGTCACGCAGGCCGACTTCCGGAAGATCAGCCTCGGCCTGCGCACCCTGCGCGGCCCGATCACCATGATGATGGTGCTGCTGCGCCGGATGGTCAGCCTCGTGCTGCGCCGCCGCATGTACGCCATGGGCAACGCCATCGCCATCGGCCTGCGCCAGGGTCTGGTCGACGCCGGGGTGCCGGTGCACTACGAGGCGCCGCTCACCGAGCTGCTGCTCGAGGGCGGCCGCGTCGTCGGCGTCGTCGTCGAGCGCGACGGCGTGCGCCACGAGGTGCGCGCCCGCCGCGGCGTCGTCCTCGGCAGCGGCGGCTTCGAGCGCAACCTGGAGATGCGCGAGAAGTACCAGCCGAAGCCGACCTCCACGGAGTGGACCACCGGCTCGCAGTTCAACGACGGTGCCGGCCAGCTCGCCGGCATCGCCGTCGGCGCCGAGGTGGCGCTCATGGACGACGCCTGGTGGGGGCCCACGATCCCGCTGCCGAGCGGCCCGTGGTTCTGCCTGGCCGAGCGCAACCTGCCCGGCTCGATCATCGTCAACGGCGAGGGCCGCCGCTTCATGAACGAGGCGCTCCCCTACGTCGAGGCCACCCACGCGATCTACGAGGGCGAGGCCACCGGCGTCCCGCACGTGCCGGCCTGGATGGTCATCGACCAGCGCTACCGCAACCGCTACCTCTTCGCCGGCCTCTTCCCGCGCCAGCCCTTCCCGGGCCGCTGGTACAAGCACGGCACCATCAAGAAGGCCGCCACCATCGAGGCGCTGGCCGCGGAGATCGACGTGCCCGCCGAGAACCTCGCCGCCACCCTCGAGCGGTTCAACGGCTTCGCCCGCAGCGGCGTCGACGAGGACTTCCACCGCGGCGAGTCGGCCTACGACCAGTACTACTCCGACCCCACCGTGAAGCCGAACCCCTCGCTGCACGTCATCGACGAGGCGCCGTTCTACGCCGTCAAGATCGTGCCCGGCGACCTCGGCACCAAGGGCGGCCTGGTCACCGACGAGCACGCCCGGGTGCTGCGCGCCGACGGCAGCGTCATCGACGGCCTCTACGCCGCCGGCAACGTCTCGGCCGCCGTCATGGGCCACACCTATCCCGGCCCCGGCGGCACCATCGGGCCCGCGCTGGTCTTCGGCGCGCTCGCCGCCGACGACCTCGCGACGCGCGCCGCCACGTCTGACCGCGCCGCCGCGGAGGAGACCGCCTGATGCCCATCGACCCCGCCGTCGCGATCGGCGCGGCCACCGGCACGACGACCTTCTCCTGGGCCTCCAGTGACGTCCTGCTCTACCACCTCGGCATCGGAGCGGGCTCGCGCCCGGGCGACTTCGTCTCCCCCGCCGCGCTGCGCTACACCCTCGACGGACCGGACCTGCAGGTGCTGCCGTCCTTCGCCGTCGTCGCCCCCACCTTCCACGCCACCGACCCGCCGCCGCTGGACCTCCCCGGCTGCGACATCGACCTCGCGCAGGTCGTCCACGGCTCGCAGTCGATCCGCCTCGCGGCGGGCGCGACGCTGCCGGCCGAGGGCACCGCGACGCTGAGCACCCGCATCACCGACGTGTGGGACAAGGGCAAGGCCGCGGTCATCTGGCAGGAGGGCACCGCCGTCTCCCCCGCCGGCGAGGAGCTGTGGACCGTGCGGTCCTCGATCTTCGTGCGCGGCGAGGGCGGCTGGGGCGGCGACCGGGGCACCTCCGAGGCCGTCGAGGTGCCCGACCGCGCACCCGACGCCGAGGTCGACTACGCCGTGACCCCCCAGCAGGCGCTGCTCTACCGGCTCTGCGGCGACCGCAACCCGCTGCACGCCGACCCCGCGTTCGCGCAGGCGGCCGGCTTCCCCGCGCCGATCCTGCACGGACTGTGCTCCTACGGCATCGCGCTGCGCTCGCTCACCGACGCGCTCCTCGACGGCGACGCCGCCGCCGTGGGCGGCTTCACCGCCCGCTTCGCCGGCGTGGTCTTCCCGGGCGAGACGATCCGGGTGCGGGGCTGGCGCGAGGACGGACGCGTCGTCGGCTCGGCGTCGATCAGCGGCGGCCAGCGCGACGGCGCTCCCGTGCTGGCCGACGTGGTCGTCGAGACCCGCTAGCCGCAGCCCGCGGCTCAGCGCGCCTGGGCCACCACGGTGACCCGGCCGAGGTCGGGGTCCCAGCGTCGGATCTCGGCGAGGGTCAGCTCGTCCTCGCCGTCGGTGCCGAGCACCTCGAGGGCGCGGGGCAGATCGGCGCGGTTGACCCGGCGCGCCAGCGTCACGTGCGGGAGCCAGCCCGGGAACCGCCGGTCGGGCACCTGCACCCGCACGGCCAGCACCCGGCGCACGACGTCGTCGTCGAGCTCGAGGCTGCGCGCGATCGTCACCGCGTTGCCCGAGCCGAGGAGCAGCAGGCCGGAGAGGCGTCCGACCACGGGCAGCATCGCGCCGAGCCGCACCACGGCGACGTCGATCGCCTCCGGTGGCAGGGCGGGTGCGGAGACCAGCGTGGCGTGCGGGGTGTCCGAGACGCCCGGACGCACCAGCTGCGAGGGCAGGCCGGCGTCGGCCAGGCGCTGCCACTGGGCACGGATCAGCGCTCGGCCTGCCTCGTCGGGCACCAGCTCGAGGGCGTGGACCGGCGCCATCAACCGGCCTGCGGGCGGCGGGCGATGACGTAGAGCCGCTCGGTGGCCTCGTTGCGAGCCTGGATCGGGCCGCGGCGGTACCACTCGACGTCGACGAGGCCGGCCTCGGCGAGCACCCGCGCGACGTCGTGCTGCTCGTGCAGGGCGATGTCGACGTCGACCTGGTGCTCGAACCACACCGGCTGGTGCTTGACCCCGGCGCCGGCGTGGAGCGCCAGCACGAGCCAGCCGCCGGGCAGCAGCGGCCGCGTCAGCGCGGCGACGGCCTCGGGCAGCTCGCTGGCGGCCAGGTGGATGAGGGAGTACCAGCCGACGACGGCCGACCAGCCGGCCGCCTGCTCGGGCCGCATCAGGCGACGCAGGTCGCCCTGCTCGTAGCGACCCTCGGGGAAGCGACGGCGGGCCTCGGCGACCATGCCGGGCGAGAGGTCCACCCCGACCGCCTCGGCGCCGAGCGCGGCCAGGTGCGCCGTCACGTGCCCAGGTCCTGAGCCGACCTCGACCAGTGGCGCGTCGAGCTCCTGCGCGTGCGCGGCGATGCGCCCCAGCAGCCAGCGCTCGAAGGGCATCTGCTCCAGCTCGGGCACCAGCGTGGCGGCGTAGGGCTCGGCGATGGCGTCGTAGGTGGCCACGACCCGGGCGTCACGGGCCTCGGCGCCCTCGCGCAGCACGCCCTCGGTGTCGGCCGCGGGAGCGGCGGGGGCCGTCGCCTCCTCGGCGGGCGCGCCGAGGAGGTGGGTCCAGCGGTGGTCCTGCTCGCGGGGACGCCGCTCGAGCCGCTGCACGAGCGGCTCGGGCCGGGCGGCGAGACCCTGCAGCACCGCCTCGACGGCGTCGCGGTCGGCGAAGGCGTGCAGACGCTCGGTGCGGGTGCGCAGCTCGCCGGGCGACTGGGCGCCGCGCAGCAGCAGCACCGTGACGACGGCGCGCTCGGCGTCGTCGAGGCCGAGCCGCTCGTCGAGGGTCTGATGGTGCTTGAGCGTGCGGCGCCCGGTGTCGGACCAGACGATGCGCAGCAGACCGTCGTCCTTGAGCCGGCGCACCGCCTGCTCGAGGGTGGCGTCGTCGAGGTCCATGACGGGCTCGCGGCTGCTGGTCTGGTTGCAGGCCGAGCGCAGCGCGCTGAGGGTGAGCGGGTAGGTGGCCGGCACGGTCACCTGCTTCTCCAGCAGGCTGCCGAGGATGCGCTGCGCCACCGGGTCGAGGTCGATCACGCTGCGACCCTAGCCCTCGAGCCAGGCGTGGGCCCGCCGGGTGTGGGCGGCCTTCTTCGCCGGGTCGAGTCGGTCGTAGAGGGTGGCGATCATCTGCGAGCGCGGGTTGCCGGCGAAGACGTCGAGGTGGTCGCGGACGAAGGTCCAGTACAGGCCGTCCCAGTCGGCCTCCCAGTCGCCCCGGGGCAGGTCGCTCATCTTGCGCAGGTAGTTGCTGCCCGAGACGTAGGGCTTGGTGGTGATCGCGGGTCCGGCGGCGAACTGGCTCATCGCGTAGACGTTGGTGACCATCACCCAGTCGTAGGCGTCGATGAACATCTCCATGAACCACTCGTAGGCGGCGTCGGGCTCAGCCCGCAGGAGACACAGGGCGTTGCCGAAGACCATGAGCCGCTCGATGTGGTGGGCGTAGCCGGTGTCGAGCACCCGCTCGAGGCAGTGGTCGACGGGCGCGAGGCCGGTCTCGGCAGTCCACCAGCCCGGGGCGAGCGGACGCGCATGCTCGAGGTGGTTGCCCGAGCGCAGCCGGCGGCCGAACCAGACGTAGGTGGCGCGCATGTACTCCCGCCAGCCGATCACCTGCCGCACGAAGCCCTCGAGCGAGGCGATCGGCACGTCGTCGGCGCGCTCCAGCGTCAGCTCCAGCACCCGCTGGGGGGAGATGAGGCCGACGTTGAGCGCCGGGGTGAGCAGCGCGTGGAAGACGAACGCGTGCTCGCGGGAGATGGCGTCCTCGTACGGGCCGAACTGCTCGAGCCGCTCGTCGAGGAAGGCGACGAAGGACGCCTCCGCCTCCTGCGCCGACGTCGGCCAGGCGAAGGACTCCAGCCGGCCGGGGTTGTCGGGGAACTCCTCCTCGACCCACGCGATCGCCTCCGCGACGCGCCGATGCGGCTCCTCCCGCACGGCCGGGATCGACGGGACCGGATGGTTCTTCGGCAGCTTCTTGCGGTTGTCCTCGTCGAAGCTCCACCGGCCGCCGGTGGGGCCGCCGTCGTCGTCGAGCAGGACGCCGAGCCGGCGACGCTGCCAGGTGTAGAAGTGCTGCATCCGCGCGAACTTCGCGCTCGTGCTGGAGCGGTACTCCGCGAGCTGATCGCGGGTGGTGAGGAAGCCCGGCGACTCCAGCCACTCCTCGACGACGTCGGCGAGATCGCGCTCGAGCCAGTCGTCGACGACGTCCACGCACGACACGTGCACCTCGCCCTCGGCCCGCAGCCCGTCGAGCACCTCGTCGAGCTGCTCGCGGCTGGCGCGCTCGGCGCTGCTGCGCACGTGGTGCACCTGGGCGCCGGCCTCGCGCAGGGCGTCGGCGAAGCGGTCCATCGAGGCCCGGTGCAGCACCAGCTTCTGCCGGTGGAAGCGGTACTGCCGGAAGAGCAGGTCGTGCTCGACGAGCACGAAGACGGCCTCCGGCGCGGCCTCGAGGTGCTCGGCGAAGAGCTGGTGGGGCAGCACGAGTCGCACGGGGCGCACGGGGGTGGTCATGGCCGCCAGCCTAGGAACCACCCGGTTGGTGACGCCCCGATCGGGCGGGCCGCTCCTAGGCTGACCCCATGGCGCTCGAGAGCTGGACGGCGGGCGAGCACACCGCCGACGGGATCACCCACCCCACCTACCGCAAGGGCAGCGGCCCCGGCGTCATCGTCGTGCACGAGGTGCCCGGGCTGACGCCGAAGGTGGCCGCCTTCGGCGAGGAGGTCGTCGACGCCGGGTTCACCGTCGTGATGCCCAGCCTGTTCGGCACGCCCGGCGCCCCGATGAGCGGACGCAGCGTCGCGCGGGCCATCGCCCAGGTGTGCATCAGCAAGGAGTTCACCAAGCTCGCCACCGGCCAGACCACCCCGGTGGCCGGCTGGCTGCGCAGCCTGGCGCGCAGCCTCCACGCCGAGCTCGGCGGCCCCGGCGTGGGTGCGCTCGGCATGTGCTTCACCGGCGGGTTCGCGCTGGCGATGATGGTCGACGACGCCGTCGCCGCCCCCGTGCTGTGCCAGCCGTCGGTGCCGTTCACGCTCGGGGAGACCCGCAAGGCCGACGTCAACCTCTCTCCCGCCGACCTCGACGTCGTCCGCGAGCGCGTGCGGGGCGGCTGCCCCGTGCTCGGCATCCAGTACGCCTCCGACCCGCTCACCGGCACCCGCTTCGACACCCTCGACCGCGAGCTCGGCGAGGGCTTCCTGCGCGTCGACCTGCCCGGCAAGGGCCACAGCGTCGTCACCGAGCACCGCGACCAGGGCGCCGTCGAGCGGGTCCTCGCGTTCTTCGACGAGCGCCTGCGCCCCGCGTGAGCCGGGCCGAGCGTCCTCCTCGCTCCCGCGGCGCTGCCGCCGCGCTGGTCCTCGGCGTCACGGTCGTCTCCAGCCTGCTGCTCTCGCTGGCCGGGCTGCCGTCGGCCGTGCTCTTCGGCGGCCTGATCGGCGGGATGGCGCACGCACTCACCTCGCCGACCGTCCTGGAGCTCCCGGCGGCGTCGTTCCGCCTCGCCCAGGCGCTGGTCGGCGTCACGATCGGCTGCGTGGTCTCCAGCGAGGCGCTGCGGGCGATGGGCGCGGATCTCGGCACCATCGGACTGATCACCCTGGGCACCGTCGTCGTCAGCCTGGTGGCCGGGCGACTGCTCGCGCTGCGCCGCGACGTCTCCCCCGTCACCGGTGCGTTCGCGCTCATCGCCGGCGGCGCGTCCGGCGTCGTGGCGGTCGCAAGGGACCTCGGCGCCGACGACCGTGTCGTCACCGTCGTGCAGTACCTGCGCGTGCTCGTGGTGCTCGTGACCCTGCCGCTGGTGACCAGCCTGGTGTTCCATCCCGATCGCGGACTCGGCACGAGCGCGGCCGATCCGGCCCTGGGCGCGTCCCTGATCGTGACGCTGATCGCCGTCGTCGGCGGCCTCCTGCTGGCCCGCATCGTGCCGATCCCCACCGCCACCCTGCTGGTCCCCATGCTCCTCAGCGCGGTGCTCGCCGCGGGCGGATGGCTCGGCGGTCCGCTCGCCGTGCCGACGCCGCTGCAGTGGCTCGCCTATGCGCTCCTCGGCGCCCAGGTCGGCCTGCGGTTCACCCGCGCGAGCCTCGCCTCGATCACCCGGATGCTGCCCGCGGTGCTGGCGATCATCGCCGGCATGGTGGTGGCCACCGGAGCGATGGGCGCCCTGCTCGCCGCGGTGACGCCCGTCGACGGGCTCACCGCCTACCTCGCCACGACGCCGGGCGGGCTCTTCGCCGTGCTGGCCACGGCCGCCGACAGCGGCGCCGACGTCACCTACGTGCTCGCCGTGCAGGTCTTCCGCCTGCTGGTGGTGCTGGCGCTCACTCCGGCACTGGCTCGCCTGCTGTCAGCGCGACCCGATCGGTGACGGCCCGCGCCGAGGCCCGGTGCCGCAGGATCTGGACGACGCCGATCGCCCACACCACGTACTGCGTGGCCATCGCCCAGCGGAACGCCGAGGCCGGGTAGTCGCTGCCCCCGCCCGGGGTGAGCGCGTCGAGCACGATGCCGATCACCACCACCAGCACGAGGGTGGCGACGAAGCCCGCGACGTTGACGATGCCGGTGGCGCTGGCCAGCCGCGAGCCGGGATTGCTGGTGCGGGCGATGTCGAAGCCCACCACCGACGCTGGACCGCCGACGCCGACCACGACGACCAGCAGCACCAGGACGCCCAACGGCGCCTGGCCGGGCCAGGCCAGCACCAGGGTCCACATCAGCGCCATCGCCGCGACGATGCTCAGCACCATCGTCGAGCGGTGCCAGGGGTGGCGGGAGATGAGCGCGCCCAGCACCGGGCCGGACACGACGACGGCGACGACCATCAGCGTCAGCAGGGTGCCGGCCTCGCCGGAGGTGCGGCCCTCGCCGCGCACGAAGAAGGGGTAGCCCCACAGCAGCGCCAGCACGTTGGCGCTGAAGGGCGTGGAGAAGTGCACCCAGAAGCCCAGGCGGGTGCCGGGCTGGGCCCACGAGCTGCGCAGGCTGGCGAGCACGCCGGAGCGTGAGAGCGCCGCGCCGCGCAGGGTGCGTCCGGCCGGTCCGTCGCGCAGCGCCACCACGGCCACCACCGCGACCACCGCGCTCAGCCCGGCCGTCACGAGGTAGGCGCGGGTCCAGCCCAGGTGCGAGAGCGCCCAGGTCATCGGCACCGCGGCGCCGATCGAGCCGAGCTGGCCGAGCGTGCCGGTGATCTGGGTGAGCAGCGGGATCCGTCGCCGCGGGAACCACGAGGACAGCAGCCGGATCACGCAGATGAACGTCATCGCGTCGCCCGCGCCCACCAGGAAGCGCGCCAGCAGCGCCACCGGGTAGGAGCCGGCCAGTGCGAAGGAGCCCTCCCCGACCGCGAGCACCACCGCACCGGTGAGCGCCACGCTGCGTGGACCGAAGCGGTCGACGGCCAGGCCCACCGGGATCTGCAGACCGGCGTAGACGGCCAGCTGCAGCATCGTGAAGGACGCCAGCGCCGAGGCCGAGATGTCGAAGCGGTCGACGGCCGCGAGGCCCGCGACCGAGAGGGCGGAGCGGTGGAAGACCGCCAGGGTGTAGAGCGCCAGGGCGACGCCCCAGACCGTCCACGCCGTCCGACTCGGGGTCCCGTGCGGGGTCGTGACGGGATCGGCGGCGGGGGTGCTCACCCCCTGATCATCCGCCCCGGGACGCCCGGGCGACGAACCCGGGGTCAGTCCAGGCAGAGCTCGTTGCCCTCGGGGTCGGCCATGACGATGATGCCCTCGTCCATCGACGTGGCCTCCAACCGCTGCAGGACCCGCCCGCCGAGCCCCTCGAGCCGGGCGGCGACGGCGTCGAGCGCGGCCATCCGCTCCTCGCCGGTCAGCCCGGGCGCGGAGCGGACGTCGAGGTGGACCCGGTTCTTGGCGACCTTGCCCTCCGGCACCCGCTGGAAGAACAGCCGCGGACCCCGGCCCGTGGGATCGACCGCGGCCGACCGGGAGTCGCGCTCCTTTGGCGGCACGCCGTGATGGTCGAGGAAGGCGTCCCAGGAGTCGAAGCCGTCGGGCGGCGGCTGGACGACGTATCCGAGCACCTCGGCCCAGAACGCCGCGAGCGCGGCCGGCTGGGCGCAGTCGAAGGTGATCTGGACCTCGCGGACGTGAGTCATGGCGGGCGCTCCTCCCCCGGCCTACTTCGTGGCTTCCATCATCTGCCGGAGCTCCTTCTTGAGCTCGGAGATCTCGTCGCGCAGGCGGGCCGCCACCTCGAACTGGAGGTCGGCGGCGGCCTCCTTCATCTGGTCGGTGAGCTGCTGGATCAGCTGGGCGAGGTCACTGCTCGGGATGCCGGTGAGGTCGGCGGCGCCGGCGGAGTGCTTCTCGCCGAGCATCGGCGTCGGGGACTTGCCCTTGCCGGCCTTGCCCGCGCGGCCCTTGGCCTCGGTGCCGGCCCAGGTCTCGAGGAGCGCCTGGGTGGACTCGTCCTCGCGGGCCAGCATCTCGGTGATGTCGGCGATCTTCTTGCGCAGCGGCTGGGGGTCGATGCCGCGCTCGGTGTTGTAGGCGATCTGCTTGGCGCGACGACGGTTGGTCTCATCGATCGCGGCCTCCATCGACGGCGTGATCCGGTCGGCGTACATGTGCACCTGGCCGGAGACGTTGCGCGCCGCGCGCCCGATGGTCTGGATCAGCGACTTGTCCGAGCGCAGGAAGCCCTCCTTGTCGGCGTCGAGGATCGAGACCAGGGAGACCTCGGGCAGGTCGAGGCCCTCGCGCAGCAGGTTGATGCCGACCAGCACGTCGTACTCGCCCAGGCGCAGGTCGCGCAGGAGCTCGATGCGCTTGAGGGTGTCGACCTCGGAGTGGAGGTAGCGGGTGCGCAAGCCGGCGTCGAGGAGGTAGTCGGTGAGGTCCTCGGACATCTTCTTGGTGAGCGTGGTGACCAGCACGCGCTCGTTGCGCTCGGTGCGCAGCCGGATCTCGTGGATGAGGTCGTCGATCTGGCCCTTGGTGGGCTTGACCACGATCTCGGGGTCGATCAGGCCGGTGGGGCGGATGATCTGCTCGACGACGTGCGGCGGGGTGGAGCCGCCGGCCTTGTCGAGCTCGTAGTCGCCCGGGGTGGCCGAGAGGTAGATGGTCTGGCCGATGCGCTCGAGGAACTCCTCCCACCGCAGGGGCCGGTTGTCCATGGCGCTGGGCAGGCGGAAGCCGAACTCGACGAGGTTGCGCTTGCGGGACATGTCGCCCTCGTACATGCCGCCGATCTGCGGCACGGTGACGTGGGACTCGTCGACCACGAGCACGAAGTCCTCGGGGAAGTAGTCGAGCAGGCAGTTGGGCGCCGAGCCGCGCTCGCGGCCGTCGATGTGCATCGAGTAGTTCTCGATGCCCGAGCACGAGCCCACCTGGCGCATCATCTCGATGTCGTAGGTGGTGCGCATGCGCAGCCGCTGGGCCTCGAGCAGCTTGCCCTCGCGCTCGAAGGTCGCGAGCTGCTGCTCGAGCTCGGCCTCGATGCCCGCGATCGCGCGCTCCATGCGCTCGGGGCCCGCGACGTAGTGGGTGGCGGGGAAGACGTAGAGCTCCTCGTCCTCGGTGAGGACCTCGCCGGTGACGGCGTGGAGCGTCATGAGCCGCTCGATCTCGTCGCCGAAGAACTCGATGCGCACGGCGTGCTCCTCGTAGACCGGGAAGATCTCGAGGGTGTCGCCGCGCACCCGGAAGGTGCCGCGGGTGAAGGTGAGGTCGTTGCGCGTGTACTGGATCTCGACCAGGCGGCGCAGGATGGAGTCGCGGTCGTGCTCCTCGCCGACCCGCAGCCGGATCATCCGGTCGACGTACTCCTGGGGCGTGCCGAGGCCGTAGATGCAGGACACGGTGGAGACGACGATGACGTCGCGCCGCGTCAGCAGCGAGTTGGTGGCCGAGTGCCGCAGCCGCTCGACCTCCTCGTTGATCGAGGAGTCCTTCTCGATGTAGGTGTCGGTCTGGGGGACGTAGGCCTCGGGCTGGTAGTAGTCGTAGTAGGAGACGAAGTACTCCACCGCGTTGTCGGGGTAGAGCTGGCGCAGCTCGTTGGCGAACTGCGCGGCGAGGGTCTTGTTGGGCTGCAGCACCAGCAGCGGACGCTGCAGCTGCTCGGCCACCCAGGCGACCGTGGCGGTCTTGCCGGTGCCGGTGGCGCCCAGCAGGACGACGTCCTGCTCGCCGCCGGTGATGCGCTTGGTGATCTCGGCGATCGCCGCCGGCTGGTCGCCGGACGGGGAGTAGTCGGAGACGACCTTGAAGGGGGCCACGCGGCGTTCGAGATCGGTGACGGGACGCATGCTGGCGAGACTACGGTGGACCACCGACAGTCCTGCTCCCCCGATCCGTCCCTCGAGCTCCCAGGAGACCCCATGGCCCTCGGCCTCAACCCCGTCGGCGACGTCCTCAAGCGGGCCGACAAGGTGCTCAGCGGCGCCGGCGCCACGCTCGACGTCGTCGAGGGCAAGCTGGAGAACGTCGACCAGACCCTGGCCAAGGTCGACGCCCGGATGACCACCGTCGACGCCACCCTCGCCGAGACCCGCGACGTGCTGGGCCAGGTGCAGGGCCTTCTCGCCGAGCTCACCGAGGAGATCGCGCTGATCAAGCAGATCCCCGAGCTGCGCGCCCGCCTCGACGAGGTGCACGCGGCGGTGACCGCCGGGGGCTGAGCCCCGACGGCCACCTCGGTGCGGGTCGATCAGGACAGCTTGCCGAGCCAGTCGGTGCCGTTGAGCGCCCACTCGGCGTTGGTGCCGGCCGGGTCGTTCCAGCCGTCGTAGAGGGTGTTGCCGGACTGCCCGGTGCCGTCGTCGACCGGGGAGGAGTCGCCCCAGAGGATGACCCGGCCGGTGCCGAAGGTGCTGACGGCCAGGAAGCAGCCGGTGGTGCCGGTGTTGGAGACGCCCTTGCGGTAGAGCAGGCACTTCGCGGCCGGGTTGGCCGAGGTGGAGAGGTTGAACGTGGTGGCGCCGCGCAGGATCGACTTGCTGGCCGTGCCCCACGCGCCGTTGACGACCGGGTGCGTCGAGGCGCCCGAGCCGAGGTTCGTGGTGTCCTCGCTGCTGATGTTCTGGTAGGCGGCGGTGACGCCGAACGGGTCGGTGTTGTCGAGGCCGTTGCTGCTGAACAGCTGGTTGGCGATGTCGACGGAGTCGACGCCGTCGTTGTTCCGGTCCGACTGGTCGTGGTCGATGATCAGGTAGAGGCCGCCGCCGTTCTTGACGAAGGTCATGATCGCGGTGCGCTCGGCCGCGGTGAACGCGGTGTTGGGCTCGTCGATCACCAGCACGTCGTAGTTGGCGAGGTCCTGGGCGTTCGAGGTGGAGCCGTAGGTCAGCGCGCGACCCGAGGGGTTGGTGGCCAGCTGGTACTCCGCCGGGTACTGCGCCAGCGAGACGCCCCAGGCGGAGATGGCGCCGGTCCAGTCGGTCTCCGTCGTGGGCGCGGACTTCTGGTTGTACGGGCTGGGCTGGGAGGTGGAGATGATCCAGTCCGCGTTGCCGGCGGTCTGCGCGTGGGCGTTGTCGAAGAGGACGCGCACGGGCGAGGCCGCGGTGGTGGCGGGGGCCGTCGTGACCGCACCGAGCAGGCCGGCGCCGAGGGCGGCGACGGCGAGGCCGGCGAGGGCGGTGCGAGGACGACGGAGGGAGGAGATGGGCACGAGTGCTCCGTATCGGTTCGGTGGACCACCCCGAGTGGTGATCCGGCCGCGGGCCATCCTGGCGCTCGCAGGACGATCCGTCGACCCTCCCCGGCGCGAACGGCGGGCGAACGCCGGGTGCCGAGCCGCCCGAGCCAGCCCCCGGGGCGCTCAGCCGACGTTCTGCTGCAGCTGGAGGTCGTCGACGAGCCAGCGTCCACCCTCGCGCACCATCGCCAGGGAGACCCGCGGCTGGTCGACGCGCTGGTCCTTCGTGCCGCCCGCGCCGGTGCCGATCGTCTGGTCGACGAAGACCAGCACGGTGACGTGCGTGGGGTCGCGGACGTCGGTGCCGACCGAGACGACCTCGCCCTTCGCGGTGGCCCCGACCTCGGTGATGATCTGCCGCGCCCGGGCGGCGGTGGCCTCGAAGGAGCGCTGGAAGGACGGCGTGCCGGCGGTGCGCACCCACGCGAAGTCCTCGTCGAGGGTGTCGGGGGCGTAGGAGGTCAGGCTGACGACGGCCTTGCGCGCCGCGGCCGCGGCGTCCCGGGCCGCGGTCTGCTCGGCGACGGCCCGCTCCCCCGCCTGCGCGTCGGAGCGGGCGCCGTGCCAGGCCCAGCCGAGCCCGCCGCTCACCAGCGCCAGGACGACGACGAGCGTCCACGCCACCGTCGTGGAGCGGCTGCGCGCGGGCGGCGGGAGCTCGGGCTCGCTCACGGCGCCGGGGCGTACGCGGCGCCGCGCTGCAGGTTCGGGATCGACGCCGGGCAGACGCCGCCGGTGGGCAGGTCCTTCGGCGAGATGTCCCTGGCCGGACGGCGCGGGTTGCCGTAGTCGCAGCGGGTGTCGTCGCTCAGGATGATCGAGAGGAAGAGCTTGTCGTCATGGACGAACTCCGTGAGCGTGCGCAGGCCCGGGGCGTACTGGGCGAGGAGCTCGCGGAAGCCGGCGTCGCGACGGGTGACGATGTCGCCGAGGCGGATCGTGACGCGCAGGAAGCCCGGGAGCACCTGGTTGGCCTCGCCGACGAGCCGGTCGAGGTCCTCCAGCTGCTGGGGCGCCTTCTTCAGCAGCGAGCGGAAGCGCGGGTCGTAGTCCTTGAGGAACGCGCCCAGCTGCTTGGCGGAGGTGCCCAGCGTCGAGAGGTCGGCCTGGTTGTCGGTGATCGTGCTCAGCGCGGGGTCGAGGTTGCGCAGCAAGCGTGCGGTCTCGGGGTAGGCCTTGTCGAGCTCGTCGAGGACGAGGCCCGCCTGGTCGACGAGCCGGCCGATCTCCTGGCCGGTGCCCTGCAGGCCGGTGGAGAGCTCGGTGAGGAGGCTGCGCAGCTTCTTGTCGTCGATCTGGTCGAGCAGCTTGCTGACCGCGAGCACGGTGGAGCCCAGCGTCTTGGGCAGGTCGCCGGCGCCGGCCTTGAGGCTCGCGCCGTCGGCGAGGTAGGGCCCGCCCTTGGTGCGCGGCTGGAGGTCGAGGTACTGCTCGCCGACCGGCGAGAGGCTGCGGATCGCGACGCGGGTGTCGGCCGGGATCTCGAGGTCGTTGATGCGCGCGGTGGCCACGACGCCGTCGGGCGTCAGGGAGATGTGGGTGACCCGGCCCACCGAGACGCCGCGGTAGGTGACCGCCGAGCCCTCGAACAGGCCGCCCGTGGAGGCCATCGAGACCTTGACGTCGATCGGCTGGCCGGTGAGCGGCCGGTCGAGCACCCCGCCGAACAGGTAGGCCACGGTGACCGCGAGGACGCCGAGGATGCCGAGCGCCGAGAGGTAGAGGCGGTTGGTGAGGACGCCGCGCACGGCGCTGCCCGCGCGGCTCATCGCGTCGCTCCCGTGGTGGTGGTGGTGGTGCCGGTGCCGGTGGCCGCGCCGTCGAGGCGTCGGGCCGCGGCGAGCGCCTCGCTCATGGCGGAGGCGGCATCGGTGGCGCTGGCGGTGCGGGCCGAGCCACCCGTGGCGCTGCCGAGCCGGCCGCCGCCGGACCCGACGTCGAGGCCGTCGAGGTGCAGCAGGAGGCCGATGTTGAGGTAGTCGCCCGGCACGACGCCGGCGAGGGTGTTGCCGAGCGTCACCAGGGCCTCCAGGGACCGCCGGTACTCCGAGCTCTGCGAGGCGGCCTCGGCGAGCACCGGCTGCGCCTCGCGCAGCACGGTGAGCAGCTGGGCGCGGGTCGCGAGCACGGTCTGGTTGGCGACGCCGGCGAACCGGTCGACCTCCGCCAGGAGCTGGGTGAAGTCGGGGGTGAGGTCGCGCAGCACCTTCGCGGCGGGCTGGACGTCGCGCAGCGCGGCGTTGATCGTCGACTGCCGGCTGCGCAGCAGACGGCTCACCGAGACCAGCGCCCGCAGCGCCCGGTCGAGGTCGCCGGTGGTGGCGTTGGCCTGGCTGAGGAAGCGGTTGGTGCGCTGCAGCAGTCCGCGGATGCGCTCCTCACGGCCGCCGATGGCGTCGTCGAGCTCCTTGGTGACGGTCTGCAGCTGGGCCAGGCCGCCGCCGTTGACCAGCAGCGAGGCCTGGGACAGGGCGTCCTCCACGGTCGGCGCCGTGCTGGTCTCGTCCTCGCCGAGCTTCGCACCGTCGGCGAGCGCGGTGCCCTTCGTGGGGTTGGTGATGTCGACGAACAGCTCGCCGAGCGGCGTCGTGTAGCGCAGGCGGGCGGTGGCGCCCTCGCGCAGCCGCGCGGCGGTGCTGACCTTGAAGGTCACGCGGGCCTTGAAGTCGACGGCCTGCACCGAGGTGACGCGGCCGCTGTCGACGCCGTCGACCTTGACGGTGGCGCCCTGGGCGAGGTTGAGCGCCTCGGCGAAGTCGGCGGTGATCGTGATGGTCTGGCCCGGGACGCCCGCGCCGGGCAGGACGTCGTCGAGGCGCGGTCCGCCGCCGCAGGCGGTCAGGCCGGTGGCCAGGGCCAGGGCGCAGACCGCGGCGGTGGCCGCGGTGCGCAGGCGGTGGACGAGGCTCATCGGGCGCCTCCCGTCGTCGAGCCGGCCGGGGCGCTGGAGCGGCCGAGGATGCCGCCGATCCCGCCGAGGATCGGCCCGAGGATGCCGTCGAGGAGATCGCCGACCGGGCCGAGCGCGGCGCAGAGCGGCCGCGCGGGCGTCTGCCTGCAGACGGTCTGCAGGAGGTCGCCGAGGTTGATCAGGGCGGCGGGCGTCAGACGCACCCGCAGCTGGTCGCCGTCGGAGACGCGCTGGAGGTTCTGCAGGGCCAGCGGCATGACGTCGAGGATCTCCTCGAGCTGCTTCTGCCGCGAGGTGACGCTGCTGATGACCTTGCCGGCGCTGCGGATCGAGCCGACGAGGTCGGCCCGGTTGTCGACGGCGAACCGCGCGACCTCGGTGACGGCACGCTGCAGCGCGTCGAGGGCGGTGCGCAGGTTGGTGCGCTCCCCCGCGAGCTGCTCGCTGGCGGTCGAGACCTGGGTGATGAAGTCGTCGACGGTGCGGCGGTTCTGGGTGACCGACGCGACGAGGTCGTCGAGCGCCTTGAGGGCCGCGACGATCTGCTTGCGCTGGGTGGCGATGGCGTTGGTGGCGCCGGCGAGCGAGCCGATCGTGGAGTTCAGGGTCTGGCCCTGGCCGGAGAAGGCCTTCTGGCCCGCGTCGATGAACCGCTTGACGGCCTGGGTCGTGCGCTTGCTGCCCGAGATGCCGGTGGCGAACTCGTTGAGCGCGTCGAGCACCTGGTCGAACTCCACCGGGGTGCGGGTGCGGTCGTTCTTGATGACCGCACCGGTCGTGAGCACGGGACCCTTGCTGTAGACCGGCGTCAGCTCGACGTAGCGGGGGG
>NZ_JBUZJI010000026.1:51729-52872 GCF_055282735.1 Nocardioides sp. B129/18 | reverse complement strand
GGCGGGCTCCGGCTCCGCCGGCGACGGCGCGGACGGCGGATCCCGGTCGAGCGGGACGGGTGCCGCCGGCGGCACGGGCGCCCGCGGCGGCTCGGCCGCCGACCCGACCAGCGGGGTCCGAGCGGGCTCGTGCGCCGGGTTCGCCGATCAGACCGGCATCACCGACTCCACGCTCACCCTGGCCAACGTCGCCGACATCACCGGGCCGGTGCCCGGGCTGTTCCAGGCCGCCCAGGACGCCGCCCAGGCCTTCATCGCCTACTACGACGCCAGCGGGCAACGCCTGCGCGGACGCCGCCTGAGGCTCGCGGCGCTCGACGCCCGCTCCGACGCCGGCGGCGACCAGCAGGCCTACGCGAAGGCCTGCACGTCCGCGTTCGCCGTCGTCGGCTCGGTCTCCAGCCAGGACCAGGGCGGTGCGGCGACGGCCGCCGGCTGCCGGATCCCCGACCTCCGCGCCTTCACCACGACCCCGGCCCGCAGCGCCTGCGCCACCTGCTTCGCCGCGTACACGATCCGGCCCAGCGAGATCGCCGCGTCGATGCCGCGCTATTGGCGCCGCACCGCGCCCGCCGCCACGGAGCACGCCGCGATGTTCTGGGTCGACGTCGAGGCCGCCTCGGTCAACGCCCGCAGCTTCGCGGCCGGCATGACCAGGGCCGGCTTCCGCTTCGACGTCCAGCAGGGCATCGCGACCTCGGAGTTCAACTACTCCCCCTACGTGCAGCTGATGAAGCAGGCCGGAACCCGGTTCGTCATGTACTTCGGGCCGTACCAGTTCGCGGTGCGGCTGCAGAAGGCGATGGCCCAGCAGAGCCTGAAGGTCGACGTCTACCTGGAGGACCCCACCATCTACGACCAGGGCTACGTCGACTCCGTCGGCGAGGCCGGCGACGGCTCCTACGTCTACTCGGTGGTGAACCTCCTCGACGACCGCTCCCTCCCCGAGATGGCGCTCTACCGGCAGTGGCTGCAGCAGGTGCGGCCGGGAGCCCAGCCCAACTACTACGGCCTGTTCGCCTGGTCGGCCACCCGCCTGCTGGTGCAGGAGGCGACGCGTCTCGGCGGCCGCCTCACCCGCGCCAGCCTCGTGGACGCCCTGCGCCGCGTCGACGACTGGCACGTGACGCCGGGCCTGGTCGG
>NZ_JBUZJI010000026.1:0-51719 GCF_055282735.1 Nocardioides sp. B129/18 | reverse complement strand
CGCGTCGACGACTGGACCGGCCAGGGCGTCCACGCGCCGATGCACGTCGGCACCAAGCGCACCAGCGGCTGCGTGAAGATCCTGCGACTGCGTGGGGGTCGCTTCGCCCAGGTCTCCCCCGGCGACTTCCTCTGCGGCGGCCTGATCGCCACCGGCGTCGGCGACTGACCGGCCTGCCCCCAGACTGGTGCCATGGGCGCAGGGCACGGGCACGGTCACGACATCGATCCGGCGCACGCCGCGCACCGACGTCCCCCCTCCGCGAGCCGCCGAGGAGGACGCCGCGCGCGGCGTCCCGATGCCGGGTTCGACGTCGCCCCGGGACCGCGTCGCGTGCTGCTGGGCGTCCTCGCGCTCGCCCTGATCGCCACGCTGGTCGGCCTCGTCACGCTGTGGCCCGACGGCGATCGCGTCCGCGAGATCCGCAGCCAGACCTCCTTCGCCGCGCCCGGCGTCACCTACCCCTCCGGCGAGGTCGAGTCGACCTCGAAGGACGCCCTGCGGGTGCGGGTGGTCGACGGCCCCGATGCCGGCACGGTCGTCAGCGTCGACGTCCCGCCGGAGGTGGCGCGCTCCGGCCTCTCCCGCGGCGACTCCGTGCGCCTCATCGCGACGCCGGGCCAGGACGGGCAGCCCGACCGGTTCTCCTACTTCGGCACCGAGCGCGGCTCGACGCTGTGGCTGCTCATCGCGCTGTTCGCCGTGGTGGTGATCGGCGTCGCACGGTGGCGCGGCCTGCTGGCGATCGGCGGTCTCGCGCTCGGCGGTGCGGTCATCTGGTGGTTCATGCTGCCGGCGCTGCTCGTCGGCGAGTCGGGCGTCCTGGTGGGCCTCACCGGCTCCGCGGCGATCATGCTCGTCGTGCTCTACAGCACCCACGGCGTCTCGATGCGCTCCAGCGCGGCCCTGGCCGGCACCCTCGCCGGGCTCGGTGCGACCGCGGCCCTCGCCGTCGTCGCGATCGGCGCCACGCACCTCACCGGCATCAGCGACGAGAGCGGTGGCGTCCTGGCCTCCTACGCCGGCGACCTCAGCTTCCAGGGCCTGCTGGCCTGCGCGATGATCGTCGCCGGCCTCGGCGTGCTCAACGACGTCACCATCACCCAGGCCTCGGCGGTGTGGGAGCTGCGCGGGGCCTCGGCGTCGATGAGCCGCACCGCGCTGTTCCGCAGCGGCATGCGCATCGGGCGCGACCACATCGCCTCGACGATCTACACGATCGCCTTCGCCTACGCGGGCGCGGCGCTCACGGTGCTGCTGGTCATCCAGCTCTACTCCCCGCCGCTGGCCGAGCTGCTGACCACCGAGGAGATCGCCCAGGAGATCGTGCGGACGCTCGTGAGCAGCGTCGGGCTGGTGCTGGCCGTGCCGCTGACGACGCTCGTGGCCGTCCTGACCGTGCCCGGACCTCGCGGCACGGGGTCCGAGATCGCCGAGCAGCCGAGGTCTGCCGCCTGAGGATCAGTCCCCGTCGGCGAGCTCCTCGCCGTGGGTGCCCGGGCGCGGGGCCCAGGGCAGCTCGCGGGCCGGCCGGACGACGACGAGCCGGTCGCCGCGCGCGAGCTGGGTGACGACGGGGTCGAAGTAGCGGTAGACCTTCTCGTCGCGCACGACCGCGATGACCTGGTCGGGCAGGGTCTGCGGCTGACGTCCGACCTCGGAGACGAGCAGGTCGCGCTCGGCGACCTCCAGCCCGTCGCCGTAGGTGAGCAGGTCCTCCATGACCGACCCGAGGGCCGGCGACATCGAGGAGAGGCCGAGCAGACGCCCGACGGCGTCGGAGCTGGTGATGACGGAGTTGGCGCCCGACTGCTTCATCAGCGGCACGTTCTCCTGCTCGCGCACCGCCGCCACGATCCAGGCGTCCGGGTTGAGCTGCCGCACGGTGAGGGTGGCGAGCACGTTGGAGTCGTCGCGGTCGGTGGTGATGATGACCTGGGACGCCGCGGCCACCCCGGCGCGGGTGAGCACGTCGCGCCGCGTGGCGTCGCCGGTGACGACGACGAAGCCGTCGGCGTGGGCGTCCTCCAGGGCCACCCCGCTGGGGTCGACGACGACGATCGCCTCGCGCTCGAGTCCGTTGTTGAGCAGCGTCTCGACGGCGCTGCGACCCTTCGTGCCGTAGCCGATGACGACGACGTGCTCGCTCATGCGCTTCCTCCAGCGGGCGACTCGGACCATCTCGCGGCCCTGGGAGGCCAGCACCTCCAGCGTCGTGCCGATGAGGAGCACCAGGAAGGCGATGCGGGCGGGGGTGATGATGAAGGCGTTCAGCATCCGGGCGTGCGGCGCGACCGGGGCGATGTCGCCGTAGCCGGTCGTGCTCAGCGTGACGGTCGTGTAGTAGATCGCGTCGACCAGGTCGACGTGCCCGGACGGGTCGTTGTTGTCGCGGTAGGCCGCGCGGTCGAACCAGACCAGCAGCACGGTGCCGACGAGGATGGCGGTGGCCAGCAGCACCCGTCGTCCCAGCTGCCACCACGGCGAGCGGGTGCGCGCCGGGAGGGAGACCCGGCCACGGTTGCCGACCGAGGGCAGCGGAGCGGGGTCGAGGGCCACGCGGGCAATCTAGGCCATCGTCGACGGCGCGGCCGGATCGGCGGTGACATCGGCGGTGGGGTCGACGGCGGCCCGGGCCCGCGCCGCGCGCGGCCAGATGCGCTCGACCGAGGCGTTGACCGCCGCGCCGATGAGCACCGCGATGGCCAGCAGGTAGAGCCAGATCAGCACCGCGATCGGGGCGGCGAGCGGACCGTAGACCGAGCGGGAGTCCGAGGCGGTGACGGTGAGGACGTAGCGCAGCCACGACGAGCCGACCAGCCACGCCACGAGGGAGAAGACCGCGCCGGGCACCATGTAGCGCCACGCCGTCGGCACCGGGATCGACACGTGGTAGAGCGTGGCCAGGAAGCACACGCACAGCACCACGACCACCGGCCAGTAGAAGGTCATGAGCACGTCGGCGCGGTCCGGCAGCCACCGCGAGACCAGCGAGGGCCCCGCCACGACGAGCGGGATCGTCACCACGCCGGTGACGATGGCCAGCAGGTAGAGCACGAACGAGAGCGCCCGGGCCCGCAGGATCCCTCGCCGCCCGCCGAGGCCATGCATGATCGTGATGGTGTCGACGAAGACGTTGAGCGCCCGCGAGCCCGACCACAGCGCCAGCACGAAGCCGACCGAGATGACGTCGAAGCGCCCGCCGCGCAGCACGTCGTCGATGGTGGGCGCGATGACGTCCTGCACCGCGGAGTCGGTGAGCAGGCGGGAGGCGAGGTCGAGGATCGAGGTGCGGATCTGCTCGACCTGCTCCGGGGAGAACCGGCTGGTGACGTAGCCGATCGCGCCGGCCAGGGCGAAGATCAGCGGCGGCACCGACAGCACGGCGAAGAACGCGGCCTCGGCCGCGAGACCGGTGACGCGGTAGCGCAGGCAGGACTCCACGGTGGAGACGACCAGCCGCCACGTCTGGTGTCGGGCCCGCGCCGCACGCGGCCTGACCCAGGTCCCGGTGCGGACGGCGCCGTCGAGGAGACGGGTCGTGCGGGACATCCGGGAGGCGTCGCCCACCGTCTCGGAGTCCGCCATGCGTCGTACGGTAACCGCATGAGTGCCCTTGATCCGGGAGCCCGGCCCGCGTCCGGTCCCGAGTCCGACACCGCGTCCCGACCCTCGCGCGCCGAGCTGCGCCGCTCGACGAACCAGGCCCCACCGCTGGTGGGCCACAACGTCGTGCTCGCCGACCTCGCGCTCACCGAGGCCGTCGCCCGGCACGGCGCCCCGGAGGTCGTCGACGCGCTGGTGCCGCTGGGCGCCGAGGCCGGCTCGGAGGAGGCCCGCGAGCAGGGGCGGCTCGCCAACGAGCACCACCCCGTCCTCACCCCGTTCGACCGGTTCGGCAACCGCGTCGACGAGGTGGAGTTCCACCCGGCCTGGCACTGGCTCATGGAGCGCTCCATCGGGCACGGCCTCGGCGCCAGCGCCTGGCAGGACCAGGCCGACGGCGATCCGCACGCCCACGTGCGGCGCGCGGCGGGCTTCATGGCCTGGGGCCACACCGAGCCCGGGCACGGATGCCCGGTGTCGATGACCTACGCCTCGATCCCCGCGCTGCGCGCCGACGACGCGATCGCCAAGGAGTGGTCGCCACTGCTCTCCTCGCGCGTCTACGACCCCGGCGTCCGCGCTCGCGAGCACAAGCTCGGCGCCCTCGCCGGCATGGGCATGACCGAGAAGCAGGGCGGCTCCGACGTCCGCGCCAACGTCACCCGCGCCGTGCCGGACGGCGACGGCTACCGCCTCTACGGACACAAGTGGTTCACCTCGGCCCCGATGAACGACGTCTTCCTCGTGCTCGCCCAGGCCGAGGGCGGCGTCACCTGCTTCGTCGTGCCGCGCGTGCTCGAGGACGGCACCCGCAACCAGCTCGACGTCGTGCGCCTCAAGGACAAGCTCGGCAACCGGTCGAACGCCTCCTCCGAGCTCGAGCTCGACGGCACCTGGGCCCAGCGCCTCGGCGACGAGGGCCGCGGCGTGCGCACCATCATCGAGATGGTCGCCGCCACCCGCCTCGACTGCGTCCTGGGCTCGGCCGCGCTCATGCGCAAGGCGGTGTCCGAGGCCTCGTGGCACGTCGCGCATCGCTCCGCCTTCGGCTCGGTGCTGGCCGACAAGCCCCTGATGCAGAACGTCGTCGCCGACCTCGCCGTCGAGAGCGAGGCCGCCACCGCGCTGGCGATGCGCCTGGCAGCGGCCGTCGACCGTCCGCACGACGCGCACGAGGCCGCGCTGCGTCGCCTCGCGCTGCCGCTGGCGAAGTTCTGGGTGTGCAAGCGCACGCCGGCGATGGTCGCCGAGGCGCTGGAGTGCCTGGGCGGCAACGGCTACGTCGAGGAGTCGGGCATGCCGCTGCTCTATCGGGAGGCGCCGCTGAACTCGGTGTGGGAGGGCTCGGGCAACGTCAACGCCCTCGACGTCCTGCGCGCGCTGGGGCGCGAGCCCGAGGCCCTGGACGCCTGGATCACCGAGGTCGGCCTGGCCCGCGGCGCCGACCGCCGTCTCGACGCCGCCATCGACGACGTCCTGGCGCTCCTGGGCGTGCTGATGGGCGACCCGTCGGCGATGGAGCGCTCGGCACGCCGCCTCGCCGGACGGATGGCCTCGGTGCTGCAGGGATCCCTGCTGGTGCGGTTCGCACCGCCCGAGGTCGCCGACCTGTTCTGCGGCTCGCGGCTCTCCCCGGCCTACGACGCCACGTACGGCGCGCTCGACGCCGATCCCGCCGACCTGCGTGCCGTGGTGGAGCGCACGACGCCGCGCCTGTGAGCACGACGACGCCGGCGGCCGGGACCAGGGTCCCGACCGCCGGTGTGCGCCGTGCCTGCGCTCAGCGCAGGACCGCGTCCGGCTGGCTGGGCGGCACCGCCGGTGCCGGGGCGCCGTGCCCGTCGTCGATCATCGTGGCCTCGTCGAAGGGCTCCTGACCGGCGAGCACCCGGTCGAGGCGCTCGCGGTCGATCGTGCCGGTCCACTGGCCGATCACGACGGTGGCGATGGCGTTGCCGGCGAAGTTGGTCAGCGCACGCGCCTCGGACATGAACCGGTCGATGCCGACGATGAGGCCGACGCCGTCGACCAGCTCGGGCCGGTGGGAGGACAGGCCGCCGGCCAGCGTCGCCATGCCGGCGCCGGTGACGCCCGCGGCGCCCTTGGAGGCGATCATCATGAACAGCAGCAGCGAGACCTGCTCGCCGATCGACAGCGGGTCGCCCAGCGCCTCGGCGATGAACAGCGAGGCCATGGTCAGGTAGATGGCGGTGCCGTCGAGGTTGAAGGAGTAGCCGGTCGGCACCACGACGCCGACGGTGGCCTTGTCGACGCCGGCGTGCTCCATCTTCGCGATGAGCCGCGGCAGCGCGGACTCCGAGGACGACGTCGAGAGGATCAGCAGGAACTCACGTCCGAGGTAGCGCAGCAGCGAGAAGACGTTGACGCCGGTGGTGACCCGCAGCATCAGGCCGAGGACGACGAACACGAACAGCGCGCAGGTGATGTAGAAGCCGATCATCAGCACCGCGAGGCTGCGCAGGGCGTCGACGCCGGTCTCGCCGACGACGGCCGCGATCGCGCCGAAGGCGCCGATGGGGGCGGCCCACATGATCATCGAGAGCACCCGGAAGACCACGCGCTGGATCGAGGTGACGCCGCGCAGCACCGTGGCGCCGGCCGGGCCCATCTGCTGCAGCGCGAAGCCGATGAGCAGCGCGACGAGCAGCGTCTGCAGCACCTCGCCGGAGGTCAGCGAGGACACCATCGAGGTCGGGATGATGCCGAGGAGGAACTCGGTGGTGCTCCCGTGCCCGGCCTTGGCCTGCTCCTGGCCGGCGCCGGCGAGCGCGTCGGTGATGCGCAGGCCGTCACCGGGGTGCAGCAGGTTGCCGACGACGAGGCCGATGCCCAGCGCGATGGTGGAGAAGGCCAGGAAGTAGGCCAGGGCGAGGCCGCCGACCTTGCCGACCTTGGCGGCGCTGGCCACCGAGCCGACGCCGATGACGATCGTGCAGAAGATGACCGGCTGGATCATCATCTTGATGAGGGCGACGAACGCCGTGCCGAGCGGCTTCAGCTCGACCGCGACGTCCGGCGCGGCCAGGCCGACCACGATGCCGAGCGCGACGGCCGCGATCACGGCCAGGTAGAGGTAGTGGGTGCGGCTGCGCGGCGCGGCCGTCTGCGGGGTGCTCATGGGAGCACCCTCCGACGTGAGGTGACGCGCGTCACGCTTGTGGTCGTTGTGGTCGCGCTCACGGCCGTGGGCCAGGATGGGCCCATGCCGCCCCCGCCCGCCTCCGCTCTGCCACGGGCGCCAGGGGCGCCGGAGGCGCTGCGGACCTCGCGATCCTCCTGGCTGCGTGGCCGGGCCTCGGGCTGGTCGGTCGCCCTCCAGGTGCTGGTGCTGCAGGCCGTCGTCGTGCTCGTGCTGGTGCTGGCCTCCCTCGCGCTGGCCGCCGTCGACGCGCGGCGCGACGCCCGGGCCACCGCCACCGAGCGGGCCCTCGCGGTGGCCCGCACGCTGGCCGACTCCCCCGCGCTGCTGAGCGCCCTCGACGAGCCGCAGCCCAGCGTCGAGATCCAGCCGATGGCCGAGAAGGTGCGTCGCGACGCCGCCGTCGACTTCGTGACCGTGATGTCACCGGACCGCATCCGCTACAGCCACCCCGACCCGGCCAACATCGGACGTCGATTCATCGGCGACGTCGGCGGCGCCCCCGAGGGCCGGGTGTTCACCCAGGAGTACGCCGGCACGCTCGGTCCCTCGATGCGCGCGGTCGTCCCGGTGCAGGACGCCGCCGGCCGTGTCGTGGCCCTCGTGGCCGTCGGCATCACGATCGACCGCATCGATCGCCAGCTCGTCGACGACCTCCTGCCCATCGGCCTCGCCGCCCTGGCGGTGCTCGCCGCGGGCGTGCTCGGGGCCGCGCTGGTGGCGCGCCGGCTGCGCCGCCAGACCCACGGGCTCGGCGAGCGCGAGCTGACCCGGATGTACGAGTACTACTCCGCGGTGCTCCATGCCGTGCGCGAGGGGCTCCTCCTCGTCGACGCCGAGGGCCGCGTGCAGCTGGTCAACGACGAGGCCCGCCGGCTGCTCTCGCTCCCCGAGGACGCCGCCGTGCTCGGCCGCGAGCTCGGCGAGCTCGGACTGGCCCCCGGCCTCGTCGCCGCCGCGCGGGGCGGAGCGCCCGCCGACGACGAGCTCTACCTGGCCGGCGAGCGGATGCTGCTGGTCAGCTCGGCGCCGGCCGACTGGGACGGTCGCACCGTCGGCGCCGTCGTCACCCTGCGCGACCACACCGAGCTGCGCGGCGTCACCGGCGAGCTCGCGGCCGTGCGGCGGCTCACCGAGTCGCTGCGCGCGCAGAACCACGAGTCCGCCAACCGCCTGCACACCGTGGTGTCGCTGATCGAGATGGGTCGCCCCGAGGAGGCGGTCGACTTCGCCGTCGAGGAGCTCCAGGTCGCCCAGCTGCTCACCGACCGCCTGGTGGCCGCCGTCGACGACCCCGTCGTCGCGGCCCTGCTGCTCGGGAAGACCGCCGACGCCGCCGAGCGCGGCATCGAGCTGGAGATCGACGGCGCCCTCCCGGCGTCGAGCCGCCTGCCCCACCGCGACCTCGTCACCGTGCTCGGCAACCTGGTCGACAACGCCTTCGACGCCGTCGCCGACCTCCCGGTGGGCCGGCGGCGGGTGCGCGTCGACCTGGCGCCCGACCGCCTCGCGGTCGGCGACAGCGGCCCCGGCCTGCCCGACGAGGACGTCGACCGCATCGTCGAGGCCGGGTGGACCACCAAGGTCGCTGCCGACGACGCCACGGGGCGCGGCGTCGGCCTGGCCCTGGTGACCCAGGTGGCCCGGCGCCACGACGCTCGGCTCGAGGTCGGCCGCAGCCCCCTCGGCGGCGCCGAGCTGGCCGTGGCCTGGCCGGAGGAGCGATCGTGAGCGACGCCGCGGACGTGCGCGTGCTCGTCGTCGAGGACGAGGACCTCGCGGGCGAGGCGCACGTCGCCTACGTCGACCGCCTGCCCGGCTTCGCCGCCGTCGGGCTGGTCCGCTCGGCCGGCGAGGCGCTGCGCGCCCTCGACGCCGCCCGAGCCGCCGGCGAGCCCGTCGACCTGCTGCTCCTCGACCTCCACCTCCCCGACGGCCACGGCCTGGTCCTCCTGCAGCGGGCGCGCGCCGCGGGGCACCTCTGCGACGTCATCGCGGTCACCTCGGCCCGCGACGCCGACGTCGTGCGACACGCGGTGGCCCAGGGGGTCGCGCTCTACCTCCTCAAGCCCTTCACCTTCGCGACCTTCCGCGCCAAGCTCGAGCAGTACGCCGCCTACCGCGCCGGCTGGCAGCGCACCGGCTCCGGCGAGGTCGCGCAGGGCGACGTCGACGCCCTGCTCGGCGCTCTGCGTCCTGGCCGCGCCGAGGAGCGCGCCGCGGTCCCGAAGGGCATGTCGCCGGAGACCCTGAGCCAGGTGGTGGAGTCGCTGCGCGCCGCTGGGGCCGCACTGTCGGCCTCGGAGGTCGCCGAGCGCGTCGGGACCTCACGGGTCACCGCGCGCCGCTACCTCGAGCACCTGGCCGACGCCGGTCAGGCCGAGCGGCGTCCGCGCTACGGCAGCGCCGGACGTCCCGAGCTGGAGTACCGCTGGCGCTGATCGGCTCGGGGCCGCGCACCCCTCGCACGCACGACGGCGGGCGGTGCGCCGGAGCGCGCCGCCCGCCGTCAGGCCGGGAGCCGAGACCTCAGCTGAGGTCGATGCCCGGGTAGAGCGGGTGCTTGTCGAGCATCTCGGCCGAGGCCGCGCGCACGCGGTCGGCGACCCCGTCGGCGAGCACGTAGGACGCCTTCGACGGGCCGCCGGCCTTCGTCGTGCCGGGGGTGGTGTTCGAGAGGACCTCGACCATGAGCTCGGCGACCTTGTCGAACTCGTCGTGGCCGAAGCCGCGGGTGGTGAGCGCCGGGGTGCCCAGGCGGACGCCGGAGGTGTACCAGGCGCCGTTGGGGTCGGCGGGCACCGAGTTGCGGTTCGTGACGACGCCGGCGTCGATGAGCGCGGACTCCGCCTGGCGGCCGGTGAGGCCGAAGGAGCGGACGTCGAGCAGCACCAGGTGGTTGTCGGTGCCCCCGGTGACCAGGTTCGCGCCGCGCTTGAGGAAGCCCTCGGCCAGCGACTTCGCGTTGTCGGCCACGCGCTGGGCGTAGCCCTGGAACTCCGGCTGACGGGCCTCGGCGAAGGCGACGGCCTTGGCGGCCATCACGTGCGAGAGCGGGCCGCCGAGCACCATGGGGCAGCCGCGGTCGACCGACGGCGCGAGCTCCTCCTGCGCGAGGACCAGACCGCCGCGCGGGCCGCGCAGCGACTTGTGCGTGGTGGAGGTGACGATGTGGGCGTGCGGGACCGGGTCCTCGTCGCCGCGGAAGACCTTGCCGGCCACCAGGCCGGAGAAGTGCGCCATGTCGACCATGAGCGTGGCGCCGACCTCGTCGGCGATCTCGCGCATCTTCGCGAAGTCGATGCGGCGCGGGTAGGCGGAGTAGCCGGCCACCAGGATCAGCGGCTTGAACTCGCGGGCCTTCGCGGCGATGGCGTCGTAGTCGACCAGCCCGGTGGTGGGGTCGGTGCCGTACTGCTGCTGGTGGAACATCTTGCCGCTGATGTTCGGGCGGAAGCCGTGGGTGAGGTGACCGCCGGCGTCCAGGCTCATGCCGAGCAGGCGCTGGTTGCCCAGCTCCTTGCGCAGCGACTCCCAGTCGGCCTCGGTGAGGTCGTTGACGTTCTTGGCCTGGGCCTTCTCCAGCCAGGGGCCCTCGACGCGGTGGGCGAGGATCGACCAGAAGGCGACGAGGTTGGCGTCGATGCCCGAGTGCGGCTGCACGTAGGCGTACTCGGCGCCGAAGAGCTCGCGGGCGTGCTCGGCGGCCAGGGTCTCGACGGTGTCGACGTTCTGGCAGCCGGCGTAGAAGCGGTGGCCGACGGTGCCCTCGGCGTACTTGTCGCTGAACCAGGTGCCCATCGTCAGGAGCACGGCCGGCGAGGCGTAGTTCTCGCTGGCGATCAGCTTCAGGGAGCTGCGCTGGTCGGCGAGCTCGGCGCGGGTGGCATCGGCGATGCGGGGCTCCACCGAGGCGATGACCTCGAGAGCGTGGGCGTAGGCGCTGCTGGTGAGGGCGTCGATGTCGGCCATGGCACCAGAGTAGTGAGGGTCGGCGACGATGCTGAAAGCAGCGCGCAGGCGCGGACACCGGCCCGCTGCGCACGCTCGCGACGCTCCGATCCGCCGCCCGGTGGTCCGGTCCGGCCGTGTGACGTGGGACTCACGCACCTGCCGTTCACGCGGGCGAAACACGATGGTCGTCCCAGATCGCGGACTTTCGTCTCACATCACGGGATTTCATCTTGTGAGGGGCCCGTCCACGTCGTGAGACTCAGGGACGTGATCAGCGCTGCGACCCAGGTCTTCCTCGTGGTTCGACGCCACGTCGACCTCGGACGCACCCGCAGCATGATGTGTCGCGCTTCCTAGTCAGACCATCCGACCCAGGCCGATCCCCCGGCCGCGCCAGGAAGCAGCCAGAGCAGACGATGAGCGACCTCCGCTACACCGCCAAGCGAGCCGAGCACACCGAGATCCCCCGCCCCAAGCGCGGCGAGGGCCAGTGGGCGCTGGGCTACACCGAGCCGCTGAACAAGAACGAGCAGTCCAAGAAGGACGACTCCCCGCTCAACGTCCGCGATCGCATCCTGCACATCTACTCCAAGCGCGGCTTCGCCTCCATCGACCCCGCCGACCTGCGCGGGCGCTTCCGGTGGATGGGTCTCTACACCCAGCGCGCCGAGGGCTTCGACGGCGGCAAGACCGCCACCGTGCCCGAGGAGGAGCTCGACGCCGAGTTCTTCATGATGCGCGTGCGCTCCGACGGCCGCCTGCTGGCGCCGCGCACGGTGCGCGCCCTCGGCGAGATCGGCCGCGACTTCGCCCGCGACACCGCGGACGTCACCGACCGCGAGAACATCCAGTACCACTGGATCCGCGTCGAGGACGTCCCCACCATCTGGGAGCGGCTCGAGGACGCCGGCCTGTCGACCATGGAGGCCTGTGGCGACTCCCCGCGTCCCTTCCTCGGCTCGCCGGTCGCCGGCGTCGCCGCCGACGAGATCATCGACGGCACCTCGGCGCTCGACGAGATCGCCCGCCGCTACCTCGGCGACCCCGACTTCGCGAACTTCCCTCGCAAGTTCAAGACCGCGCTGACCGGCCACCCCAGCCACGACGTCTCGCCGGAGACCAACGACATCTCCTTCGTCGGCACGGTCCACCCCGAGCACGGCCCCGGCTTCGACCTCTGGGTCGGCGGCGGCCTGTCGACCAACCCGATGCTCGCCCAGAAGATGGGCGTCTGGATCCCGCTCGCCGACGTCCCCGACGTCTGGGAGGGCGTGGCCTCGATCTTCCGCGACTACGGCTACCGGCGCCTGCGCTCGCGCGCCCGCCTGAAGTTCCTCGTCGCCGACTGGGGCGTGGAGAAGTTCCGCGAGGTGCTCGAGAAGGAGCACCTCGGCCGCGCGCTGGTCTCCCTCGACTCCCCCGCCTCGCCGGTGGGCCACCGCGACCACATCGGCGTCCACGAGCAGAAGGACGGCCTGCGCTACGTCGGCGTCGCCCCCGTCGTCGGCCGCGTCTCGGGCAGCCTGCTGATCGACCTGGCCGACGTCATGGAGGCGCACGGCGTCGCCGGTGCCCGCCTGACGCCGTACCAGAAGATCGTGCTCATCGGCGTCGCCCCCGAGCAGGTCGACTCCCTGCTCGCCGAGCTCGACCGCATCGGCCTCTCCGCGCGCCCCTCGGCCTGGCGCCGCAACACGATGGCCTGCACCGGCATCGAGTTCTGCAAGCTGGCCATCGTCGACACCAAGAACCGGGCCCGCGACCTCGTCACCGAGCTCGAGCGCCGCTTCCCCGACCTCGACACCCCCATCACCGTCAACGTCAACGGCTGCCCCAACGCCTGCGCTCGCACCCAGATCGCCGACATCGGCCTCAAGGGCCAGCTGGTGATGGACGGCGACCGCCAGGTGGAGGGCTTCCAGGTGCACCTGGGCGGCGCCACCGGCCTCACCGCGAACTTCGGCCGCAAGCTGCGCGCCCACAAGGTCACCAGCGCCGGTCTCGACGACTACGTCACCAGCCTCGTGAACCACTACCTCGCCGACCGCGCCGAGGACGAGACCTTCAGCGCCTGGGTGCACCGCGCCGACGAGTCGCTCCTGCGCGGCGAGGCCGCCACCGCCGGAGCGCGCGCATGAGCGGCCGCGCCGTGCCCTTCCACTGCCCGTTCTGCGGCGAGGAGGACCTGCGTCCGCACGAGGTCGTCTCCGCCGACGGCGAGGTCTCCTCACCCCACGGCTCGTGGGAATGCCGGGCCTGCCTGCGGGCCTTCTCCCTCAAGCTGCTCGGCCTGCTGCGGCCCGGCGGCGTCACCGCGACGGAGGGAGCACCCCGATGATCAGCACCACCGCAGCCGCCCGCGAGTACCGCGGCACGGAGACCGAGGGCCGCTCGCCCGAGGAGCTGCGCGACCTCGTCAGCCACTGGGGCGCCGAGCTCGAGCTGGCCCCCGCCGAGACCATCATCGAGTGGGCCGCCGCCACCTTCGGCGAGCGCTTCTGCGTCACCTCCTCGATGGGCGACGCCGTGCTGTCCCACCTGGCCGCCAGCGTCGTGCCCGGCATCGACGTGGTCTTCCTCGACACCGGCTACCACTTCATCGAGACCATCGGCACCCGCGACGCCGTCGAGGCGACGCTCCCGGTCAACCTGATCACCATCACCCCCGTGCAGAGCGTCGCCGAGCAGGACGCCGAGCACGGACCGGAGCTCTTCCGCACCGATCCCGACCTGTGCTGCAAGCTGCGCAAGGTCGAGCCGCTCGCGCACTCGCTCGACGGCTACGACGCCTGGGCCACGGGCCTGCGTCGATCCGAGACCCAGAACCGCGTCATCGCCCCGGTCATCGGCTGGGACGCCAAGAAGCAGAAGGTCAAGGTCTCCCCCATCGCCCGCTGGACCGATGAGCAGGTCGAGCGGTACATCGCGGACAACGGCGTCCTGGTCAACCCGCTCGTCTACGACGGCTACCCGTCCATCGGCTGTGCCCCCTGCACGCGTCGCGTCGCCCCCGGCGACGACCCGCGCAGCGGCCGCTGGGCTGGCACCACCAAGACCGAGTGCGGGATCCACGCATGAGCCTCGGCTCCTGATCCCGCCCTCCCTCCAGAGAGGATCCACGCCCCATGGCAGCACCCGCCCTCGTGGCCCTGGCCCACGGCAGTCGCGACCCCCGCTCCGCAGCGACCATCACCGCCCTGGTAGCCGAGGCCCGGACGCTGCGCCCGGACCTGCGCATCGAGCAGGCCTTCCTCGACCTCTCCAAGCCGTCGTTCCAGACCGTCGTCGACCGCCTGGTGCGCGCCGGCCACGACGAGATCGTCGTCGTGCCGCTGCTGCTCACCGAGGCCTACCACGCCAAGGTCGACGTGCCGCAGGCCATCGCCGCCGCCTCGGAGAAGCACCCGCAGCTGCAGATCCGCGCCGCGAGCATCCTCGGCCTCGAGACCGCGTTCCTCGAGGTGCTCGACGTCCGCATGCGCGAGGCGCTCAGCGCCTCCCGGGTGCGCGAGCTCGACGCCCTCGTGCTCACCGCCGCCGGCTCCAGCGACCCGCTCGCCAACCAGGCCGTCGCCCGCCTGGCCCGCGTGTGGGGCTCGCACCACAAGCTGCCCGTCACCGCCGCGTTCGCCTCGGCCGCCCCGCCGGCCGCCGGCGAGGCCGTGCGCGCGTTCCGGGGCGAGGGACGCCGCCACATCGCGGTCGCCTCCCTCTTCCTGGCCCCGGGCTTCCTGCCGGACCGAGCCGCCGAGCTGGCCCTCGAGGCCGGCGCCATCGCGGTGGCCGAGCCGATGGGCGCCCACCCCGTGGTGGCCCGCACCATCCTCGCCCGCTACGCCGTGGGCGCGGTCGAGCTCGTCCCGGTCTGACCGGCGCACCTGCCTGACGACACGAGGCCCGCGGATCCGCGGGCCTCGCTGCATCGGGGCTGCGTCGGGGCCCTGGCCGGGCTGCTCTCAGCGCACGAGGAGATCGAGCAGGCGGGCGGCCTCGCGCTCCGGCGCGGTGCTGACGCCGCCGTGCACCGGCCCCGGCTGAAGCACCGTGCTGCGCGGCGCCTTGAGGAACCCGAAGCGGCGGCTGAGGGTCTCCGAGGCCGCGAGCCCGGCGCGCGCGTCGCCCGCGCAGACCGCCTCGATGACGTCCATCGCGGCACAGACCCGGTCGAGGTCGAGGGAGGGCCACAGCGCCGCGAGGCGCGTGCGGTCGACGTGCCAGCCGACCTCGAGCAGATCGGTGGCATGGCAGAACACCACGACGCCGACGTTCACGAACTCCTCGCGGTCGACCCGCGGGACGCAGCGGAGGACGACGTACTGGTAGGCGTGACGCGTCATGCGGCGCCGCCGGGCAGCCACTGCCGGGTGCCGAGCCGGGCGGTGAGGAAGGCGACGTAGGCCTCTCGCAGCGCCTCGGCGCTCTCCGCGCCCGGCACCGGCACGAGCCAGGCGTCGGGGACGCGCGCGACGATCGCGCGCAGGGCGGCGTCGTCGAGGAGCGGGGTGAGCCGAGCGTCGGCCTCGGCCAGCGCGGGGATCGCGCGGCCGAGCACGTGGTCCTCGGCGCTCCACCGCTGGGCGGCGAACCGGGCCAGATCGCCCACGCCGCCGGACCAGCCGTGGTGGAAGTACAGGCTGGCGCCGTGGTCGATGACCCAGAGGTCGCCGTGCCAGACCAGCAGGTTGGGGTTGCGCCACGACCGATCGACGTTCGCGGTGAGCGCGTCGAGCCAGAGCACCGTGGCCGCCTCGGGCAGCGCACCGGCGTCGGCGTCGTGCAGGCCGTCGTAGCCGAAGGCGCCGGGCAGGAAGTCGATGCCGAGGTTGAGCCCGAGGCTCGCGGTCAGCAGGTCCTGGACCTCCTCGTCGGCCTCGTAGCGGGCGATGTCGGCCTCGAGGTCGAGCACGGCCAGGCGCGGCGTGCGCAGGCCCAGCACCTCGGCCAGACCGCTGACGATGACCTCGGCGACCAGGACCCGCACGCCCTGGCCCGCCCCGCGGAACTTGCAGACGTAGGTGCCGAGGTCGTCGGCCTCGACGATCCCGGGCAGGCTGCCGCCCTCGCGCAGCGGCGTCACATAGCGGGTGACGCCGACCTGCGTCAGCGGCTCGAGCACGACCTCAGGCATCGACGACGCTGGACCGGCTCACCAGCGGCGGCTCGGTGGACCACGGGAAGTTGATCCAGCGATCGGTGCGGCGCCAGGCGTAGTCGGGCTTCACGACCGACCACGGCTTCTCGTAGATGACCGCGGTGCGGGCCTCGGCGACGTGGCCGCTGCAGAACTGCTGGACGATCTCGAGGGTGCGGCCGGAGTCGGCGACGTCATCGGCCACCAGCACCTTCAGACCGGAGAGGTCCACCGCGGCCGGCGTCGGAGGCAGCATGATCGGGACGTCGAGGCGCTGGTCGACGCCGGTGTAGAACTCGACGTTGACCGCCGAGAGGTTCTTGACGTCGAGCGCGTAGCCCAGGCCCATGGCCAGGCCCAGTCCGCCCCGGGCGATCGCCAGGACCATGTCCGGCTCGTACCCGGAGGCGACGACCTGCTGCGCGAGGTCGCGCACCGCCGTCCCGAACAGCTCGTAGGTGAGGATCTCGCGCTCGTCGGCCACGGGGGCATTCTTCCCGGAGGCGAGGGACCGCGTCGACCCGGGTCCTGCCGACGCGGGCTCAGCGCACGATCACAGCTCGTCGGGGGCCTCGCGGTCGGCCGCGGCGAGGACCTCGCGCACGACCTGGTGGCACATGCCCGCGGGATAGCCCTTGCGCGCCAGCATGCCGACCAGCCGCCGGGTGGCGGTGAGGTCGTCGACGCGGCTCAGCGAGCGCAGCCTGCGCTCGGCGAGCGCCCGCGCCGCCTCGCGCTCGGCGTCGGGCTCGACGTCGTCGAGCACCTCGCGGACGACCTGGTCGTCGACGCCCTTGCGTCGCAGCTCCTGGCTCAGCGCGCGGCCGGCCAGGCCCCGGCTGCTGCCGGCTCCGCGGGAGGAGACCCACAGCCGGGCGAAGGCCTCGTCGTCGATGAGACCGACCTCCTCGAAGCGATCGAGGAGACGGGTGGCGACGTCGTCGGGCACGAGCTTCGCGGCGAGCTTCTCGGCGAGCTCCTTGCGGCTGCGGGCGCGGCCGGTGAGCTGGTCGAGCAGGATGGTGCGAGCCACCGACTCCGGGTCGGCGTCGGGGCCGAGGGCCGCGGCGTCCTCCGGCGGCGCCGACCGGCGAGAGCCGGACGCGGACCTGCCGGACCCCCGACGGGAGCCGGACGCTCGCGACGATCGCCGCGCAGGACGCGGAGCCTCCTGGGACTCGTCGTGCGTGTCCGGGGATGGCGTCTGCGCGGCGCGGCCCTGCGTCCAGGCCTCGACGCCGGCCGCCACGTCACCCAGCCAGGACGGCGCGGGGCGCTCGTCCTGCCAGGCGTCGCGACGGCCGGCACTGCTCACAGGCGCGACCCTCAGAAGTCGCCGACGCCGATGGGCTCGTCGGGCAGGCCCGCGAACTCGTCGTTGTCGACGGTGGCCCCGATGCCGAGCTTCTCGAGGATCTTCTTCTCCAGCTCGTTGGCGAGGTCGGGGTTGTCGCGCAGGAAGTTGCGCGCGTTCTCCTTGCCCTGGCCGAGCTGGTCGCCGTCGTAGGTGTACCAGGCGCCGGCCTTGCGGACGATGCCCGCCTCGACGCCGACGTCGATGAGGCCGCCCTCGCGGCTGATGCCCTTGCCGTACATGATGTCGAACTCGGCCTGCTTGAACGGCGGGGCGACCTTGTTCTTCACGACCTTGACGCGGGTGCGGTTGCCGACCATGTCGGTGCCGTCCTTGAGCGTCTCGATGCGGCGCACGTCGAGGCGGACCGAGGAGTAGAACTTCAGCGCGCGACCACCGGTGGTGGTCTCGGGCGAGCCGAACATGACGCCGATCTTCTCGCGCAGCTGGTTGATGAAGATCGCGGTGGTGCCGGAGTTGTTGAGGGCACCGGTCATCTTGCGCAGCGCCTGGCTCATGAGACGGGCCTGGAGGCCGACGTGGCTGTCGCCCATCTCGCCCTCGATCTCGGCGCGGGGCACCAGGGCGGCCACGGAGTCGATGACGATGAGCGAGAGCGCGCCGGAGCGGATCAGCATGTCGGCGATCTCGAGCGCCTGCTCGCCGGAGTCGGGCTGGGAGACCAGCAGCGAGTCGGTGTCGACGCCGAGCGCCTTGGCGTACTCGGGGTCGAGCGCGTGCTCGGCGTCGATGAAGGCCACCAGGCCGCCGGCGCGCTGGGCGCTGGCGACGGCGTGCAGCGCGACGGTGGTCTTTCCGGAGGACTCCGGGCCGTAGATCTCGACGACGCGGCCGCGGGGCAGGCCGCCGATGCCGAGCGCGATGTCGAGCGAGATGGCCCCGGTGGGGATGATCTCCAGCGGGGCGCGGGTGTCGTCGCCCAGCCGCATGATCGAGCCCTTGCCGAACTGCTTCTCGATGCCAGCGAGCGCCGCCTCGAGGGCCTTCTCGCGATCTCCGCCTGCCATGGTGTCTCCTCGTCGATGTGTCGGGCGGTGCCGCCCGTCGGGGTCTGTCGTGTCGTCGTGAAGGACGCTAGGTCAGACCGCCGACAGTCTCCGAGCCCCCGGATCGGATCTGGGGAGGAGGGCGTCGGCACGTCGCCTGTGGACAGAATCTAGCCCGAACACCCGTTCGAAGCGAGGCAGGACACGCCGACACGCCGAGAGGGCTCAGACGGCCCCGGTCTCCAGCGGCTGAGGCGTCTCGAGCGGCTCCAGGAGCTCCAGCCGGTTGCCGAACGGGTCGTCGACGTAGAAGCGCCGATGACCCGGCAGCTCGCCGTCGGGCACCACGGGCCGGCCGGCCTCGGCCAGCCGCGCGGCGAGCGCGTCGAGGCCGCGGACCTCGATGCCGGGATGCGCCTTGCGGGCGGGCGCGAAGTCCGCCTCGACGCCGAGGTGCACCTCGACGCCGCCGGCGCGGAACCAGCATCCGCCCCGCGCCGCGAGCACCGGCGGCTTCGGAAGCTCCTCGAAGCCGAGCAGCCCGCCCCAGAAGGCGCGGCACTCGTCCTCACCGCCGGCCGGGATGGCCAGCTGCACGTGATGGAGGCGGGCGAAGGTGGTCTGTCCCGAGGTCATCGGCCGAGGCTAGCCCGTCCGGTCAGGACGTCGGGACGAGGGGAAGCCGGACGGTGACCTGGCAGCCGGGTCCGCGGTTGACCAGGGCCACGCTGCCGCGGTGGGCCTCGACGATGCCCTGCACGATCGCGAGACCGAGCCCCGCGCCGGCGGTGCCGGCCTCCCCCGCCGGCCGGGCCTGGGCGCCGCGCCAGCCGGGCTCGAAGACCCGCGCCAGCTCGTCGTCGGGGATGCCGCCGCAGGCGTCGAGCACGTCGAGGTGGACGTCGTCGCCCTCCTCGCGGGCCCGCACCTCCACCGTGCCTCCCGGCTCGCAGTGGCGCACGGCGTTGGCGACGAGGTTGTCGAGCACCCGGGCCAGTCCCGCGGCGTCGGCCGCGACCTCCGTGCCATCGGGCACCGCGCCGCTCAGCCGCACGCCCCGCGCCGAGGCCGCGGCCTCGGCCGTCGCCAGGGCGTCGCTGACGAGGTCGGCGAGGTCGAGGTGCTCGGGCCGCGGGCGCCAGGTCCCGGCGTGGATCCGGGAGAGCTCGAAGAGGTCGTCGACCATCATCACGACGCGGTCGACCTCCGCGACGATCTGCCGGCGGTAGCGGGTGGGATCGGGCGCGAGGCCGTCGTCGATGGCCTCGGCCATCGCCCGGATCCCCGCCAGCGGGGTGCGGAGGTCGTGGGAGACCCACGCGACGACCTCCCGTCGCGCGTCCTCCAGGCGCCGCTCGCGCTCGCGGGCCTCGTCCAGGCGGGCGCGGGCCAGCTCGAGCTCCGTGGAGAGGGCGCGCAGCTCCGCCGGGGCGTCGTCGGAGACCGACGGTCGCGGCGCGAGCCCGAGGCCGACGCGGCGGACGTCCTCGCGCAGCGCCTCGGAGCGGCGGGTCGTGGTGAGGCCCAGCAGGATCGCGACGACGACCGCGACGACGCCGCCGACCAGCGCGACCGTGGTGACGACGTGGAGGTCGTGGGAGGAGAGGAACATCAGGCGCGCGATCGCCAGCACGCCGGCGAGCACGCCGCCGACCGCGACGACCGCCACCAGGGCGAGCTGCCAGCGCAGGGACCGCCGCCGCAGCAGGCGCGCCACGAGCAGGCCCAGCACGCCGACGGCCAGCGCGGCGCCGGCCGCGACGCCGACGATCTGCACCTCGTCGGGCGTCATCGGGCCCGCTCCGGCACCTGCGCGGCGGAGGGATGCCAGCGGTAGCCGACGCCCCAGACCGTGAGCAGCCGTCGCGGGCGTCGAGGATCGACCTCGACCTTCTCCCGCAGCCGGCGGACGTGGACGGTGACGGTGGAGTGGTCGCCGACCGACCAGCCCCACACCTCGCGCAGCAGGTCGTCGCGGCCGTAGGCGACGTCGGGGTGGGCCATCAGGTGGCGCAGGAGCTCGAACTCGCGCTGGGTGAGGCCGAGCTCGCGGCCGCCGAGCACGACGGTGCGCGCGGCGGGGTCGAGCACGAGGTCGCCGTCGACCAGCGGTCCCTCCGAGACGGCCGGACCGACGCCGGTGCGGCGCAGCACGGAGTCGACGCGCAGCGCGAGCTCGCGCGGGCTGAACGGCTTGGTGACGTAGTCGTCGGCGCCGACCTCGAGGCCGGCGACGCGGTCGGGCTCGGAGCCCAGGGCGGTGAGCAGCACGACCGCGACGGGGCTCCCCTCGGCGCGCAGCCGGCGGAGCACCTCGAGGCCGTCGACGTCGGGCAGCATGAGGTCGAGGACGACGAGGTCGGGCCGGTGGTCGCGGACCCCGGCCAGGGCGCCGTGGCCGTCGCCGGCCTCCAGGACGTCGTGACCGTGCGCGCGCAGGTAGGAGACGACGACCTCCCGCACCGTGACGTCGTCGTCGACGACCAGCACCCGCGCGCCGGTCACGACGCGGGCTCGGGCCCGACCCCGGCGTCGGGCTCCCCGGCGACGAGCGCGCGACGCCGGCCTACCACCTCGGCCAGCACCGCGCCGAGGACCACGAGGGCCGCGACGATGAGCCAGCCCTGGCCGTAGGGGCGGTCGAGGACCGTCCGGTTCGCGACGTCGTAGGACTCCCCGCGCGAGAGCAGCACCGGGATCGCCAGCAGCGTCACCGAGCCGAGCACCACCAGCACCCGCGCGCCGACCCCGCGCACCGCGCGCGGCACCCGCACCGCGCCGGCGCCGAGGACGACGACGAGCGGCGCGAGGACGGCGTCGTGCAGCACGACGCCGCCGGCGAGCCACAGCGCCACCCGGATCAGGACCTCGAGGTCCTGCCCGTCGAGCAGCAGCCAGGCGCCCCAGGCGATGCCGGCGACGCCGAGCGCGCCGAGCAGGAGACGGAGCGGATCGGGCCTCATGCGCGCACCTCCAGGCTGCGGACCCACTTGGTCTGCAGGACGCCCGGTCGGTTCGGGGCGATCAGGCGCGCCGGATAGCCGTGGTCGAGCGCGAGGGTCTCGCCGTCGAGCCTCAGGGCCAGCAGTGTGCGGTCGTCGTCGGCGAACTGGCCGGGCAGGAGGGTGGTGGCGAAGGCGCCGCGCGTCTGGAGGGAGTCGACGACGACCTCCCGGCCGCGGGGCGCCTCGACGAGGTCGAGCAGGTCGCGGACGCGGACGCCGGTCCAGGTGGCCTGGGCGCTCCAGCCCTCGACGCAGGCGATCGGCAGCCGCTCGGTGCGCTGCGGCAGGGCGAGGAGGTCGTCGCGGGTGAGCACGGTCTCGCGACCGGCGTGGCGCACGGTGAGCGTCCAGGCGCCCGTGACCGCCGCAGCCGTGACGCCCGCCGCGCGGGCCGAGCGGTTGACCGGCAGGCCCTGCGGTCCCTCCCCCGAGCGCGGCGCGAGCACCGAGACGCGGCGCAGCCACGGGATCGTGCCACCCGCCGTGGCGAGGACCGCGACGCTCGTGGCGACCCAGGTGACGCGCAGCAGGCCGCGGCGCGACAGCGGCTCGCGTCCGGTGGGCGGGCCGGGCTCGTCGCCGTGCGCGGCGTCGACGTCGGCGCCGAGAGCCGCGCGGATCAGCGGCAGCTTCACGGCGACGTGCAGCACGAGGGCGCCGATCGCCAGCCAGCCGACGGCGTCGTGCACGGGGCGGAAGGAGAAGGACCAGGGGTACCAGTGGGTGACGTTCTGCAGACCGGTGACCAGCTGGAAGATCGCGGCCGAGACCAGCACCGCGATCGAGCCGCGCTCGGCGACGTCGAGAGCCAGCGCCCGCCAGCCACGGGCCGGGCGCCGGAACAGCTGCGGGTAGACCGACCAGAGCTTGACCAGCAGCAGCGGGACGGCCGCCGTGCCGGAGACGACGTGGACGCCCTGGTTGAGGCGGTAGCCCCAGGACGGCTGGGTCGGGAACGGGATCGGCGGCCGCGGCTCCTGCGCCCAGTGGCTGACGACGCCGGTGACGAAGGCGAGCAGGAAGCAGACGCCCAGCCAGGTGCCGACGCGGGCGGTGACGGCCAGGCCGCGCAGCCGCGAGTCGAAGTCCTCCGGGGCGGGCGGGCGCGGCCTCATCGCCGCACCAGCACAGCGGCCCAGCGACCGCCCAGGGCCACCCGCTCCCGCACCTGCAGCCCGGCCTCCTCGGCCACGGCGGCGATGTCGTCGAGCCCCAGCACCGCCCAGCGGAACGGGCGGCTGCGCATGTCGTCGCCGACGAGGTGGGCCCAGGTGGTGTGGGCCTTCACCCCGCGCGGCGCGAGCTCGACGACGATCCGGCCGTCCGGGCTCGCCAGCTCCGCGGCGCGGGTCAGCAGCGCAACCGGATCGCCGCCGATGCCGATGTTGCCGTCGGCGAGCAGCACGGTGTCCCAGGTGCCCTCGCCGGGGATCGCGGCGAAGACGTCGCCGAGCAGGGCCTCGGCGCCGCGTCGACGCGTCTGCTCCACGGCCTCGTGCACGACGTCGACGCCGAGCACGGCGCGTCCCTCGGCGGCGAGCGTCGCGGCCAGCCGGCCCGGGCCGCAGCCGACGTCGAGGGTCGAGCCGACGCAGCGGCGCAGCAACGCGAGGTCGACGGCGTCGGGCTCGCGCACCCACTCCTGGACCGGCAGGGCCTCGACGCCCGACGGCAGGCCGACGACGTCGCACGGGACGCCGCGCAGCGCGGCGGAGAAGACGTCGGTGAAGGAGGTCTCGCGCTGGACGGTCATCGCATCATCGCCTCGGTCTCGGAGGAGCAGGCGCGCCAGGCGGAGGCGAAGCGCGTGTCAGGAGCGAGCGCGGCCACCTCGGCGGCCTCGACGACGGTGTCGACGTCGGCCAGCTCGGGGCCGTCGGCCACCTGCAGACCGGCCGCTCGCAGCGCGGCTGCGGTGTCGGCGCCCGTGGTGGGGGTCGACATCGGGACGTCGACCAGCGAGGCGGCCTGCGCGGGATCGCGCAGGGCCAGGGCCCACCAGCCGCCGTCGGCGGCGGGGGCGAGCACCGCGTCGGCGTCCGCGAGCCCGTCGGCGACGGCCGCCAGGAGCCCCGGGGTGACCTGGGGGGTGTCCATGCCGACCTGGACGATCGGGCCGGCACCGCAGGCGGCGTGGGCGTGGGCGAGCCGCTCGCCGAGCAGCTCGCCGCGCTGGGCCGTGATCGTCCAGCCCTCGGCCAGGGCGCGCAGCTCGGCGCCGTCGACGACGTCGGCGCCCGCGAGGTCGCCCTCGAGGCTGAGGTGGCAGCGCGTCGGGCCGACGAGGGCAGCCGCGGCCGCGAGCGTGTCGGCGAGGGCCGCCGCGGCCAGCCCGGCGGCGGTCTCGAGGCCCACGTCGGCGCCGAGGCGGGTCTTGACCCGACCCGCGACGGGCGCCTTGGCGACGACCAGGACGCGCAGGTCCGCCGCGCTCATGCCAGCACCCGGGCGAAGTCGCGGGCCGCCCGCACGGTGCCGCGCACCGAGCCGGAGACCTTCGAGCGGGTGCCGGCCGCGCGGGGATGGTAGGCGACGTCGTGCTCGACGACGCGCCAGCCGGCGAGCGTCGCGCGCTGCAGCAGCTCGACGGGGTAGCCGAAGCGCCGGTCCTCGACGCCGAGGGCCAGGAGGTCCTCGCGCCGGCACACCCGCATCGGGGCGATGTCGTGGGCCGGGAGGTCGATGCGGCGTCGCAGCCAGCCGACGACCAGTGCGTTGCCCAGCCGCGCGTGCCACGGCCACACGCCGCGGGAGACCGGACGACGACGACCGACGGCCATGTCGGCGCGCCCGGCGACGACGTCGGCGAGCAGGCGGAGGAGGTCGTCGGGGTCGAACGAGCCGTCGCCGTCCATCACCGCCAGGTAGGAGGCGGTGGCCGCCTCGACGCCCGCGTGCACGGCGGCGCCGTAGCCGGGCCGCGACTCCCTGACGACCTGGGCCCCGAGGGCGGTGGCCACCGCGGCGGTGTCGTCGGTCGAGCCGTTGTCGACGACGATCACCGAGAAGTCGTGCGGGATCCGCGGCAGCAGGTCCCGCAACGCAGGGCCCTCGTCACGGCAGGGCAGCACCAGGTCGCATGTGGGGGTCGGGTGGCCGGGGAGTGTCACGCAGGCAACCGTAGGGAACATCGGCGCCGCTGCCACGTGTCTCGCCCTTACGGTTCGGTGACGCGCTCCCCCGGGTGGGCGGTCCGCGGGGTGCGGCGCCCTACGGTGAGGGTCATGCGACGCCGCCTCTCCCCGACCGCACCGCTCCTCGGGCTGGCCGGGGCGCTGGTGCTCATCGTCCTCGCCTTCGCGGTGCCGCCGCTGACTGACTGGCAGGTGTGGGCGCGCAGCGCGAGCTCGCTGCCCGAGCGGGCCATCCCCCCGCTGCACGGCATGTGGGAGCCGAAGCTGCTGGGCCCGGGCACCGTCCCGGCGGTGCTGATCGCCCTGCTGGGCGGCACCTGGCTGTGGCGTCGCAGCGAGACCACGTCGTTCCCGCGGCTGCTGGTGGCGACCTACGCGATCTGCCTGGGCTGGGCGCTCTCCCTCGCCCTGGTCGACGGCACCGAGGGCCTCTCCCGCGTGCTGGGCTCGTCCGGGGAGTACCTCGGCACGGCACGGTCCATCGACGACGTCCACGCCTTCCTCACCGGCTTCGTGGAGCGGATCCCGATCGACGCCGCCCACAACTGGCCCACGCACGTGGCCGGCCATCCGCCGCTCGCGACGCTGTTCTTCGTCGGGCTCGTGCGGATCGGGCTCGGCGGAGACCTCGCCGCGGGCGTCGTCGTCACCGTGCTCGCATGCACCGTGGTTCCGGCCGTCCTGGTGACGTTGCGCGCCCTCGGCGCCGAGGGCTGGGGACGCCGTGCGGCGCCGTTCCTGGCGCTCACGCCGGCCGTGGTGTTCATGGCCGTCTCGGCCGACGGGCTCTTCGCGGCCGTGGCCGCCTGGGGTCTGGCCTGCCTGGCCCTGGCCACCCGCGGCGGACGGCGGCTGCTCTGGGCCGTGCCCGCCGGGCTCCTGCTCGGCGCCGCGGTGATGATGAGCTACGGGCTGCCGCTGCTGGGCCTGCTCGCGCTCGCCGTCCTGCTGGCGGGGCGGGCCTGGCGTCCGCTGCCCGTGGCGGCGCTGGCGGCCCTCGCCGTGGTGCTCGGCTTCGCCGTCGCCGGGTTCTCCTGGTGGGAGGCGTACCCGGTGCTGCACGACCGCTACTGGGACGGCATCGCCTCGATCCGCCCGGCGTCCTACTGGATGTGGGGCAACCTCGCCGCGCTGCTGATCAGCGCGGGGCCGTTCGTCGCGGCCGGTCTCGCCCAGGTCGCCGCCCGTCCGCGGGCGACCGAGCGCGCCGTGCTGCTGCTGGTCGGCGCCGCGGCCCTGGCGATCGCGCTGGCCGACGTCTCCCGGATGAGCAAGGCCGAGGTCGAGCGCATCTGGCTGCCGTTCATGCCCTGGCTGACCCTCGGGCTCGCGGGTCTGGACCCTCGCTGGCGGCTGGCGGCGCTCGTCGGCCAGGTCGTCTGGGCGCTGGGCGTCCAGCAGCTGCTCTACACCAGCTGGTGACGGACCCGCGCCGGCTGCTCAGGCGCGCAGCGGGGCGGTCGCGAACGCGGCCAGGCCGTCCTGCGGCAGCACCTGCGCGGTGAACCCGAGCTCCTCGCGCGCCCGCTGCGGCGACGCGACGATGTGCCGGACGTCGCCGAGCCGATAGCCGCCGGTGACCTCGGGCTCGAGGTCGGCGCCCGTGCCGGCCGCCACCGCGGTGGCGACGTCGAGGATCCGCACCGGGCTCCCGCTGGCGACGTTGTAGGCCGCGACGTGCCCGCCGTCGGCGGCCAGCACCGCGTCGATCGCCGCGAGGTTGGCGCGGGCGACGTCGTCGACGTGCACGAAGTCGCGCATCTGCGCGCCGTCCTCGAACACCCGCGGCCGCTCGCCGCGCTCCAGGGAGGAGCGGAACATCGCCGCGACGCCGGAGTACGGGGTGTCGCGCGGCATGCCCGGGCCGTAGACGTTGTGGTAGCGCAGGCTGATGGCCGCGGCGTCGGCCTGCCGCGCCCAGGCGCTCGCGTAGTGCTCCTGGGCCAGCTTGCTGGCGGCGTAGGACGAGCGGGGGTCCAGGCGCGCGTCCTCGTCGACCAGCTCCCACCCGAGGACGGCGCCGCAGACGCCGCAGTGGTTCTCGAAGTCGCCGGCGTCGAGAGCGGCGACCGCCCGCGGGCCGGGCACCTGGACGCCGTGCTCGGGACAGACGTAGCGGCCCTCGCCGTAGACCACCATCGAGGAGGCCTGCACCAGCCGGCTCGCGCCGGCGGCGTGCATCGCCGCGAGCAGGACGGCGGTGCCGAGGTCGTTGTGGCCGGCGTAGAGCGGGAGGTCGGCGGGCGTGACGCCGGCTCCGACCATCGCCGCCTGGTGGCACACGACGTCGACGCCCTCGAGCAGCGCTGGCCACGGCTCGGGGTCGCGCAGGTCGACCCGGTGGACGCCCTCGGGCGGCCGGCTCGAGCCGTGGGCCTGCGCGAGCATGAGGTCGACGCCGACGACGTCGTGCCCCTCGGCCTCGAGGAGGCGGGCGATCGCGCCGCCGATGAACCCGGCAGCGCCGGTGAGGAGCACCCGCACGTCAGGCCCCCGGGATCTCGTAGGTGAGCTCGAGGCCCTCGGCCCACGACGAGCAGGCGCAGCCGTCGGGGTCGGGGAGGCGCTCGATCGCGCCGGTGAGCAGACCCGTGAGGCGCTCCAGGTTCGCGCGGAACCGGGCGAAGACCTCCTCCTGCCCCACGCCGTCGCCGCTCTCGGCCCCGGCGTCCATGTCGGTGACCAGCGCGATGGCGGCGTAGCACTGCCGCATCTCGCGGGCCAGGGGCGCCTCGGGGTGGCCGGTCATGTTGATGAGGGTCCAGCCCTCCCGGGCGTAGGACCGCGACTCCGCGCGGGTGGAGAACCGCGGGCCCTCGATGATCACCATGGTGCCGCCGGCCTTCGCGCCGCCACCGACCGCGGCGTCGGCGGCCAGCACCGCTCCCCCGACGCCGGCGCAGTAGGGGTCGGCGAAGGGCAGGTGCACGGCGCCGGTCTCGACGAAGCTGGAGACCCGCCGGTGCGTGCGATCGACGAGCTGGTCGGGGACGACGACGTCGCCCGGCTCCACCTCGGCCCGCAGGCCGCCGACGGCGCACGGCGCGAGCACCTGGCGCACGCCCAGCGAGCGCAGCGCCCACGCGTTGGCGCGGTAGGGCACCGCGTGCGGCGGGTGGTCGTGGTGGCGGCCGTGACGCGGGAGGAAGGCCACCGAGCGGCCGGCGACCTCGCCGACCGCGATCGGCGCCGACGGCGGGCCGTAGGGCGTCTCGACCTCGACCTCCTCGTAGTCGTCGAGGAAGGAGTAGAAGCCCGTGCCGCCGATGACGGCGACGTCCGCACGCAGGTCGCTCATGGCCGTCAGCCTGCCAGTCCGGACCCGTCGACCCGTCGCCGCCCACCCGACCGGTGCGGCCGCGGGGGTCGATCCGGTGAGCTCAGCGCTGGGTGGCCGGCAGGTCCAGCGCCCGCCAGACGGCGGCCCAGACCTCCTTCGGCGCGACGCCGGCATCGAGGGCCTGCTGGGCGGTGCGGCCGCCGAGCTCGCTCATGACGTACATCCGCGCCCACGTGGCAGCGTAGCCCGCGGGCAGCGCGGCCTCCAGCCTGCTCCAGAACTCCGTGTGCCGCATGGGCCCATGATGCCGGGCCCCGCGAGCCGCGCACCGCGCGGGGCTCAGCCCTCCGTCATCCCCCGACGTCCCTCGACGTCCCAGCGGTGGTGGACGACGTCGTGCAGGTGGTAGCGCGCCAGGGAGTCCAGGGTGAAGACGCTGCCGTCGCTGCGACGCCCGGTGCGCTCCCACGCCGACGCGGGCCCCGCGGCCACGGCGTCGTAGAGGCCGGCGACGTCGTCGGCCGCCGCCTGCAGCTCCTCGACGAGGGTCGCGGGCGGCGTCGCGGGGTAGTCGCGCTCGAGCGCGGTGGCGTCCTGGTCCCAGCTCGGGAAGGCGGGGTCGTCCTGCGCCAGCATCAGCCGGACCCGCCCGGCGAAGACCTGGTGGACGTCGCGCACGTGGCAGGCGTACTCCAGGGGCGACCACACCCGCGGCGCCGGCCGCACCTCGGCGCCGGGCGACAGGGCCACGCGGGCCCAGGCCGCGGCGTCCTCGCGGATCCGGTCGGCCACGGCCCTCGCCGTCAGGCTCGAGGAGTCGTAGCCGCAGTCGGGACAGGGACGGTCGAGCACCCAGGTCCAGTCGGCGGTGTCGGGCTCGGGCTGCTCGGGCTCGTTCGAGGCGCTCACGGCGTCGATTCTCCTGGCCCGGACCCCGACGACGCCGCCGCGATCCTGCCGTCTCCGGTCGGGATGACGCCGTGCCGGGGACGCCGGCCCACCCCACGGGCGAGCGGGACTGTCGGCGGCGTGCGTCAAGATGACGGCGTGACCCATCCGGCCCTCGAGCGCTTCAGCGACCCCACGCGCACGTGGTTCGCCGCGGCCTTCGCCGAGCCCACCCCCGCCCAGCAGGGGGCCTGGGAGGCGATCGGCGCCGGACGCCACGCGCTGGTCGTGGCGCCCACCGGCTCGGGCAAGACCCTCAGCGCGTTCCTGTGGTCCCTCGACCGCCTCCTCACCGCGCCGCGCCCCGAGGAGCGCACGCAGCGGTGTCGGGTCCTCTACGTCTCCCCGCTCAAGGCGCTGGCCGTCGACGTCGAGCGCAACCTGCGGGCCCCGCTCGCCGGCATCCGGCACACCGCCGACCGGCTCGGCACGAAGGTCAACGACGTCGAGGTCGGGGTCCGCTCCGGCGACACCGCCGCCGCCGACCGGCGACGCCTCAGCACCCGGCCCCCCGACATCCTCATCACCACGCCCGAGTCGCTGTTCCTCATGCTCACCTCCGCCGCGCGCGAGTCGCTGCAGGGCGTCGAGACCGTGATCGTCGACGAGGTCCACGCGGTCGCGGGCACCAAGCGCGGCGCGCACCTCGCGCTCACCCTCGAGCGGCTCGACGCGCTGCTCGAGCGGCCCGCCCAGCGCATCGGGCTCTCCGCCACCGTCCGCCCCCTCGAGGAGGTCGCCCGCTACCTCGGCGGCACCGCGCCGGTCGACGTCGTCTCCCCCGCCTCCAGCAAGCAGTGGGACCTCCGCGTGGTCGTCCCGGTCGAGGACATGACCTCCCCGCCGCCCGCGCCCGAGACGCTGCCGCCGCCGCGGTCGGGCGCCGTCGAGGAGCCCCCCGCCGATCCCGACCTCCCGGGCGACCTCCCCGACGACCTCTTCGACCCCTTCGACGCCGGTCCGTCGGAGGAGCCCAGCCGCGCGGCGTCGCTGTGGCCGCACGTCGAGGAGCGCGTCGTCGATCTCATCGAGCAGCACCGCTCCACCCTCGTCTTCGCCAACTCCCGCCGCCTCTCCGAGCGGCTCACCGCGCGCCTCAACGAGATCGCCACCCGCCGCGCCGGGGGCACGCCGGTCGGCGCGCCGCCCGCGGCGAAGATGGCCCAGAGCGGCCTCACCGACTCCCCGCGCGGCGACGAGCCGGCCCCCGAGAACGAGGTGGTCATCGCCAAGGCCCACCACGGCTCGGTCTCCAAGGAGCAGCGCGCGCTCATCGAGGACGACCTCAAGCGCGGCCGGCTGCCGGCCGTCGTGGCGACCTCCAGCCTCGAGCTGGGCATCGACATGGGCGCCGTCGACCTCGTCGTCCAGATCGAGTCGCCGCCGAGCGTCGCGAGCGCGCTGCAGCGCGTCGGACGCGCCGGCCACCAGGTCGGCGAGGTCTCGCGCGGCGTCCTGTTCCCCAAGCACCGCGGCGACCTCGCCCAGACCGCCGTCGCGGTGCAGCGCATGCGCACGGGCGCCATCGAGTCCCTGCGGGTGCCCACCAACCCCCTCGACGTCCTGGCCCAGCAGGTGGTGGCGGCCTGCGCCCTGGAGTCGTGGGACGTCGACGAGCTCTTCGACCTCGTGCGCCGCTGCGCCTCCTTCTCCGGGCTGCCCCGCGCCGCCTACGAGGCCACGCTCGACCTCCTCGCCGGCCGCTATCCCTCCGACGAGTTCTCCGAGCTGCGCCCGCGCATCGTCTGGGACCGCGTCACCGGCACCCTCACCGGGCGCCCCGGCGCCCAGCGCCTGGCCGTCACCAGCGGCGGCACCATCCCCGACCGCGGGCTCTTCGGCGTCTTCCTCGCCGGCGCCGAGGGGCCGGGCAAGCGCGTCGGCGAGCTCGACGAGGAGATGGTCTACGAGTCGCGCGTCGGCGATGTCTTCGCGCTCGGCGCCACCAGCTGGCGCATCCAGGACATCACCCACGACCGCGTCCTGGTCACCCCGGCGCCGGGCGTCCCGGGCCGGCTGCCGTTCTGGAAGGGCGACGCGCCGGGCCGTCCCGCCGAGCTCGGCGCCGCGATCGGCTCCTTCATGCGCGAGCTCGCCGCGCTCCCCCGCGGCCAGGCCGAGACGCGCGCTCGCGAGGGCGGGCTCGACGAGTTCGCGGCCGGCAACCTCGTCACCTACCTGCACGAGCAGGTCGAGGCCACGCGCGTGCTGCCCGGCGACACCACCCTGCTGCTCGAGCGCTTCCGCGACGAGCTCGGCGACTGGCGCCTGGTGCTGCACTCCCCCTACGGCACGCCGGTGCACGCGCCGTGGGCGCTGGCCATCAACGCCCGCCTGCGCGAGCGGCTCGGCGTCGACGGTCAGGCGATGGCCTCCGACGACGGCATCGTCATCCGCATCCCCGACTCCGACGCCGAGCCGCCGGGCGCCGACCTCGTCGTCTTCGACCCCGAGGAGATCGACCAGCTCGTCACCCAGGAGGTCGGCGGGTCGGCGCTGTTCGCCGCACGCTTCCGCGAGTGCGCGGCCCGCGCCCTGCTGCTGCCCCGCCGCGACCCGGGCCGTCGATCTCCCCTGTGGCAGCAGCGGCAGCGTGCGGCGGCCCTCCTCGAGGTCGCCTCGAAGTACCCGTCGTTCCCGATCGTGCTCGAGGCGGTGCGCGAGTGCCTCCAGGACGTCTACGACCTCCCCGCCCTCGTCGACCTCATGCGTCGCGTCGAGCGGCGCGAGGTGCAGGTGGCCGACATCGCCACGCCCAGCCCCTCGCCGTTCGCCCGCACCCTGCTCTTCGGCTACGTCGCGCAGTTCGTCTACGAGGGCGACTCCCCGCTCGCCGAGCGCCGCGCGGCCGCGCTCTCCCTCGACCAGGGCCTGCTCGCCGAGCTGCTCGGACGCGCCGAGCTGCGCGAGCTGCTCGACCCCGACGTCCTCGCCGAGCTCGAGGCCGAGCTGCAGCGCACCGCCGCCGACCGCCGGGTCCGCGACGCCGAGGGGGTCGCCGACCTCCTGCGCCTGCTGGGCCCGCTGAGCACCGAGGAGGTGCGCGAGCGCAGCGTCCCCGACGCCGACGTCGCCGGCTGGCTCCAGGCCCTGGCCGGCAGCCGCCGAGCCGTCGAGGTCCGGGTGGCCGGCGAGGAGCGCTGGGCTGCCGTCGAGGACGTCGGCCGCCTGCGCGACGGCCTCGGCGTCCCGGTGCCGCCGGGCACGCCCGAGGCGTTCAGCGATCCCGTCGAGGATCCTCTCGGCGACCTCGTCGGACGGTTCGCACGCACCCACGGCCCCTTCACCGACGCCGACGTCGCCCGCCGTCTGGGCCTCGGCTCGGCCGTCGTGCGGATGACCCTCCAGCGCCTGGCCTCCCAGGGCCGCGTGCTCGAGGGCGAGTTCCGCCCCGCCGGCAGCGGCAGCGAGTGGTGCGACGCCGAGGTGCTGCGCCGCCTGCGGCGCCGCTCCCTGGCCCGGCTGCGCCAGGAGGTCGAGCCGGTCGATCCCGAGGCGCTGGCCCGCTTCCTGCCGGCCTGGCAGCAGGTGACCGCGCCCAGCGGCGGCCCGCGGCGCCGCGGCTGGTGGGGCGTCGACGGCGTCCTCGCCGCGGTCGATCAGCTGGCCGGCTGCGCGGTGCCCGCCAGCGCGCTCGAGCCGCTGATCCTCGCCTCCCGGGTGCGCGACTACGAGCCGGCCTTCCTCGACGAGCTCACCGCCACCGGCGAGGTGCTGTGGGCCGGGCACGGCACGCTCGCCGGAGCCGACGGCTGGGTCTCCCTCCACCTCGCCGACCAGGCTCCGCTGACGCTGCCGATCCCCGACGCCCAGCCGGTCTCCGAGCTCGCGCAGGCGCTGCTCGAGGCCCTCGCAGGCGGCGGCGCCTGGTTCTTCCGCCAGCTCGCCGACCAGGTGGGCGCAGCCGGACACCGCGCCTCCGACGCCGAGCTGTCGGCCGCGCTCTGGGAGCTCGTGTGGGCCGGCCACGTCGGCAACGACACGCTCGTGCCGCTGCGCGCGCTGGTGCGCGGAGGCACCCCGTCGCATCGCTCGAAGCGACCGCCGCCGCGGCCCCGGCTGGCCTCCACCACCACCGGCGGCGGACGCCGCCCGGTGCGCACGGTGCGCACCGGGCCGCCCGAGACCGCCGGCCGCTGGGCCCTGCTGCCGGAGGTCGACGCCGACCCCACGCGGCGCGCCCACGCCACGGCCGAGCGGATGCTCGAGCGTCACGGCGTCGTCGTGCGTGGCGCGGCGGTCAGCGAGCGGGTCGAGGGCGGCTTCTCGGCGGTCTACAAGGTGCTCTCGGCCTTCGAGGAGTCCGGCCGCTGCCGTCGCGGGTACTTCGTCGCCGGGCTCGGCGCCGCGCAGTTCGGCACCGCGGGCGCCGTCGATCGGCTGCGCACCTTCAGCGAGGTCGGCCCCGACGAGAAGCCCGTCGCGCTCGCGCTGGCCGCCACCGACCCCGCCAATCCCTACGGCGCCGCGCTCGGATGGCCCGAGCGGCCCGGCGACGCCGAGGGGCACCGCCCGGGGCGCAAGGCCGGTGCGCTCGTCGTGCTCGTCGACGGCGCCCTCGCTCTCTACGTCGAGCGCGGTGGCCGCACGCTGCTGAGCTGGACCGACGACGAGGCGCTGCTCGTGCCGGCCGCCACCGCGCTCGCCGAGGCGGCCGGGCGTGGCGCGCTCGGGCGTCTCACCGTCGAGCGGGCCGACGGCGCGCCGCTCCTGGGCGCCGGCTCCTCGCCGCTGCGCTCGGCGCTCGAGACCGCCGGGTTCGTCGCGACCCCGCGCGGACTGCGGCTCGACGGTCGCGCCGAGGCGCGCGGGGGCGCCCGTGCCTGAGGGCGACACCGTCTACCGGGCCGCCCGGCTGCTCGACCGTGGGCTGGCAGGCCGACGGCTGACCCGCAGCGACTTCCGCGTCCCGTCCCTGGCCACGGTCGAGCTCGCCGGCGCGCTCGTCAGCGGCACCGCGTCCTACGGCAAGCACCTGCTGACCCGTCTCGACCCCGACGACGGACCGGGTTGGACGCTCCACACCCACCTGCGCATGGAGGGCTCCTGGCGGCTGTTCCGCCCGGGCCAGCCGTGGTCGCGCCCCGAGCACCAGGCCCGCGTGGTGCTGCGCGCCGAGGGCGTGGTGGCGGTCGGCTTCTCCCTCGGCGTCGTCGAGCTGGTGCCGCGCAGCGAGGAGGCCGGACTGGTGGCCTACCTCGGCCCGGACCTGCTCGGCGACTTCGACGCCGACGAGGCGCTGCGCCGCCTGCTCGCCGACCCGGAGCGTCCGGCCGGCGAGGCGCTGCGCGACCAGCGCAACCTGGCCGGGCTCGGCAACATGTACGTCGCCGAGCTGCTCTTCGTGTCCGGCGTGCACCCGCTGCGTCCGGTCGGCGAGATCGCCGACCGGCTCCCGCGGATGATCCGGCGCGGTCGACAGATGCTCGAGGTGAACAAGGAGCGTCCGATCCAGACGACCACCGGCGACCTGCGCGAGCGCGAGCGGCACTGGGTCTATCGGCGCGACCACGCCCCGTGCCGCCGCTGCGGGGGGCGGATCCGCGTCGAGCAGCAGGGTCCGCAGGGGCAGGAGCGCACGGTCTACTTCTGCCCGACCTGCCAGCCTCTCGGGTGAGGTCCGGGACCCGACCGGCCGGCGCGGGCCGTCAGGCGGCGGAGGGCACGACCTCGGCGTCGGCGCGCACGGGGATCGGAGTCGGCGCGAGGGCGGACTCCTCCAGCGCGACGGCGTCGGAGACCGACCGCAGGACGACCGAGAGCGGGAGGTCGAGCGCCGAGCACAGCGAGGCGAGCAGCTCGGAGGACGCCTCCTTCTGGCCGCGCTCGATCTCGGAGATGTAGCCGAGGCTCACACGCGCCTCGGCGGAGACCTCGCGCAGGGTCATGCCACGCTGCATCCGCTGGTCGCGGAGCACGTCGCCGAGGAGTCGACGGAACAGCACCATGGGAGACCTCCCTTCCTGTGGTGGTGCCAACGCTACCGGAGCGGTGGATCTTCCCGCCGCAGGTGGGGTGATCTGACGCACGATCGTGGCCGATCCGCCGTCCGGCCCGGCGTCCGGCCGCAGCCATCGGCGCCCCGTGCGTCCGAACGAGACCGCTCGGCACCCCTTCGGCGGCCCGCTGCGACGGGCCCGGCCGTACGCTCGCCCGCATGCCCCTGCGGATCGAGGACTACGCGCTCATCGGCGATCGGCGCACCGCGGCCCTGGTGGGCACGAACGGCTCGATCGACTGGCTGTGCCTGCCCCGCTTCGACTCCCCCGCGTGCTTCGCCGGGCTCCTCGGCAGCGACGACCACGGTCACTGGCAGCTCGAGCCGATCGGCGCCTACGAGGTGAGCCGGCGCTACGTCGGCGACTCCGGCGTCCTGGAGACGACCTTCACGACCTCCGAGGGCGAGGTCCGGCTCACCGACCTGATGCCCCGCGGGGACGGGCGCGCCGACGTCGTGCGGCGCCTGGAGGGCGTGCGCGGGGTCGTGGAGATGCGCCACGAGTGGCGGGTCCGGCTCGACTACGGCTCGGTGCGGCCCTGGGTGCGCCGCCAGCGTCTGGGCGAGGAGCACGTCATCACCGCCATCGGGGGCCCCGACCGCCTCGTGCTGCGGGGTCCGCGGCTGCCGAGGGCCACCGACCACACCCACACCGACCGGTTCGAGGTCGCGGCCGGCGACGACCTCGTCTTCGCCACCGTGTGGATGCCCTCCCACGAGCCCCTGCAGGACCTCGGCCCGCTCGAGCATCTCATCGAGGAGACCCGCGCCGACGACGAGGCGTGGCTGCGGCACGGCTGCGACGAGGTGCCGCACGCGGAGGCCGTCCGACGCTCGCTGCTCACCCTGCGCCTGATGACCCACGAGGAGACCGGCGGCATCGTCGCCGCGCCGACCACCTCGCTGCCCGAGCTGATCGGCGGCTCGCGCAACTGGGACTACCGCTACTGCTGGCTGCGCGACGCCGCCCTCACCATCGGCGCGCTGCTGCAGGCGGGCTACGCCGAGGAGGCGCGGCTGTGGCGCGACTGGCTGCTGCGCGCCGTCGCCGGCGACCCCGAGGACCTCCAGGTGCTCTACGGCGTCGACGGCGCGCGGCGACTCCCCGAGCACGAGCTCGACCACCTCCCCGGCTACGAGGGCTCGCGCCCGGTGCGCATCGGCAACGGCGCGGTCACCCAGCTGCAGCACGACGTGCTCGGCGAGGTCATGGAGGCCATGGCGCAGCTGCGCGAGCGGGGCGAGGACCCCGACGGCAACGCGTGGGCGCTGCAGCGCACGCTCGTCGACGAGCTCGCCCGGCACTGGCAGGAGCCCGATCGCGGCATCTGGGAGATCCGGGGCGAGCCGCGGCACTTCACCCACTCCAAGGCGATGATCTGGGTGGCCTTCGACCGGGCGGTCAGCGCCGTCGAGCGCTACGACCTGCCGGCCGCCCCCGCCTCGGTCGAGCGCTGGCGCGCGATCCGCGACGAGGTGCGCGAGCAGGTGCTCACCCGCGGCTTCGACGCCGAGCGCAACACCTTCGTCCAGCACTTCGAGGGCCACGACCTCGACGCCTCGGTGCTGATGCTCTCCTGGCACGGGCTGATCGAGCCCGACGACCCGCGGATGCTCGGCACGATCGAGGCCGTCGAGCGCGAGCTGCTGCGCGACGGCCTGGTGCTGCGCTACCGCACCGACTCCGGCGTCGACGGGCTCGAGGGCGAGGAGCACCCGTTCCTCGCGTGCTCGTTCTGGCTGGTGAGCGCCTACGCCGGCGCCGGCCGGCGCGACGACGCCCGCGCGCTGCTCGATCGGCTCGTCGGCCTCACCAACGACGTCGGGCTGCTCGCCGAGGAGCACGACCCCACGACCGGTCGCGCGATCGGCAACTTCCCGCAGGCCTTCAGCCACCTCGCGCTGGTCAAGGCCGCCTACGACGTCGTCGGCTGAGTCCGCGCGACCCACGCGGACGCGGCAGGGCCCGCCCGAGCAGTGCTCGGACGGGCCCCGTCGTCGTGCGGTGTGCGGGGGAGCGATCAGCGCGAGCTGACGTAGATCCCCTCGCGGGCCGAGCCGCCGTTCACGTCGCCGCTGCCCGCGTAGCGGACGACGACGGTGTGCGGACCGGCCTTGGCGAACGGCGCGAGCCGGACCAGGACGCGACCGTCCTCGCCGAGCCAGGCCGTCGTGGTGCGGCCGTCGGCCGTGATGGTGACCCGGCCCCGGGGCACCAGCGAGGAGTACTGCGCGTCGACGGCGATGCGGAGGAACACCTTGGTGGTGCCCGCCACGACCCGGTCGGGGGTGTGGCTCACCGAGACGAACGCCGCCGCCTTGCGCACGACCAGGCTGATCGAGCGGCTCGAGGCGGCCACCTCGTCGGTGCCGAGGTAGCGCACCTGCACCTGCTCGCGACCGGCCGTCGCGAACGGGCCCACCAGGAGCGTGGCCTTGCCCGAGCGCAGCGTGGCGCGGTCGACCTCGGTGCCGTCGACGAACGCCGCGACGACGCCGTCGGCGACGGGCTCGCCGCCGGCGGTGACCTCGACCTTGAGCGGCGTCCGCGAGCCGCGGACCACCGGGTTGCTCGCCGGCGGCGTCACGGTGACGACGCTGGCCTGCTTCCCGACCGTCGTGGTGAGGGTCGTCGAGGACGGCGCGGTGGCGTCGTCGCCGAGGTAGCGGACGGTCAGCGTGTGGCTGCCGGCCGACAGGGTGCCGGCCTTCACCGTGATCGTGACGCTGCCGTCGGCCAGGGTGCCGGTGCCCAGGAGGGTGTCGCCCTCGCGGACCTCGACGGTGCCCGTGGCGGTGGCCGGGGCCACCGTGGCCTTGACGACGGTGTCCTGGCCGGAGGCGACGTCGTCGGCCGTGGCCGTGATCGACGACTCGGTCGGCGCGGCGGCCGGCTCGGCCGGGATCGTGACGGTCGTGCCCGACGGGGACGCCTTCAGCTCGACGACGTCGCCGGTCTTCACCGACGCCGGCAGCGTGAGGTCGATCTTCGCCAGGCCGTCGGCGACGGCGAAGGGCTGGCCGACCTGCTCGGTGGTGCCGTCCGCGTGGCGCAGGGTGGCCGTCACCGAGGTGTTGGCCGGGGCGCCGAGCGAGGTGAGGTCGAGCGTCTTCGGGTTCAGCGGGTACGTCGGGGCCGTGGTGGCGCCGACGCCGAGGGTGAACGTGGAGGCCACGCCCGCCTGCAGGCTCGCCGGCAGGTCGGTGGAGAAGACCTGACGACGGGCGTAGTCGGGCTTCACCGGCGCCTGCGCCGCGAGGTAGTCGCGCCACAGCTGGGCGTCGAGCAGACCGGTGTCGACGGTGGTGCCGGCCTTGAACGCGCGGAAGTTGTCGCCTCCGGCGGCCAGGAAGGTCAGCGTCGAGACCTTGTAGGTCTTCTTCGGGTCCAGCGCCGTGCCGTCGATGCGCACCGAGGTGATCCGGCTCCCGGCCGGCTTGGTCGGGTCGGCGGTGACGGCGACGTTGCGGCTCAGGCCGAGCTGCAGGTAGGGCCGCGACGGGACGGTGCCGTCGGGGTTGGTCTGCCACTGCTGCTCGAGGACGTCCTTGAGCTGCGCACCGGTGAGGCTGACGACGGCGACGGTGTTGTTGAACGGCAGCACCGCGTTGGCCTCGGCGTAGGTGACCACGCCGTCGGTGTTGGCCGGGTTGGAGGTGGTGTCGCCCTTGTAGAGCAGCTCCGCGCGCAGACCGCCGGGGTTGGTGATGCCGAGGTCGACGTCGGCCTGGCTCTTGATGCCCTCCTTGAGCGCGTCGGCCACGAGGCCGCCGAGCGTGGACTCACGCGACCGGTCGTCGCGGGCGCCACCGGCGTAGGCGGTGGTGATGTCCGCGGTGATGGACCCGACCGGCTGGTTGCCGACCTGGGCGGCCTTGGCCAGCGCGGCGTCGGTGATCTCCTTGACCTTCGCCACCCGCGGGTAGGAGAGGTCCTCGGCGGCCACCCGGGCCACGTTGCGCTGGGTGTAGGCGGTGACCTCGTCGGTGGCGCGGTCGACGGTCAGGCGGACCTGGCCGATGTTCTCGCCGTAGGAGCCGGTCTGCAGGATCGGGCGGGTCTTGCCCTGGACCCCGGGGATCGGGCCGTCCCACGCGTACTGCTTGTGGGTGTGGCCGGTGAAGATGACGTCGACCTTGGCCGAGGTCTTGGTGACGATGTCGGCGAAGGCGCCGCCGGCGGCGACCTCCTGCTCGAGGGTCGCGCCCTCGGGCGTGCCGTCACCGGCGCCCTCGTGGTACTCCGCGACGATGACGTCGGCCTCGCCGTTGGACGGGTCGCCGTCGGAGAGCTGGGCCGCGACGCGGTTCGTGGCCGCGACCGGGTCGCCGAAGTCGAGGTCGGCCACGCCGTCGGGCGAGACGAGCGTCGGGGTCTCCTGGGTGACCGTGCCGATGACGCCGACGGTCAGGCCGTCGGCCTGGAAGGTGGCGTACTCCGGCAGCGCCGGCGTCGTGGTGCCCTTCTTGTAGACGTTCGCGCCGAGGTAGTCGAAGTCCGCACGGTCGCTGACGCGGCCCTGCAGGTCGGCGAAGCCGCGGTCGAACTCGTGGTTGCCCACCGCCGAGGTCCTCAGCCCGAGGGCGTCGAGGACGTCGAGGGTCGGCTCGTCCTTCTGCACCGCCGAGGCGAACAGCGAGGCGCCGATGTTGTCGCCGGCCGAGAGGAACAGCGTGTTGTCGGCGCCGGCGGCGTCACGCAGCTGCTCGATGGTGGTGGCGAACCTCGTGGTGTTGGCGTCGATGCGACCGTGGAAGTCATTGATGTTCAGCAGGTTGATCGACGCGGTGTCCGCGGGTGCCTTCGGGAAGGTGAGGCCGACGACCTCGGGGTCGTGGTCGGAGGCGCCGTAGGGGTTGGGCCGATACAGGTCGGTGACGTTGTTGTTGTAGCGGCTGTACTGGAAGCCCACCGTCTCGACGGAGTTGATGTTCCAGATGTCCGCACCCGTGACGAGCGACATCGCAGCGGCGTTGCCGAGGACGTGGTCGAGCGAGCCGGACAGGCCGCTGAAGGAGTAGGTCTCCTCGCCGGGGGTGTCGGACTCGACGAGCTCGTAGCCGGCGTCCTCCAGCGCCTGGATCGGGTCCTCCATGGAGTAGGAGTTGAAGTCGCCCACGAGGAAGACCGCCGAGAGGCTGCGCGCCTGCTTCACGGTCTCGGCGAAGGCGGCGACCGCCTTGGCCTGACCGATGCGGTCGGCGTTCCAGGCGCCCTGGCCCTGGTCGGCGTTGTCGCCGGTGGCGCCGCTGGCGCCCTTGGACTTGAGGTGGTTGACGATCACCGCGAACGCGCGGGAGTCGGGGTCGCCGGTCTTCTTGAAGGCCTGGGCGAGCGGCTCGCGGGCGTTGTCGAAGTTGGTCTGGTCGTCGAGGATCAGCGAGGCGCCCACGGGGCTCACCAGGGCCGGCTTGTAGATGAAGCCGGTGCGGATGACGTCCTCGTCGGCCAGCGCCGGGCGGGTCGCCGGCGAGGGCACGTAGGCCCACACGGTGGAGCCGGCGTCGGCGTTGAGCGAGGCCACGAGGGACTTGATGGCGGCGTCGCGGTCGGGGCCGAACTTCGCGGAGTTCTCCAGCTCCTCCAGCGAGACGATGCCGGCGCCGAGAGCATTGATCGCCGAGACGATCTTCGCGCGCTGCCGGGCGTGGTTGGCGGCGTCGGCTGCGCCACGCGGACCCTGGCCGCCGCTGGCGGTGGTGCAGGTGTTCACGGTGACGTGGTTGCCGGCGCGGTCGTCGTAGAACGAGCAGGTGCCGCCCGCGGCGACGATGTCGGCGCCGGTGGTCGGGAAGAAGTTCAGGACGTTGAAGGTGGCGATGTGCACGTCGCCCCCGACGGCCTCGGGCGCCGCGGTGCGGGTGTCGGCGAAGGTCGCGACGTCGTCACCGAGACCGGTGACGGGCGTGCGCGGCTGCAGCTTCCACAGGCTGTTGCGGTAGTCGAGGACGAAGGCGCCCTTGAGCGTGGCGGTCGCGCCGACCCGCACCGGGTGGGTGGCGTCGACGTACGAGGACGGCGTGCCACTGGCGGCCCCGTAGAAGCTCTCCGACTTGCCGTCGTCGAGGGTGACCAGGCGCTGGGCGTTCTGCGCGGTGATCTGCTCGGGCGAGCCGGTCTGGAAGTCGCGCACCTCGGTGGGCTGGATCAGCGGCGTCGTGCCGGTGGCCAGGCCGATCTCGCCGTACTGCGAGGCGTTGTAGGAGTTGGTGACGGTGAGGTCGTCGGTGAGCTGGAGCAGCTCGCCCTCGTGCGCCTCGCGGTCGGCGTCGGTGGTGTACCAGGCGGTGCGACGCGGGGTGACCGCGGCGAGCGCGGGGGTCACCGCGGTGATGTCGCCGGCGGCCGCGACCGTGATCTGGGTGAGGCCGCCGAACTCGCCGGCCTTGCCGGTGACCTCGACGGAGTCGCCCACGGCGGGCAGGGAGGTCAGCGAGGGCGCGTAGACGAAGATCGCGTCGGAGGCGCCCGGCGTGGCGTCGTCGCCGCCGGTGCCGGCGGTCTGCAGGTAGAAGCCCTTGAGGCCGCCCGCGGGGTAGGACGCCGTGACGACGCCCTGCGTGCGCACGGTCTGGCCGGAGAGCGGCGTCGTGGTGCCGGTGCCCTGGATGGCGGCGATGGCCGTCAGGTCGGGCGCCGGCGGGACGTCGCCGCCCGTGCCGCCGCCCGAGCCGCCGGTCCCCTTCGGGGTGGGACCGCCGGCCGTGAGGTCGGTCGAGTTGTCGTCGGTGTCCTTGCCGGCCCCGCTGCGCGCGAGCGAGGTCGTGTTCGTTCCCGCCGGGGCGGCCTTGGTCTCGAAGGTGTTCGAGGTGCCGTAGCCGACGAGGTCGACGACGTCCGCGCTGCCCTTGAACGGGACGGCGGGCGTGATCGCGGTGGTGCTCTTCGCGATGAACACGGTGCCGTTGGTCGCGCTGAGGTTGATGGTGCCGGTGACGTCGGGGGTCGGCAGGGCCGAGCCGACGGCGCCGTTGGTGCCCTCCTGCACCAGCAGGCTGGCGCCCGCGGCGAGCGAGCCGCTGAGCGCCGTGACGCCCGACGCGGCGCCGGAGCCGCCGCTGCTGCGGTACTGCACCGAGAGGCCGGTCAGGTCGATGGCGGCGCTGGTGGGGTTGAGGATCTCGACGAAGTCGTGGGTGTACGGGGCGCCGGCGTTGCCGCCGCCTCCGTAGACCTCGCTGATGACGAGGCCCGAGCCGTCGGGACTGGCGTGGGCGGGAGAGGCGACGAGCGGTGCGAGACCGCCCACCGCGACGCCCAGGGACACGAGGCCGGCGAGACGCCGCCGGTCGGTTGAACGCATGGATGACGCTCCGAGGGTGCGAAGGGGTGGGACGAGAGCGCCTCATCCGAGCGCGGGGTGGTGACCCGCGAGGTGTGCTCGGGTGAACGCGCCGTGTCCGCGGCCGGTCGAGACGGGAGATCCCGTCACGCCGCCCGCGGGATCGTCAGGACAGGGGTCGAGGACGCCCGCACGCGCGCGAGGACCTCGCGGGCGCGTGGTCGTGACGGACGGAGTGGAGTCCGGAGCCGGAGGGGGACGACGTCCCCCCGCCGGTCCTCACCCGAGATCGTGAGAGCACTGAGGTCTGACCTTCCTGACGCAGCCCCGGGAGCCGGGGCTGGGAGCACGATGCCCCGCCGAGCGGCCGTCCGTCTAGACCACCGACGCAACGAAACCGCCTGCGGAAGGTCTCGATCCGGTCTCGGGGGCCTCGGGGGCCTCAGGCCTTGCGCAGGGAGTGCCGCTGACGCCAGACGTCGCGGTAGAACTCCGCGCCCGACCACAGGGTCAGGGCGACGGCCACCACGAGGAGCGCCTGGGAGAGGTAGAAGAGCACCTCGCCCGGCACGTCGAGCCAGCCCGGCAGGTCGGGGTCGCGCCCGGGCAGGGTCAGGCCGCCGAGGGCGAGGGCCTGGACGGTGGTCTTGAGCTTGCCGAGGTCCTTCGCGGCGATGACGATGTGCTGGAGGATCGAGAGGCGCAGCAGCGTGACGCTCCACTCGCGCACCAGCACGACGATGGTGACCCACCACCAGATGTCGCCGACGATCGAGAGGCCGATCAGCGCCATGCCGGTGATCGCCTTGTCGGCGATGGGGTCGGCGATCTTGCCGAAGTCGGTGACCAGGCCGTGCTTGCGGGCGAGGTCGCCGTCGATCTTGTCGGTGATCATCGCGACGGCGAAGATCACGTACGCGACGGTGCGCCACACCGCGGACTCGCCGCCGTCGACGAGCAGCGCCCAGCCGAAGAACGGCACCAGGACGATGCGCAGCGTCGTCAGCGCGTTCGGGACGTTGAGGTTCGACGGCTTGGTCGCGGGGGCGTCGGTCATCGGGGGGCCTCCTGCGACGCGGCGGGCTCGGGACGGGCGATCAGGTCGACGCCATCGGTGTCGTCGACGACCGCCGTGACCAGGTCGCCGACGCGCAGGGTGGCCAGCAGCGCGGGGTCGCCGACGAGGGCGGTGGTGCCGTCGACCTCGGGACCCTGGTGGGCGGCCCGGCCGAGGACACCGTCCTCGAGGGACTCCACGAGCACCTCGACCCGCTCGCCGATCCGCTCCTCGGCCCGCTGGGCGTTGAGCTCCTCGACCAGCGCCGTGACGTGCTCGGTGCGGGCGCGGATCTCGTCCTCGTCGAGCTTGTCGTCGAAGCCGGCCGCCTCGGTGCCGTCCTCGTCGGAGTAGCCGAAGACGCCGGTGACGTCCATGCGCGCGGCCACGAGGAAGTCGCACAGGGTCTGGAGCTCCTCCTCGGTCTCGCCGGGGAAGCCGACGATGACGTTGGAGCGCACGCCCGCGGTGGGCGCGAGCTCCCGGACGCGCTCGAGGAGCCCGAGGAACGACTCGGGGTCGCCGAAGCGGCGCATGCGACGCAGCACCGTGGCGCTGGCGTGCTGGAAGGAGAGGTCGAAGTACGGCACGACGCCCGGCGTCGTGGCGATGGCCTCGAGCAGGCCGGGACGCGTCTCGGCGGGCTGCAGGTAGGAGACCCGCACCCGCTCGACGCCGTCGATGGCGGCGAGCTCGGGCAGCAGGGTCTCGAGCAGGCGCAGGTCGCCGAGGTCCTTGCCGTAGGAGGTGGAGTTCTCGCTGACGAGGAACAGCTCCTTGGCACCCTGCTCGGCCAGCCAGCGCCCCTCGGCGAGCACGTCGGAGGGCCGACGGCTGACGAAGGCGCCGCGGAAGCTCGGGATGGCGCAGAAGGTGCAGCGACGGTCGCAGCCGCTGGCCAGCTTCAGCGCGGCGGTCGGGCCGGAGTCGAGGCGGCGGCGCACCGAGGCCGGCCCGGAGGCGTGGCCGGGCACGGCGGCGTCGGAGAGCGAGCGCTCGACCGGGGTGATCGGGAGCAGCAGGCGTCGGTCCTGCGGGGTGTGGGCGGCGGGCCGCTCCCCCGCGACGATGGCCTGCAGGCGCGCGGCGATGTCGGGGTAGTCGTCGAAGCCGAGGACGGCGTCGGCCTCGGGCAGCGACTCGGCCAGCTCGTGGCCGTACCGCTCGGCCAGGCAGCCCACCGCGACGACGGCCTGCGCCTTGCCGCCGTGCTCGGTCTTGAGGTCGGCGGCCTGGAGCAGGGAGTCGATGGAGTCCTTCTTCGCGGCCTCGACGAAGCCGCAGGTGTTGACCACGACGGTGTCGGCCTCGGAGGGGTCCGCGACGAGGGTGAAGCCGCCGGCCTCGAGTCGCCCGGCCAGCTCCTCGGAGTCGACCTCGTTGCGGGCACAGCCCAGGGTCACCATGGCCACGGACAGGGGCGTGCGGGATTCGGTCGTCATGATCGCCCTCGAGTATGCCGCCGATCGCCGACCGCGTCGAAACCCTCGCGGTCGGCGATCGCGCGCGATCCCCGGCGTCCCGGCCCCGGACGGGCCCGCTCAGCCGCCTGCGGGGGTGCGCACCGCGCTGTCGGCCTTGACGGCCAGCACCGGGCACGGCGCCTCCAGCAGCACCCGCTGGGCGACGCTGCCCAGCAGCAGCTTGCCGACCGGCGAGCGGCGTCGCAGGCCCAGCACGATCAGCTCGGCGCCGACCTCGACGGCCACCGCCACCACGGCGTCGCCGACGTCGAGGGCCATCGGCGAGCGCACCTCGACCGCGACGCCGGCCGCGCGCACGCGCTTCGCGGCCTCCCGCAGCGCCTCGGGGGCGAACCGCTCGTCGACGGTGGCGTCGCCGCGGGTGGCGTTGACCAGCACCAGGCCCGCGCCGGTGAGCGCGACCTCCGCGACGGCGTGCCGCACGGCGGCCTCGCCGTGGGCGTCGGGCGCCCATCCGACCACGATCGTGCTCATCGCAGCGCCTCCTCGCGCTCGGGGGCGGACGGGGACGAGGGAGCGTCGACGACCGCGACCTGGCGCTCCAGGCGGCGCCGCAGCAGCGGCGGCACGATCAGGGCCAGCACCGCGATCGCGTAGATCACCACGGCCAGCGGCTCGGACCACAGCCCGGAGACGTCTCCCCCGGAGATGGCCATAGCCTCGCGCAGCTTGCCCTCGAGGATCGGTCCGAGGATGACGCCCAGGATCAGCGGCAGCACCGGCAGGCCGAAGCGGCGCATCGCCAGGCCCAGGAGGCCGAAGACGACGAGCAGGCCGACGTCGAAGGGGTCCTGGTTGGTGGCGTAGGCGCCCAGGCAGGCGAAGAACAGGATGCCGGCGTAGAGCTGGGGCCGCGGGATGCGCAGCAGCCGCGCCCACAGCGGCGCCAGCGGCAGGTTGAGCACCAGCAGCAGGGTGTTGCCGATGAGGAGGCTGGCCAGCAGCGTCCACACCAGGTCCGACTGCTCGGCGAGCAGCTGCGGGCCGGGCTGGATGCCGTAGCCCTGCAGCGCGGAGAGCATGACCGACGCGGTGGCCGTCACCGGCAGGCCCAGGGCCAGCATCGGGACGAACATGCCCGCGGCCGAGGCGTTGTTGGCGGCCTCGGGGCCCGCGACCCCCTCGATGGCGCCCTCGCCGAAGCGCTCGCCCTCGCCCCGGCCCTCGACCGCGGCGCGGCTGCCGCGACGGTCGGCGAGGCGGCGCTCGGTGGCGTAGGAGAGGAACGTCGGGATCTCGGCGCCGCCGGCCGGCAGCGCGCCGAACGGGAAGCCGAAGGCGGTGCCGCGCAGCCACGGCGCCCACGAGCGACGCCAGTCCGAGCGGCCCATCCACGGGCGACCGACCGGCGTCACCGGCAGCGGCCGACGACGCAGGTGCGCCGCGACCCACAGCGCCTCGCCGAGGGCGAAGATGCCCACCGCGACGACGACCACGTCGATGCGGTCGACCAGCTGCGGCACGCCGAAGGACAGGCGCGGCTGGCCGGTGTTGAGGTCGAGGCCCACCAGGCCGATGGTCAGGCCCAGCGCCAGCGCAGCGAGGCCGCGCACCCGGCTGGAGCCGAGCACCGCGCTGGTCATCAGCAGCGCCAGCACCATCAGCGCGGTGTACGAGGGCGCGCCGATGTCGACGGCGACGCCGGCCAGCGCCGGGGCGAAGAACGCCACGAGCAGCGTGCCGATCGTGCCGGCGACGAACGAGCCGATGGCGGCGGTCGCGAGCGCCTGGGCGCCGCGGCCGCGCTTGGCCATCGCGTTGCCCTCCAGCGCGGTCATGACCGACGCGGACTCCCCCGGCGTGTTGAGCAGGATCGAGGTGGTCGAGCCGCCGTACATGCCGCCGTAGTAGATGCCGGCGAACATGATGAACGCCGAGGTCGGCTCGAGGCCGAAGGTCACCGGCAGCAGCAGCGCCACCGCCATCGCGGGGCCGATGCCGGGCAGGACGCCCACGAACGTGCCGAGCAGGACGCCGATCGCGGCGTAGGCCAGGTTCTCGGGGCTCGCCGCGGCCTGCAGACCGCCCCAGAGCAGGGAGAGCTCGCCCATCAGAGGATCCCGTCCAGGAGGCCGGGGCTCAGCGGGATGCCGAGCCCGGCGTAGAAGGCGTACCAGCTGCCGACCGAGAGCACGGCGCCGACGAGCACGTCGCGCACCAGCGTCCGCGACCCGAGCGACCACGCCGCGCCGGCGAACAGCAGCGCGCCGGTGATCGCCCAGCCGAGCCAGCCGACGGTGAGCACGGTCAGCACCAGGACGCCCACCAGCCGCGCGACCGTCAGCCAGTCCGAGCCCTGGGAGAGGTCGACGTCCTCGCCGCCCTCGACCTCGCCGCGGCCGCCGCGCAGCGCCGAGGCGGCCAGGAGCACGCCGAGCACCACGGTGCCGACGCCGATGACGGTCGGGAAGACGCGGGGGCCGACGGGGTCGGCGAACCCGACGTCGAGCCGGGAGGCGTCCAGCAGGGTCACCGCGCCCACGAGCACCAGGACGGCGGCGAGGCCGAGCTGGGCGAGGTCGCGCGGCGCGCGATCGTGCGGGTGGGACGTCAGGTCGGGTGTCACGTCGGGGGTCGTCACAGCAGACCCACCTCCTTCAGGGTGTCGGCGACCCGGGCGTCCTGCTCGCGCAGGAAGGCCCCGAAGTCGTCACCGGTCTTGAGCTCGTCGATCCAGCCGTTGCGGGCCAGCACCCGGCGCCAGGCCGCGGTGTCGTGCATGCGCTCGACGTAGGCGATCAGCTCGTCGCGGCGCTCCTGCGAGATGCCCGGCGGGGCCACCAGGCCGCGCCAGTTGGTGAAGATCAGGTCGACGTCGGACTCGGTCAGGGTCGGCACCTTCCCGAGGACGTCGCCGTCGAGGCGCTCCTCGCCGGAGACCGCCAGCGCCCGCAGGTCGCCGGACTCGATCTGGCCCTCGAACTCGCCGAGGCCGGAGAAGCCGGCGTCGATCTTGCCGCCGAGCAGGGCGCTGGTCAGCGGACCGCCGCCGTCGTAGGCGACGTAGCGACGCTGCACCACGCGCGGGTCGATGCCCAGCTCGTCGGCCAGCTGCATCGGGAAGAGGTGGTCGGGGCCGCCGGGGCTCGAGCCGCCGCCGACGACCATGCCGGAGGGATCGGCCTTCCATGCCTTCGCGAAGTCCGCGAACGTCCGGTACGGCGAGTCGGCCGGCACGAGCACGGCCTCCTGGTCCTCGATGAGCTGCGCGATCGGGGTCGCGTCGGCCACCTGGTAGCGCTGGGCGAAGGAGTAGGACGCGCCGACGACGCCGAGGCCGACGGTCATGAGCAGGTGCTCGTCGCCCTTCTGGCTCATCAGGCGGGTCAGCGCGACCGAGCCGCTGGCGCCGAGGATGTTGGTGACCTGCAGCGAGCCGCCGGTGATGTCCTCGCTCTCGAGCACGCCGACCGCCGCACGACCGGTCTGGTCGTATCCGCCGCCGGGGCTGTTCGGGATCCACATCGCCAGATCGCGGTCGTCGTCGCGACGGGTCAGCCCGCAGCCGCTGGCCGCGAGGACCACGGCGACGGCCATCGCGGCGGCGACCGCGACGGCGCCGGGTCGGCGTCGTCGGCGGCCGCTCGGACTCGTCTCGCGCATCGTGCACACTCCCACTCGTTCAGGCACTCGTTCGGGCCTCGTTCGGGCCTCGGGTTCGGGTGCGGACTCGCCCCTGCGGGCGCCGCGGGGTTGACTGTGCCCAGTCGATGTGGCCGCCGTCACGCTTGGGCAACTAGAGGAGGTTGTGGACCTTGTGGTCACGCTGGACGCGACGTCGGGCCCCCGGCCTGGCCGCCCAGGTGCTGCTGCTCCAGGTGGGCGTGCTCCTGGTGGTGCTGGCGGTGAGCAGCGTCGTCTCCCTGCGGCAGGCCGACGCCGAGTTCCGTGACAGCCGCGCCCAGCGGCTGACCGCCGCGGCGGAGGCCCTCGCGGGCACGCCCGCGGTGCAGGACGGCCTGGACTCCCCCGACCTGCGCCGCGCCGCGCTGGTCTTCTACGCCCAGCAGCGGGCCGATGACGTCGGCGCCAGCGTCGTGCACCTCGTCGGACGCGACGGGCGGGTGCTCATCAGCACCGACCCGACCCGCGAGGGTCAGGAGGCCGACCTCGGGCCCGGCGACGCGCTCGAGGGACGCCGCTGGACCGGCGACGTCCGCGACCGTGGCTCCGCGGCACTGGCCGCCACCGTGCCGGTGCTCTCCGACAACGCCCCCGGCGAGGACGACGCCGCGGCCCCGGGCACCGGCGAGCCGGCCCCGGCCGGCTCGGTGGTCGGCGCGGTCGTCGTGGTCGAGGACTTCCCGCCCTGGCGCGAGCGGCTCGCGGGCGCGCTCGGCGACCTCGTCGTCTTCCTCGGCCTCGGCCTCGGGCTCGGGGTGGCCGGGTCGATCCTGCTCTCCCGACTGATCCGTCGCCGCACCCGCGGCCTGGAGCCCGCCGAGATCGCCGCCCTGGCCGACCAGCGCGAGGCCCTGCTGACCTCCCTGCGCGAGGGTCTGCTCGCACTGGACGCCGAGGAGCGGGTGGTGCTGGTCAACGAGTCCGCGCAGTCGCTCCTCGGGCTCCCCGCGGTGAGCGGCGGCCGCCCCGTGCGCGAGCTCGGGCTGCCCGAGCGCGTCGTCGACCTGGTCACCTCCGGCGGGGAGGTCGTCGACGCGCCGGTCGTCGTCGGAGGTCGTCTGCTGGTGCTCAACCGCGCGCCGGTGAGCAGCGGCGGCAGCGTCACGACGCTGCGCGACCGCACCGAGCTCAGCGCCCTCCAGAGCCGCCTCTCGGCGCGCGAGAGCCTCACCGACACGCTGCGCGCGCAGACCCACGAGTTCGCCAACCAGCTGCACACGCTCTCGGGCCTGCTGCAGCTCGGCGAGCCCGACGAGGCCGCTCGGCTCATCGGCACCCTCACCCGCCGCCAGGCCGCCATCAGCGACGCCGTCCGCTCCCGCGTCGAGGACCCCTCCCTGGCCGCGCTGCTGGTGGCCAAGACCTCCCAGGCCGACGAGCGCCGCGTCGACCTCGTGCTCGACGAGGAGTCCGGCGTCCCGCGGCTGGACGCCGACCTCGCCGCCGACGCCGGCACGGTGCTCGGCAACCTGCTCGACAACGCCCTCGACGCCGCCGCCGGAGCCGACCCGACGGCGCGCGGGCGCGTCACGGTGCGCATGCTGCTCGACGGCGACGGCGACGGCGACGGCCCCGAGCGGGCCCTGGTGGTGCAGGTCGGCGACACCGGTCCCGGCGTCGCCGCCGAGGACGTCGCCGACCTGTTCCGCCGGGGCTGGTCGACCAAGCCGAGCGACGCCAGCGGCCGCGGCGTCGGACTGGCGCTCGTGCAGCTGGTCTGCGAGCGTCGGGGCGGCTCGGTCTCGGTGCGCTCCGGTCCGGGAGCCGTCTTCACCGCCCGCCTGCCGCTCGCCGAAGGAGCCCGATGATCGCCGGCCCCGACCGCCCGGACCACCTCGACGCCCCGCTGCGGGTGCTCGTCGTCGACGACGACTTCCTCGTCGCCTCGATCCACACCCGGTTCGTCTCCCAGGTGCCCGGCTTCGAGGTCGTCGGCACGGCCGCCACCGCAGCCACCGCTCGCGCGGAGATCGAGCGACTGCGTCCCGACCTCGTGCTCCTCGACGTCCACCTGCCCGATCGCAGCGGCATCGAGCTGCTGCGGTCCCTGCGCGCCGAGGGCGACGACACCGCCGTGCTCGTCGTCACCGCGGCCCGCGAGGCCGACACCGTCCGGGCCGCGGCCGCGGCCGGCGCCGCGCACTACCTCGTCAAGCCGTTCGAGGCCGCCGACCTGGCCGAGCGCCTCCAGCTGGTGCGTCAGGCGCGCGCGGCCCTGGGCGATGCGCCCGAGGCCGATCAGGCGAGCATCGACGCGGTCTTCGCGCCGGTGGGCTCACGGCGTGCGCCGCTGCCCAAGGGCCTCTCGGCCGAGACGGCCGCGGCCGTGCGCGCCGCCGTCGACGACGCCCCCGAGCGCGAGCTGTCCGCGAGCGAGGCGGCCGAGGCGATCGGGATCTCCCGCGTCAGCGCCCGGCGCTACCTCGAGCACTTCGCGGCGGTCGGCGAGCTCGAGGTGAGCCTGAGATATGGGGGCGGGGGCCGTCCCGAGCGGCGCTTTCGCGCTGCCGAGGGACGACCCCCGCCGTCTCGCCCTCCCCAGGGCGTCCATGGGACCGGTGGAGACACCGGTCACAGATGAGTGTAGACGCTCACCCGGCCGAGTTCACATAGGTGGCCTGGGCGGGTCGGCCGGTGGTGCCGATCGCGCCCCGGTCCTTCGAGCCGATCCGCACCTCCAGCGAGCCGTCGGTGGTCTGCACCCGGACGGGCTGGCTCACCGAGCGCAGCTGCTTGGACTGGCCGAAGACGAGGCTGCCCTGGAAGACGACCTTGTCGCGGCCGTCGCGCACGACGACGCGCGCTCCGCCGCCGGCGGCCGTCAGCGTGACCGGCACGGAGCCGCCGGTCACGGTGCTGCCGGCCGGGGTGATCGCGCCCCGCGGGTCCTCGGTCTCGGGCCGGTCGGTGACCAGACGCGCGATCGACCACGCGAGGACGACGGCCATCACCGCGGCGGTGAGGACCGACCAGTTCGGACCGCCGCGGGTGCCGCGGATGGCGCCCCCGGCGAGCTCGGCCTCGAAGACCCGGCGAGGGTCGATGGGCGCGTCGGCGTAGCGGTCGTCGTAGGCGGCCACCAGCGGCGCGGAGTCCAGGCCGAGCACCCGGGCGAGGGTGCGCAGGTGACCGCGGGCGTAGAAGTCGCCGCCGCAGGGACCGAAGTCGTCGACCTCGATGGACTCGATGACGTGCGGGCGGATGCGGGTGCGGTCGGCCAGCTGGTCGACCGTCAGGCCCAGTCGCGTGCGCGCGGTGAGGAGCTGCGGCCCGATCACGGGGACGCGTGCGGGCGCCTCCTCGGGAGTCTCCCGCTCGCCCCACAGGACGGTGTCCTCGACGAGATCGACGCTGCCGGGGCGGTGCAGCGCCCGGGGCGCGGCGAGGACGGGCTCGGGGGTCTCAGCGGCCTCGGTGACCTCGGCGACCTCGGTGGCCTCGACGGGGCCGCGGGCGACCGTGCCGGCCATCTCCGCGCGCACGGCCACCAGCGGCTCGCGCAGCGGCGAGGGGGTGGGGCTGGCGACGCGGGCGGCGGGCTCCTCGGCGACCTCGACAGCCTCGACGGCCTCGTCCTCCGCGGGCTGCTCGAGGACCGGCTCGGCGTGCGCCTCACCGACCGGCTCGGCGACCGCGGTGGCCCACTCGGCGTCGTCGACGTACTCGAAGCCCTCGATCTCGACGACCTCCCGCA
>NZ_JBUZJI010000025.1:38204-57249 GCF_055282735.1 Nocardioides sp. B129/18 | reverse complement strand
AAGTCCGCCCTGCACCTCGCCGGGGCCGCGCGCATCGTCGGCGGCCCGCAGGCGGCACCCTGCTCGACGTCGCGGTGGCCCATGAGGCCTGCGCTCACCACCTCGTCCCGGGGCCGCTGCTCGGCACCGTCGCCGCGGGCCTGCTCGCACCCGAGCTGCTCACCGAGGCGATCGTCCACGGGGAGGCCGTGGCGCTCCAGCTGCGTCCCGGCGGCCCGGTCTGGGACGCCGCCGGTGCCGATCGGGCGCTCCTGCCCGACGCCGACGGCTCGTGGTGGCTCGTGCCCACCGCCGAGCTCGGTCTGGCGCCGGTGGTCGGCCTCGACCTCACCCGCCGCGCGGCGCCGGCCCCCGCCGTCGTGCCGCGCGAGGTCCCGGGCGCCGTGGCCGTCCCGGGCCTCGACGCCGCGGCGGTGCACCGGGTCGTGGTCACCCTGGCCGCGGCCGAGGCCGCCGGCGTCGCCCGCTGGTGCCTGCAGACCGCGGTCGCGTACGCCAAGGTCCGCGAGCAGTTCGGCCGGCCGATCGGCTCCTTCCAGGCCGTCAAGCACCTCTGCGCGCAGATGCTGGAGTCGGCCGAGGCCGTCACGGCCGCCGCCTGGGACGTCGCGGGCGCGAGCACCGCAGGTCCCGAGCAGTGGGACTTCGCGGCCGACGTCGCGGCCGTCACCTGCCTCGACGGCGCCGTCGAGGTCGCGAAGACCTGCATCCAGGTGCTGGGCGGCATCGGCTTCACCTACGAGCACGACGCTCATCTCTACTACCGCCGCGCCCAGGCGCTGCGCAGCCTCGTCGGCAGCCCCGACGACGCGGCGGTGCGCCTCACCGAGCGCGCCGTCGTCGACGTCCGCCGCGAGCTGCGGGTCGACCTCGCCGGCCGCGACGACGCCGTGCGTCCCGGCGTCCGCGCCGAGGTCGAGGGCATCGCCGCGCTGCCGGAGGCCGAGCGTCGCCGCGCCCTGGCCGACGCGGGCCTCCTCGCGCCGCACTGGCCCGCCCCCCATGGCCGTGGCGCCGATCCCGTGCTGCAGCTGGTGATCGACGAGGAGCTCGCGCGCGCCGGCGTCGAGCGCCCCGACCTCGTCATCGCCGGATGGGCCGTGCCGACGATCATCGAGCACGGAACCGAGGAGCAGCGCGAGCGCTTCGTCGCGCCCTCGCTGCGCGGCGAGATCACCTGGTGCCAGCTGTTCTCCGAGCCCGGCTCGGGCTCCGACCTGGCCTCCCTGCGCACCCGCGCCGAGCGCGTCGAGGGCGGCTGGTCGCTCACCGGCCAGAAGGTCTGGACGTCGGTGGCCGACCGCGCCGACTGGGGGATCTGCCTGGCGCGCACGAACCCCGACGTCCCGGCTCACCAGGGCATCACCTACTTCCTCGTCGACATGCGCAGCGCCGGCATCGAGGTGCGGCCGCTGCGCGAGATGACCGGCGAGGCGCTGTTCAACGAGGTGTTCCTCGACGCCGTGTTCGTCCCCGACGCGATGGTCGTGGCGGGGGAGGGCGACGGCTGGCGCCTGGCCCGCACCACGCTGGCCAACGAGCGCGTCGCCATGGCCACCACCCGGCTCTCGGCGTCCACCGAGCGGGCGGTCGAGATCGCCGCCGGCGACGACCTCGGCGCCACCGCGCTCGCGGCCATCGGCCGCTCGGTGGCGCTCTCCACGGTCTGCTCCCTGATGGGCGTGCGCTCGACGCTGCGCTCGCTGGCCGGCCAGGGTCCCGGCGCGGAGTCGAGCGTCGCCAAGCTGCTCGGCGTGCGCAACCGCCAGGACGGCTCGGAGCTGGTGGTGACGCTGCTCGGCGACCGGCTCGGCCTGCTCGGCGCCGACGACCGCGACGTGTGGGAGATGCTCAACACCCGCTGCCTCTCCATCGCCGGCGGCACCACGCAGATCCTGCGCAACATCGCCGGCGAGCGGATCCTGGGCCTGCCCCGCGGGTGAGCGCCGACCGCGTGAGTCCCCCTGTCACACTGGCGCCATGATCCGCGCGCGCCTGGTCTCCGTCGTCCCCGTCGTCGCCGTCGGGCTGCTCGCGACGGCCGGCCTCGCGGCCTGCGAGTCGCAGGCCAGCAGCATCACCAGCTACGGCCGGGTCAGCCAGCTCGAGCCGCCGTGCATCACGCCGGAGGGCAAGTCCCAGCTGTGCTTCGAGGCGATGGACGGCCAGCTCGACGAGGTGAAGACCGGCGACTGCGTCGAGCTGCGCTCGCGTCCCTCGCGCGGCGACGGCCTGCCGCCGATCATGACGATCCGTCCGATCCCGGTGGCCAGCGCCGACGGCGCCTGCGGGTGAGCTAGGCCCCTGTGCTCGTCGACGCCTGACGGGCGCGGCGCCAGCCGTTCCAGTGCCAGTGCAGGTAGCGGTCGACCGCGCGCACCACGTGCGCGGAGCGGATCGAGGGGAAGATGTCGAAGGCGTGCTGGGTGCCCGGCAGCTCGGCGTAGACCACCGAGCGTCGTGACACCCGTCGCAGCTCGCGGGCGAACATCCGGGCCTGGTCGACGCCGACGAGGGTGTCGAGGGCGCCGTGGACGAGGAGGAAGTCCGGCGCGTCGGGAGTGACCCGCAGGATCGGCGAGGCCGCCTCGAAGGCGTCGGGGTCGTCGGCGTGGCGGCGTCCGAAGATGCGCGGGGCCAGGAAGCGGTCGCGCATCTGGCGGGCCGAGCGCAGCCCGGTGGAGCCGGCCATGTCGTAGACGCCGTAGTGCGGGGCGGCGACGTCGACGCGGGTGTCGGCGTCCTCGAAGCCGGGCTGGAAGGCGGGGTCGTTCGGCGTCAGGGCGGCCAGGGCCGCGAGGTGGCCGCCGGCCGACCCGCCGGTGATGGCCAGGTAGGACGGGTCGCCCCCGTAGTCGGCGATGTTCTCCTTGATCCAGGCGATCGCGCGCTTGACGTCGACGATCTGCGCGGGCCAGTGGTCGCGCGGGGCGAGCCGGTAGTTGATCGCGACGCAGACCCAGCCCTTCGCCGCGAGGTGCCGCATGAGGGGGAGGCCCTGCTCCTCCTTGGCGCCGATCGTCCAGCCGCCGCCGTGCACCTGCAGCAGCACCGGGGCGTCGGTGACGGGCGGGCCGTCGGGCAGGTAGACGTCGAGCATGCCGCGGACGCCGTGCTCGGGGGCGTAGGCGACGTTGCGCGCGACCCGGACGCCGACCGGCCGCTGGCGGAAGGGGTTGATCAGCGTGCGCCAGGGCGTGGCGAGGTCGGCCGGGGTGGGCTTGGCGTCGAGCTGCTCGACGTAGTCGAGCCCGAGGCCCTCGACGAGGGCGTCCTCGGCGTCGGTGCGCGCCCGGCGGCTCTGGGCGATCAGGTGGGCCAGGCCGGCGCTGCTCGCGGCGGCGAGCGCGAGGCCGGCGCGGTCGCGTCCGGAGAGGCGCGAGGGGCGGCGCACGTGCAGGGCGGCGTCGGCGGCGGTGGCGGCCAGCACGTGCGGGGCGAGCTCGCCCACGAGCCAGCCGGCGAAGAACGCCGGGATGCCGGCGCGGAAGCCGGGCACGGGCCGCACGGCGTTGGCGGTGAGCGCGGCGGTGACGACCTGGCGGCGAAGCAGACCCATGGCCTCATGCTAGTGACGCCGTCGGCGTGACCCGGGCACGGTCCGGGTGATAGAACGTGTTCTAGTTCTGCTCCCGCTCGGAGGTTCCATGGACCGCCTCTCCGGCCTCGACGCCAGCTTCCTCTACCTCGAGACGCCCGCCCAGCTCATGCACGTCTGCGGCCTGCTCGTGCTCGATCCCGCGACCCGTCCGGCGCCGTACTCCTTCGCCGCGCTGCAGGCCGAGATCGCCGCCGCCGTGGCCGACGTCCCGGCCTTCACGCGCAAGCTGCGCGCGGTGCCGCTGCGGCTCGACCATCCCATCTGGGTGCGTGACGAGGACTTCGACGTCGAACGCCACGTGCACCGGCTCGCGCTGCCCACGCCCGGCGGGCACGCCGAGCTCTGCGACCTCGCCGGACACCTCGCGGGCCTGCCGCTGGACCGCTCGCGTCCGCTGTGGGAGATGTGGGTCATCGAGGGCTACGGCGACCGGATCGCGGTGTTCATGAAGATGCACCACGCCACCGTCGACGGCGTGAGCGGCGCGAACCTCATCTCGCACCTGTGCAGCCTGGGCCCCGACGACGCCCCGCTGCGGCCCGACGAGCAGGCCCGACACGGTCGCGACGCCAGCCGTCGCGAGCTGCTCGGCCGCGGCGTCCTGAGCACCCTGACGCGGCCGCTCCACGTGGCCCGGGTCGTGCGGCCCTCGGTGGCCGCGGTCTCGACGACGGTAGCCCGGGCCCGGGCGGGCACGGCGATGGCCGCGCCGCTGCGAGCCCCGCGCACCGTCTTCAACGGCACCATCACCGGTCACCGGGTGCTCTCGACCGTCGACCTCGACCTCGCGCGGGTCCGAGCGGTCAAGCAGGCCACCGGCACCACCGTCAACGACGTCGTGCTGTGCCTGGTGGGCGGCGCCCTGCGCTCCCACCTCGAGGCCCGCGGCGAGCTGCCCGCCGACTCGCTCCTGGCCACCGTGCCGATGTCGGTGCACGCCACCTCGCGGCGCAGCGGCGGCTCGAACAAGGTCTCGGCGCTGTTCACGCGCCTGGGCACCGACGTCGCCGACCCGCTGGCCCGGCTGCGTCAGCTCGCGGAGCGCAACCGCGACGCCAAGGAGCATGCGGGCGCCATCAGCGCCGACGCGCTGCAGGACTGGGCGGAGTTCGCCGCGCCGCGCACCTTCGGCCTGGCCGTGCGTGCCTACGCCGGGCTGCGCCTGGCCGAGCGCCACCCGGTGGTGCACAACCTCGTCGTCTCCAACGTCCCCGGGCCTCCGGTGCCGCTGTACCTCCTCGGTGCGCGGGTCGACGGCCTCTATCCGCTCGGCCCGGTCTTCCACGGCGCCGGCCTCAACGTCACCGTCATGTCCAGTGCGGGACGGCTGCACGTCGGCGCCCTGGCCTGCCGGGAGTCGCTGCCCGACGTCGACGCGCTGGTGCAGCGCTTCCCCGACGAGCTCGACGCGCTGGAGGCCGCGCTCAGCTGACGGTGCTCCGTGCGACCACGTCGTCGACGGCGGCCAGCAGGGCCGGGACGAACCGGTCGGCGTCGAGCACGCAGCCGCCGTGACCGGCGTCGACGGTGAAGGCGCGGGCGTCGGGGATGCGCTGGGCCAGATGCACCTGCCGCGGCGTCGGGATGACGCGGTCGTGGGCCATGACGACGACGCTCGTCGGCGCGCTGATCGAGGTCAGCCACGGCGCGGAGTGGTGGCGCCCGAGGCCGGCCAGCGCCTCGTGGACCCCGCCGACGCTCGTGCGGCGCAGCTCGGCCAGCGCCCAGGCGCGCAGCTCCTCGCCCTCGAGCCAGCCGCCGTCGGGCCGGCCGCCGGCGTGGTCGGACTGCTGCGCTCGCGCCGGCAGGGCGCGGCCGAGCAGCCGCGCGGCCGTGAGGGCGGTGAAGAACGCCCGCTCGTACGGCGCGCGCTGGAAGCGATCGGTGGACGCGCCGAGCACCAGGCCGCGCACGCGCTCGGGGTGCTGGCGCCACACGCGCTGGGCGATGATCGAGCCCATCGAGTAGCCGGCGATCACCGCCCGCTCCACCGCGAGCACGTCGAGGAGGGCGGCGACGTCGTCGGCGCAGTCGGGCAGCGCGTAGGGCCGCGAGCGGATGCCCTCGCCGTGCCAGCGCTGGTCGAGCGTGACGACGCGTGCCCGGCGGACCAGCGGCTCGAGCACCGGGAACCAGGTGAGCAGCCCGGTGCAGCCCAGCGCGTGCAGCAGCACGACGACGGGCGCGTCCGGGGTGGGCCCGGGGGTGTCGGTGACCCACGTCGTCCCGCGGCCGGGCAGCTCGACGGTGCGGCCGCCGGGCACCCAGGCCCGGGTCGGGACGCCGGCGGGCATCGCGGCCACGCGGACTCCTCTCGACGGACCCTTCCCTCTGCGGTAGAACACGTTACAGTTTTCCTTCGAGTCCTGTCCTCACCGGAGGTGTGCAGCGTGAGCATCGCGAGCCCGACCAGCCCCATCGAGACGCCGACGTCCGTCGGCGTCCTGCCGCCGCTCGTCGACGGCTTCGACCCCGCGGCCCACGCCGAGTCGCTCGACGACGTGCGGGGCGTGGTGCGCGAGGCGCTCGAGCGGGAGGCCGACTGGGCCGCTCTCGCGACGGCCGGCCTGCTGGCCCTGCCGGTGCCCGAGGAGCACGGCGGCGAGGGCCTCGGCCTGCTCGAGACCGGCGTCCTGCTGCGCGAGCTCGGCGCTCGCGCCGTGCACCTGCCGGTCTGGGAGACGCTCGCCGTCGGGGTCCCCACCCTGGCCGCCCACGGCACCGCCGACCAGCAGGCGCGCCTGCTGCCCGGCGTCGCCCGCGGCGAGGTCGTGCTCGCCCCGGCCGTCCGCGAGGTCGGCACCGCGCTCACCGGCTGCCCGGCCACCCGCTTCGCCGACGGCGTCGTCAGCGGCCGCAAGATCGCCGTCACCGCCGCCGAGGGCGCGGCCGCCCTCCTGGTCACCGCCGTGGAGTCCACCGGCGACGGCGAGCGCGACGTCGTCGTGCTCGTCGACCCGGCCGGCCCCGGCGTCACCCTGCTGCCCGGGCCGTCGTCGAGCCGCCTGGGCACGCACACCGTCGTCCTGGACGCCGCGCCGGCCGAGGCGCTCGGTGCCGGCGCCGCCCGCACCCTGGTCGAGCACGCCGTCGCCGGTCAGGCGCTGCTGGCCGCCGGCGTGCTCGCCGGCGCCCGCGACCTCACCGCCTCCTACGTCAAGGGCCGCCACCAGTTCGGCCGCGCCCTCGCGGAGTTCCAGGGCGTCGCCCTGCAGGCCGCCGACGTCTACATCGCCGCGCGCACCGTCGAGCTCGCCGCCGCCAACGCCGCGTGGCGGGTCGCCGAGGGACTGCCGGCCGCCGACGACCTCGCCGTCGCCGCCGCCTGGATCTGCCAGGAGGGGCCCACCGCCCTGCGCACCTGCCACCACCTCCACGGCGGCATGGGCGTCGACGAGACCTACCCGCTGCACCGCTACTCGTCCTGGATGACCGACCTCGTCCACGATCTCGGCACCCTGCCCGGCGACGTGCCGCTGGAGCGCCGAAGCGCCAAGAACCTCGAGCTCACCGCCGCCCAGCGGGCGCTCAAGAGCGAGGTGCGCGCCTACTTCGCCGGCCTGGCCGACGAGAACGAGCACCGCGACATGGCCCTGGACCGCCACGGCCCCACCTACCAGCGGGTCGTGCGGACGATGGGCGAGGACGGCTGGATGGGCATCGGCTGGCCGGTCGAGTACGGCGGCCGCGGGCTCGGCGAGATCGAGCAGACGATCTTCGCCAACGAGGCCCAGTTCGCCGACGTGCACCTGCCCGCGGTCACGCTGCAGACCGTCGGCCCCACCCTCATCCGCTACGGCACGGAGAAGCAGAAGGAGATGTTCCTCGGGCGCATCCTCTCCGGCGACGTCCACTTCGCCATCGGCTACTCCGAGCCCGACGCCGGCACCGACCTCGCCTCGCTGCGCACCACCGCGCGGCGCGAGGGCGATCACTACGTCGTCAACGGCCAGAAGCTGTGGACCACCGGCGGCCACCAGGCTGACTACCTCTGGCTCGCCGTGCGCACCGACCCCGACGCCCCCAAGCACAAGGGCATCTCGATCCTCATCGTCGACACCAGCGACCCCGGCTACTCCTGGACGCCGATCATCACCGCCGACGGCTCCCACCACGTCAACGCCACCTACTTCAACGACGTGCGCGTGCCCGTCGACATGCTGGTGGGCGAGGAGAACCAGGGCTGGCGGCTGCTCACCACCCAGCTCAACCACGAGCGGGTCATGCTCGGGCCGGCCGGTCGCATCGAGGGCCTGCGCGACCGCGTCGCCGACTGGGCGCGCGAGCGCGGCGTCCTCGACCGCCCCGACGTGCGCGACGTGCTCGGCCGCGTCACCACCGTCTTCCGGGTCAACGAGCTGCTCAACTGGGAGGTCGCGCGTGCCGCGGCCAGCGGCGACCCCGACGTCGCCGACGCCTCCGCCTCGAAGGTCTTCGCCTCCGACCAGGTGCAGCACCTGCTGGCCGACCTGATCTCCGTCCTGCACCGGCACGGCGACCCCGCCGACCCCGAGACCGGCGCCCTCATGGCCTACCTCGACGCGCAGGCCAAGCGGAACCTCGTGCTCACCTTCGGCGGCGGCGTCAACGAGGTGCAGCGCGAGCTGATCGCGATGTTCGGCCTCGGGATGCCCCGGGTGCCCCGGTGAGCGCCCCCGGCACCGGAGTGGAGGAGCTCGTCGCGCCCGAGGTCCATGCGCGGGTGATGGCCGAGGCCGAGCGCATCAAGGCGCTCGGCGAGGCCGCCGAGCGGCTGGCCCGCGACGAGGTCAACCAGCCGCGCATCGACGACTGGCTCGAGGCCATGGGCGTCACCAACCCCCGGTGGCGGCAGGGCGAGGCCCCGCCCGCGATGGCCCAGGTGTGGACGATGTACGGCCTCGGCGGGCGGCCGCCCGAGGACGACCCGCTGCACGGGATGATGCGCGCGCTCACCGACGCCGGCTTCACCGCCGTCCTCGGCACCAACTGCGAGCAGGAGTACCGCCGCACCGTGCGCGTGGGGGAGCGGCTGCGGGTCACCACCGCGCTGGAGTCCGTCGTCGGGCCGAAGGCCACCGGCATGGGCGTCGGCTACTTCGTCACCTCGCGCAACACCTGGTACGTCGACTCCGACGCCGGCGCCGAGCCCTCCGAGATCGTCGCGACGATGCTGTTCCGCGTCCTGAAGTTCGTGCCGCGCTCGCGGGAGGCGTCCTGATGGCCGTGCGCCCGATGATCAACCGCGACAGCGCCTACTTCTGGGAGGGGACGCTCGCCGGCGAGCTGCGGCTGCAGCGCTGCAACGCCTGCGAAGCGCTGCGGCATCCGCCCGGCCCGGCCTGCCCCGACTGCGGCGCGCTCGACCGCGGCCACGTCGTCGCCTCCGGCCTCGGCACGGTCTACTCCTACGTGATCCACCGGCATCCGCCCGTCCCGGGCAAGGAGCTGCCGATCCTGCTGGCCGTCATCGACCTCGACGAGGGGCTGCGGATGGTCGGCGAGGTCGTCGACCTGCCCGAGGACGAGCTCGCGATCGGCCTGCGCGTGCAGGTCGGCTTCGCGCCCGTCGACGACGAGCTGTCCCTCCCGATCTGGCGGAAGGCCGACCGATGACCACCGTGATCCTCGAGCCCGGCTCCGTGCTACCGACCTGGGAGCTGCCGCTCACGCCGACGCTGATCGTCTCCACCGCGATCGCCACGCGCGACTTCCAGGACGTCCACCATGACCGCGACCGCGCGCAGGGCGCGGGCTCCAAGGACGTCTTCATGAACATCCTCACCTCCACCGCGCTGTGCCAGCGCTACGTCGAGGACTCCCTGGGCCACGACGTCGAGATCCTCGGCATCGCCATCCGGCTCGGCGCGCCCGCCTACCCCTACGACACGCTCTCCTTCACTGGCGAGGTCGCCGAGGTGGGCGAGGACGAGGTGGTCGTGAAGGTCACCGGCTCGGTGTCGCTGGGCGCCCATGTGATCGGCACCGTCCGGCTCGCGCGTGGCTCCAGGGACGCGCGCCGATGAGCGGGCGCACCCTCTCGGGCCAGGCCGCGATCGTCGGCATCGGACAGACCGAGTTCTCCAAGGAGTCGGGCCGCTCCGAGCTGCAGCTCTCCGTCGAGGCCGTCCAGCACGCCCTGCGCGACGCCGGGCTCACGCCCGCCGACGTCGACGGCCTGGTGACCTTCACGATGGACACCTCCTCGGAGATCGCCGTCGCCCGCGAGCTCGGCGTCCCCGAGCTGCGGTTCTTCAGCCGCATCAACTACGGCGGCGGCGCCGCCTGCGGCACCGTCCAGCAGGCCGCCATGGCCGTGGCCACCGGCGTCGCGGACGTCGTCGTCGCCTATCGCGGGTTCAACGAGCGCTCCGGCAACCGGTTCGGCCAGTTCTCCACCGCCGTCGCCGCCCAGGTGAACACCAACGGCCTCGACAACGCCTGGACCTATCCCTTCGGCCTCGGCACCCCCGCCGCCACCGTCGCCATGCAGGCGCGCCGCTACATGCACGAGTACGGCGCCACCTCCGAGGACTTCGGCCGCGTCGCCGTCGCCGACCGTCGTCACGCCGCCACCAACCCGCTCGCCTTCTTCCATGGCCGGCCGATCACCCTCGAGGACCACCAGGCCTCGCGGATGATCGCCGATCCGCTGCACCTGCTCGACTGCTGCCAGGAGTCCGACGGCGCCGTCGCGCTCGTCGTGGTCTCCGCCGAGCGCGCCCGCGATCTGCCCCAGACGCCGGCCGTCATCGCCGCCGCGGCGCAGGGGAGCGGCCGCGACCAGTTCGTCATGACCTCCTACTACCGCGACGACATCGGCATCCCCGAGATGGGCGTCGTGGGCCGCGAGCTGTGGCGCCAGTCGGGCCTCACGCCCGCCGACATGGACGTCGCGATCCTCTACGACCACTTCACGCCCTACGTGCTCATGCAGCTCGAGGAGCTCGGCTTCTGCGGACGCGGCGAGGCGCCCGGCTTCATCGCCGACGGCGCCATCGAGGTGGGTGGACGCCTGCCCATCAACACCCACGGCGGCCAGCTCGGCGAGGCCTACATCCACGGCATGAACGGCATCGCCGAGGGCGTGCGGCAGATCCGCGGGACCTCGGTGAACCCGGTGCCCTCCGACGCCGTGGTCGTCACCGCGGGCACCGGGGTGCCAACGAGTGGGCTGGTGCTGGTGCGGTAGCGCTTCGCGGTCTCCCGGGGTCTGCTGGGGGTTCCTCGGTTCAGTCGGCGTGCTGGCCGTCCTCGGTCGAGAGGCGCAGTGAGGCGGGTGGGGGTTCGGGCCCTGCGCTGGTGCGGCGCCGCTGGTCCCGGGGGTCGAGCTGGCTCCGGTGGTCGTGCTCGGTTCCGGTGGTCGTGCGCTGCTCCGGTGGTCGTGCGCGGTTCCGGTGGTCGAGCTTGTCGAGACCCCCGCGCCCGCCCGCGAAGCCTGTGCACGATCCCTTCAGTTCGAACTGGTGTTCTAGTAGAATGAGGCATGGCCACTCGGAAGCCCCGTCTCCTGCGCGACAGCGACCTCCTGCGCGCTGCGATGCAGGCCAAGCAGGGTGCTGAGGCCCTGGAGCGGGAGGCCTTCCAGCTGGCCGCTGACTGGGCGATCGCCCATACGGTCGCCGATGAGATGGACGCCGCGTACCTCGTGGGCACGCACTGCGAGGTCTCCATCGCCGGCCCTGGTGCGCCGATGGTCAGCGAGTACTGCTGCGACGAGATCGCCGCGGCGCTGGGGATGTCGACTGACTCCGGGCGGTTCTACGTCGGTCACGCGCTCGAGGCCTGTACGCGGCTCCCGCGGCTGTGGGCGCGCCTGGTCGAGGGGGAGGTGACCGTGGCGCAGGTGCGTCGGATCGCCGAGCAGACGATGGTGCTGTCGTTCGAGGCGGCCGCTCGGGCTGATCAGCTGCTCGCCGCCTATGCGCATTCGATCGGCCGGCGGGCGATCGAGAACGCGGTCAACCTGGCCGAGCAGCAGGTCGATCCCGATCTTGCGGCCCTGCGTCAGCGGCTGGCGCGGGACGACCGGCGCTTCGACGTGGCCGTCGACCAGCCGAGTCTCGACGGCACCGTCGACGTCCACGGCCGGATGGACCGGGAGGACGCGATCGACCTGGACGCCGCTCTCGCGGAGCTCGCCCACCAGGCCCTCGCGCTCGGCTCGACCGACTCCCTCGACGCACGTCGTGCGTGGGCTGCTGGACAGCTCGGGCGGGAGCACCTCGACCTCCCAGACCCGTCGGTGGTCGAGCCTGTCGAGACCCCAGCATCCACACGCCGACGCGAGACGATCCTCTACGTCCACCTCTCCGCGGACGCCCTAGGCGAGATCGGCCCCATCGCCACCCTCGAGGCGACGCGGTCCCCGCTGCTGCTCGACGCGGTGAAGAGCTGGTGCGCGGAGTCGTCGAAGGTGACGATCCGCCCGGTCCTCGACCTGGCGGCCGAACGGCATTGCGAGTCCTACGAGGCCGTACCGCTGCTGCGCGAGCAGGTCATCGTCCGGGACCGCACCTGCGTCTTCCCCCACTGCCGACGCCCCGCCAGGCGAGCCGACCTCGACCACATCCAGCCCCATGCCAGCGGCGGCCCGACGTCAGCGTCGAACCTCGCGTGCCTGTGCCGGCATCACCACCGCTCGAAGACCCATTCCGGGTGGCGCTACCGGCCCGACCCCGAGCATCCAGGCCAGCATCTGTGGACCAGCCCCACCGGCGTCCACTTCCGACGAGGCCCCACCGGCACCGTCATGCTCCCGTTGGTCGAGCCTGAGCCTCGGGTGGTCGAGCCTGTCGAGACCCCCGCACCCTGACACCCCGCTGAACCCAGCACCCTCAGCCCGTGACCGAGCCCCGGTTCCGGGCTCGAGGTGCGCGCGGACCGCTCTCGGCTCAGGGGATCTCGACAAGCTCGATCACCAGAAGGCGCTCGATCACCAGAAGGCGCTCGATCACCAGAAGGCGCTCGATCACCAGAAGGCGCTCGATCTCCGGCAGGCCCTGATCGAGCGGTCGAGCTTCTTCCTCCGGTGGTCGAGCCTGTCGAGACCCCCGCACCCTGACGCCTGCTCAGCGCACCACGGTGAGCGGGCCCTCGTCGGGGGTCGGGGGCTCGAAGTGGTCGACGTACTGCTCGGCGAGCGCCTCGTCGAGCACGAAGTCGTCGGGGTGGGAGCCGCGACGCTCGCGCAGGCGGGCGAGGATCGTGGCGCGGTCGGTGGCCAGGTGGACGGTCTCGGGGACGACGCCAGTGGGGGCGAGGAGGGCGCGGTAGTCCTCACGCATCCGGCGCGACCAGAAGGAGAGGTCGAGGACGACGTCGGTGCCCGAAGCGACCAGCGTCAGGAGTCGCTCGCGGAGCTCCGCCTCGATCTCGGCGCGCACCTCGGCGGGCGGGGGGACCTCGGTGATGCCGCGGCGCCACAGCTCGACGTCGAAGGAGAGTCGCACCATGCCGGCGTCCTCGAGGCGGCGGGCGTAGGTCGACTTCCCGGAGCCCGAGGGCCCGCACATGAGGACGACGCGGCTCATGCCCGCACCGTATGCGTGCGAGGTGGTGCCGGGCAGGATGGAGGGGTGAGCGCCCCGACCGTCGTCTCGATCCACACCGCCAAGGGCTCCCGTCTGCCGATGCGGGCTCAGGACGGCGTCGACGTGGAGGCCGGACGCGGGATCGTGGGCGACCGCTACCACGGCACCAAGCACCGGCACGTGACCGTGCAGAGCGCCGAGAGCCTCGCGGAGGCGGCCGCGGTGCACGGAGCGCCGGTGCCGGCGGAGCTGACGCGACGCAACCTGACGCTGAGCCACGGCGTGGTGCCGACGACGCCGGGTGCGCGGATGCGCATCGGCGAGGTGCTGCTGGAGGTGGTGCGGGTGGCCGCGCCCTGCCGGCTGCTCGACGACACCATCGGCCAGGGTGCGCAGGCCGCGCTGCGGCGACGCGGGGGAGCGGTGTGCCGGGTGCTCGAGGGCGGCCGCATCGCGGTCGGCGACGTGTGCGTCCTCGAGGAGGCCGTCACTCCAGACGCAGCGCCAGCCGCGGGCAGGCCTTGACCGCGGCCTTCGCATCGGCGCGGTGCTCCTCGTCGACCTCGCCGGTGACGATCGGATAGCCCCACTCGTCGAGGCGCACGATCTCGGGCAGCAGCTCGTGGCACAGGCCGTGGGCGCGGCAGGCGGGCCAGTCGACCCGCAGCCGGCTCATGCGAGGCTCCGGGCAGTGGCGCTGCAGCGGCCGCGGGCATGGGCGTCGAGCTCGTGGGCCTGAGAGCGCAGCAGCGAGGCGACCAGCCGGGTCGTGCCGTCGGGGTGGGCGCACGCGCCGCGGCCGGGCAGCAGCCCGCACAGCTCCGCGACGCGCTCGGCGGCACCCGGCTGTCCGCGCCGCAGCCCCGCGACGGCGGTGGCGAGGGCGGGCAGGCCGTTGACGCACGGGCCGCAGCGGCCGGCGCTCTGGGCGGCGAGGTAGGAGGTGATCTGCTCGGTGAGCGCGAGGGTGCAGGCACGCGGTCCGGGCGCGAGGAGGAGTCCCGCGCCGATCGGCGTGCCGGCCTCGCGCAGCGCGCTGGCCGACACGGACGCGCGCTCGGCCTGCTCCCACGGCATCCAGGTGCCGTGGAAGCCGCCCAGCAGCACCGGTCCGCCCTCGACGTGCGGGGGCAGGACGTCGCGCAGCGCGCTGCCGTGCTCGACCTCGACGACCACGCTGCGAGCGCCGGGGGTGACGACGGTCAGCAGGGTGGTGCCGGGCTCGCCGACGGTGCCGCGGGCCAGCGTCGGCGCCAGACCCTCGAGGGCGAGGAGGCCGACGTGGGCCCAGGTCTCGGCGTTGGAGAGCAGCGTCGGGCGGCCGCGGTGGCCGCGCACGGCCTCCGGCGCCCAGGCGGTGACGGGCAGGTTCGGACGGCCCGCGAGCAGCTCGAGGATCGCCTGCGCCTGACCGGCGACGAAGTGCGGGGCGGCGGTGCTGGTGCGCCAGCGCAGCCCGTCGGCGGAGCCGCGCTCGGCGACCGCGGCGGCCAGCAGGCCACGGGCGCGGGGCCGGTCGCCCGGGAGCACGACGTGCACCTCGCGGGCGCCGAGGGCGCGGGCGGCGACGGCGGCGCCGTCGAGCACCAGGTGCGGGGAGCGGGAGACCAGCGCGGCGTCCTTGGCGCTGGCCGGCTCGCCCTCGGAGGCGTTGACGACGACCGTCGGGCGGCGTCCGTCCGCGGCGGCCAGCAGCTTGCGGGCGAACGGGAACCCGGCGCCACCGCGTCCACGGACGCCCGCGGCCTCGGTCATCGACGCCAGGGCGGCGACGTCCGGCTCGGACGGCACCCCGCGGGACGCGCGGTGCGCGGCGAGGTCGACGCCGGAGACGGGGGCGAGCAGGGCCGGGCCCGGGCGGACGTCGAGGTCCTCGGTCACCGGCAGCGGCGAGGCGCTCATCGGGCCACCGCCACGAGCGCGTCGCGTCGACGGCCGGCGCCGGCGGTGACCCGCCACAGCAGCGCGAGCGCGACGGCGCCGATGCTGATCACGGTCGGCAGCAGCGCCCAGCGGGTCCAGGTGTCGGGGTCCTTCAGGTCGGTGCCGATCATGACGCCGTGCAGCGCTCCGGCCCCCCACGCCGCCCACGACAGGTAGTGCACCGGGCGCCAGGCGCGCTGGCCGATCCGGTCGCGCAGCAGGGCGGTGAGCGAGACCGCCACCATGAGGTCGAGGCTGAGGGTGCCGATGCCGAGCCACAGCGGCTCGTAGGTCGCGCCGAACGGCACGATCGCCTGCCACCAGCGGATGTCGACGTAGGTGTCGACGACGGCCGTGGTGACGTGCGTGAGCAGCAGCAGCACCGAGCCGAGGGCCAGGTTGCGGTGCAGGTGGGCGGTGACGAACCGCGGCACCCGGCCGCCGCCGTCGCCCGCGGCCCGGCCGCCCAGCGCGAGCACGCCCAGGACGACGCTGGCGCTCAGGGCCGCCAGCAGCACGATGCCGGTGCTCCGGTTGAGGAACCACAGCAGGGGCCCGTCGGTCATCGGTCCTCGCTCTCCGGCCCGGTGGGCCACGCGATGAAGGTGGGCTCGCCGTCGGCGGCGAGGAGGAGGGCGGCGTCGCCCGGGGTGTCGGGGCGCGCGAGCCAGGCAGGGGCGTCGGCGCCGAGCACGAGCGCGGCGGTGCTGGCGGTGTTGGCCTCCACGCAGGTGCCGGCCACGACGCTCACGGTGCGCCACGGCGTCGTCGCCGGACGCCCGGTGCGGGGGTCGAGCAGGTGGTGGAGCTCGGCGCCGCCACGGGTCCAGCGGCGCACGCGGGTCGAGGAGGTGGCCAGGCCGCCGGAGACCTCGACGAGCCGGGCGTCGTCCATGCGGTCGGGGTGCTCGCCGACGGCGACGGTCCAGGGGCGGTCGTCGAGGGTGCGCACGTCGCCGCCGACGCTGACGACGGCGTCGTCGTCGAGCTCCTCGCGCCAGGCGGCGGCGATGAGGTCGGCGCACCAGGCCTTGGCGGTGGCGCCGAGGTCGAGCGCGGTGCCGGCGGGGATGCGGACGGCGTCGGCGTCCCAGGAGATCTCGCGCCACGCGTCGAGGGCCGGCGCCGAGGCCGGCGTGGTGACGCCGAGGTCGCGCAGCTCGGCGAACGTGCGGTCGTAGCCCAGGCTCACCAGCGGCCGGCCCAGCAGCGGGTGCACGAGGCCGTCGGTGCGGCGCGCCGCCTCGACGGCCACCTCCACCGCGGCGACGAGCAGCGCGTCGACGGCCACCCAGGTTCCGGGAGCGGCGTTGACGGCCGCGAGGTCGGAGTCGGCGCGGAACCGGCTGGCGGTCTCGTCGACGTCGCGCAGCACCGTGGCGGCCAGGCGTCGGGCGGTGCGCAGGTCGCGCTCGTCGGCGACCTCGACGTGGACGGCGCAGCCCAGCGCCTCGAAGCGGGCGACGCGGGCGTGCCGCAGCGGCGAGGCGAGGTCGAGCGTGCTCACGACCCGCTCGACGGCGGGGGCGGCGGCGGAGGCGGGGTGGGCGTCGGCGTGGCCTTCGGCGGGCTCGGCTTGGGCGGGCTGGGCTTCGGAGGGCTGGGCTTGGGCGGGCTGGGCTTGGGCGGGCTGGACTTCGGCGGGCTGGACTTCGGCGGGCTGGACTTCGGCGGCGTCGCCGCGTGGGTGGCCTTCGGAGGCGTGGGGCTGCTGGAGCGGACGGTGCCGCTGCTGCGGGTGCCGGAGCTGCTCGTCGCGGGAGCCGGGGTGGAGCGCACGGTGCCCTTCGAGGCGCCCGTGCCGGCCGCCGCCGTGTGACGCGTGGTCGTGCGGGCCGAGCGGGTGCCGGCGCGGTGCGTGCTCGTCGACGCGCCGTCGTGTCGCGCCAGCTCGCGCTGGTAGGCGGCCTTCCTCTGCGCGTACGCGCGCTGGGCGGCGGCGGCCTTCTCGGCGCGCGCCTGGTCCTTCTCCGACTGCTGCTGGGCGGCTGCGCCGGCGGCGGCGCCGACGGCGGTGAGGGCCAGCGCGGCGGTGCCTCCGGTGAGGAGGGTGACGGCCAGGCGGTAGCGCTCGCGGGACCGGGCGGTGTAGCTCATGGTCGAAGCATCGGCCGACGGCCGCCAAGCCTGACTCATGTGAACCTCAAGCCTTCGTCAAGCGCGAACTTGAGGAAGGCTTGAGGTTCCCCGCACGCAACCACGACGTCGCGCTGCCGATGCTCTCCTCATGCGCACTCTCCTCACCACCATGACCGCAGCCACCGTGCTCGGCACCGTCGGCGCCGTCGGCGCGTACCGGGCCTTCGACGGCACCGTCGTCCAGCAGCCCGTCTCCTCGCAGGTGACCACCGACGACGCCACCACCGACCCCACCACCGCTCCCACCGACGACGCCAGCCCCGCCGCCGACGTCAGCCCCGCGCCCGTGCACGGCACCCGCATCCGCGAGGACCGCTCGGCCCGCCACTCCGGCTCCGACGACGCCCCGGGCCACGTCTCGGGTCACGACTCGGCCGAGGACGCCACGGACGACCACGGCGCCGACCACGCCGCCGACCACGCCGCCGAGCACGCGGGCGTCTCGTCCGACGACCCGACCCCGAGCACCCCGGCGCCGACCACCGCTCCGCCGCGCCACCACGACGACTCCGACGACTCCGACGACGCCTCGGACGACGGCGCCTCCCACGACGCCGGCGACGATCACGGCTCCGACGACGCCGGCGACGACCACGGCGGCGATGACGAGGGCGACGACGACTGACGTCTAGCGATCGCCCGCCAGCGGGAGTCGGACGCGCACCCGCGCGCCGCCGCCGGGGGAGACGCCCCGCTCGAGCGCACCGCCGATGCCACTGGCGGTGCGCTCGACGATCTCCAGGCCCAGGCCGGTGGTGCCCGGACGCCGCGGACCGCTGCGGGCCGTGAGCCCCGGCCCGTCGTCGTCGACGACCAGCGCCGCAGCGTCGGCCCCGATGGTGAGTCGCACCTGCAGCCCGACGCCCTCGGGCGTGTGAGCGAAGACGTTGTCGACCAGCACGTCGAGCAGGTCCGCGAGGTCGTCGCCGGCCAGCGGCACCTCCACCGCGTGATCGGGCAGCTCGACCTCGAGGCGGCGGTCCTGGTCCTCGGCCAGCGCGGACCAGAAGCGGGTGCGCTCGGCCACGACGGCGCGGGCGTCGCAACGGGCCGCGAGGTCGCCGCGCACGGGACGCCGGGCCTCGCCGACGATGGCGTCGATGGTGCGCTGGAGCACCGCGATGTGCTCCTGCAGGCGCTCGGCCAGGGCCGGCTCGGCCACGGCCTCGGCGTCGAGCCGCAGCGCGGTGACGGGCGTGCGCAGGCGGTGGGAGAGGTCGCCGACGGCCGCCCGCTCGCTGGCCAGCAGCTCGGTGGTGCGCTCGGCGAGGCCGTTGAGGGCCTGCGCGAGCTCGCGGGTCTCGGCGCTGCCGCGCACGTCGGCGCGTGCCTCGAGCTCGCCGCCCCGCAGCCGGTGCGCCACCGCGGCCACCTCGAGCAGCGGCTCCGCGACGCGGCCGCCGAGCTGACGCGCGACCACGACGGCCGCGGCGAGCAGGCCGAGGCCGAGGCCGATGATGCCGATCCAGGCAGGCGTGACGCCGTCGCGCAGCCGGGCCTCGGTGACGGTGGTGCGCACCACGGCGGTGCGCGCGCCGACGACCACCGGCAGCAGCACGCGTCCGCCCCGGTCGTCGACGACGCGGAACGCCTCGCCGGCCTTCGCCCGCGCGACCTCGGGGTCGCCCTTCATCGCCGGTCCGGCGCCGAGCTGGGTGCCGCGCACGGTGAGCACCGACGTGCGGGTGCCGGTGCCGGCGTCGAGGCCGTCGAGGAGGTCGCGCACGGCCCGGTCGGAGTCGACGCCGGCCACGAGGATCGCGGCGTTGCGGGCCTGCTGGTCGGCGGCGCTCATGGCGCGGTCCTCGGCGAGGGTGCGCACCAGCAGGCACAGCGGGACGACGAAGGAGACCACCATGGTGCTGGGGGG
>NZ_JBUZJI010000025.1:0-38194 GCF_055282735.1 Nocardioides sp. B129/18 | reverse complement strand
CCAGCCAGGCGATCCGGCTGCGCATCAGGGCGCCTCGGGGTCGACCAGCCGGATGCCGACGCCCCGCACGCTGTGCAGGTAGCGCGGCTCGGCGGCCGACTCGCCGAGCTTGCGGCGCAGCCACGACAGGTGGACGTCGACGGTGCGCTCGGCGCCGCCGTAGGCCTGCTGCCAGACCTCGGCCAGCGCCTCCCGCTTCGTGACGACCTCGCCGGCGCGGGAGGCCAGCAGGAGCAGCAGGTCGAACTCCTTGCGGGCCAGCTCGAGGGGTCGGCCGGCGAGGGTGGCCACGCGGGTGCGCTCGTCGATGACGAGCTCGCCGACGCGCAGCGCGCTCGGGCCGCCGGCGGCGGTGGCGCCGGCGCGGCGCAGCACGGCGCGGATCCGCGCGGCGATCTGCTCGGTGCCGAACGGCTTGACGACGTAGTCGTCGGCGCCGCCGTCGAGGGCGCGCACCATCGTCGGGTCGTCGTCCTGGGCGGTGAGGATGATGACGGGGACGTCGGAGGCCGCGCGGATCATCGTCAGCAGGGTGAGGCCGTCGACGTCGGGCAGGCCGAGGTCGAGCAGGACGACGTCGGGCCGCTCGCGCAGCAGGATCTCCAGACCGCCGAGGCCGGTGGGGGCGGTCTGCACGGCCAGGCCCCGCTCCTCGAGGCCGCGGCGCACCGCCCGGCGGATCGCCTCGTCGTCCTCGACGACCAGGATGCTCGGCATGCCCGGCAGGCTAGCGTGTGCGCCGTGGCCCCCACGCGAGGACGAGCGATGATCGGCCTGGGCGTGCTCGCCTGGGTCGTCGTGGTCGTCGTCGGATCCAGCGTGGTGTGGGGCGTGGTCTCCCGCGTCGGACGCGACGCCGCGCCCGCCTCCGCCCCCCTGGCGTCCGCGCCGTCGTCGCCGTCGTCGCCGGCGTCGGCGCCCTCGACGACGGCGGGCAGCAGCCGTCCCTCGGCCCGTCCCTCGGCCCGTCCGAGCCAGCGGCCCTCCACCCGGCCCAGCGCCTCCCCGTCGAGCCGGCCGGCGACGTCCGCCCCGGCCACGACGTCCTCGCCGAGACCCCCGGCGCCCGCCGCGGTGCAGCGCACCTGGTCGGGTGCGGCCGGCGTGGTGGTGGCCTCCTGCCGGGACACCACGATCTCGCTGGTCCGGGCCGTGCCCTCGGCCGACGGCTACCGGGTCGACGTCACCGATCGCGGCCCGCAGCGCCTGCGGGTGGAGTTCGAGGGGCGTGAGGAGCAGGAGGGGTCCGAGGTCCGCGTCGAGGCCGTGTGCGTCGGCGGAGCGCCGCGGTTCGCCGTCAAGGCCGAGGACTGACCAGCGCGGCCAGCTCCACCGGATCGTGGGCGCAGAAGACCGTCAGGTCCGCGGGATGCTCGGCCACCAGCGCGCGCAGCCGCTCCTGGTTGGCCAGCCGCACCGGGTTCACCGCCGCCACCGAGCGCTCGAAGAGCCGCAGGGCCAGCGGCATCCGCGGCCCGTCGCGCACCTCGCTGCGGTGGAAGTAGGCGTCGCCGGCGTGCAGCAGCCAGTGGCCGTCGGCGCGGCGCACCGCCACGGCGGTGTGGCCGCGGGTGTGGCCGGCGAGCGGCACGAGCACGACGTCGTCGTCGAGCGCCGTGACGCCCTCGAACCCGCGCCACGCGTCACCGCCGTCGTGGGTCTCCCATCGCGGTCCGTGGGCCCACTGTGCCGCGACGTAGCGGCTGCGCTCGGACAGGCGCGGCGCCCGGGCCGCGGCCAGCTCGGCGGCGTGCACGTGCACGCGGGCCTGCGGCAGGTCGCCGAGTCCGCCGGCGTGGTCGAGGTCGAGGTGGGTCACCGCGACGTCGGTGACGTCGGCCGGGTCGAGCCCGAGCGCCCGGATCTGCGCGTCCGCGGTGTGCTCCAGCGCGAGATCGGGACGCGTGATCGCCAGGAACGGCCGACCCAGGCGGCCCGGGTCGACGACGTCGCCGGAGCCGTAGCCGGTGTCGACGAGCAGCAGGCCGGCGTCGCGCTCGACCAGCAGGCAGTGGGCGGGCATGGGGGAGGGCAGGCCGAGCCGGGCGCCACCGAGGGGACGCATGGGGCCGCAGTCGAGGTGGTGCACGCGCAGGGGCATGGGCAGCACGGTGCCAGGTCCCTCACCCAGGTGGGGGGAGGTCCCACGGGCGGGACGGGCGCAGGGTGTCGAGACGGTCGTCCTCGGGCAGACGGGCCGCACCACCCCCCAACGCCCGGCTCGTCCGGGAGCAAGGAGCACACCATGGGCTACGGAGCCGGAGGCCTCCTCCTCGTCGTCGGACTCGTCCTGGCCTACGCCGTCGACGACACCGTCAGCGGGGTCGACCTGCACATGATCGGCCTGATCGCGGCGGGCGTCGGCGTGCTGCTGCTCGTCCTCACCGCGCTCACCCTCAACAGCCGTCGCGGCGCGCGCAGCACCACGACCACCACCCACCCCGACGGCAGCCAGAGCGTCCGCGAGAGCCGCACCGAGATCTGATCCGCAGCCCCTAGACGTGCCGCTCGGCCCGCAGCGCGGCGACTCCCTCGTCGTCGCAGAAGCCGGCCGAGCGGCGCTTGCGGCAGACCAGCCCCAGCAGCCGGCCGTCGGCGTCGACGACGGCCAGCCGACGCAGCCCCCGGGCTGCGAGCAGCGCCTCGACCTCGGCGGCGGGCGTCGTCGGCGCCACCACCCGGCCCTCGAGGGTGCCGGGGAGCGTGTCGGCGTCGTCCGCGGCCGGGAGGTCCTCGGGCAGCACCGCGGAGACCAGGCGGCCGTCGGCGTCGACGACGAGCGCGACGTGGGACTTCGGCCGGGCGAGGTAGGCGCGCAGCTGCGCCACCGTGACCTCGACGCCGTGCGTGCGCGGGTGACGCAGGGCGAGGTCGAGGGCCGTGGTCACCGGTCCAGTCTCACCCATCACCTCGGTTAGCGATCGTTAACCCCGCCGAGTAGTCTGGGTCACATGGCTGGTCACGACACCGCATTCGAGCTGAGCCGCGAGCACGAGGAGTTCCGCCGCACCGTGCGGTCCTTCGCCGAGGCCGAGATCGCCCCGCACGCCGCCCGGTGGGACCGCGAGCACCACTTCCCGGTCGACGTCGTCGCCAAGATGGGCGCGCTCGGGCTCTTCGGGCTCACCGCGCCGGAGGAGTTCGGCGGCGCCGGCGGCGACTTCACCAGCCTCTGCGTGGCCATCGAGGAGCTCGGCCGCGTCGACCAGTCGATGGGCATCACCCTCCAGGCCGGCGTCGGCCTGGGCATCAACCCGCTCGTCGAGTACGGCACCCGCGAGCAGCAGGAGCGGTGGCTGCCCGACCTCGTCGCCGGCCGCGCGCTGGCCGGCTTCGGCCTCACCGAGCCCGAGGCCGGCTCCGACGCCGGCTCCACCCGCACCCGCGCCGAGCTGAGCAGCGACGGCACCGAGTGGATCGTCAACGGCGCGAAGCAGTTCATCACCAACTCCGGCTCCTCGATCACCTCCCTGGTCACCGTCACCGCCCGCACCGGCGTGCGCGAGGACGGCCGTCCGGAGATCTCCGCGATCATGCTCCCGGCCGACACCCCCGGCTTCACCGCCGAGCCGGCCTACGACAAGCTCGGCTGGCACGCCTCCGACACCCACCCGCTGACCTTCGTCGACGCCCGGGTGCCCGCCGACCATCTGCTCGGCCAGCGCGGCCGCGGCTACGCCCAGTTCCTCGCCACCCTCGACGACGGCCGGATCGCCATCTCGGCGCTGGCCACCGGCTCCATCCAGGCCTGCCTCGACATGGCGCTGGCCTACGCGGGGGAGCGGCAGAGCTTCGGCGCGCCCATCGGCCGCAAGCAGGGCGTCGCCTTCCAGATCGCCGACCTGCAGACGATGCTCGACGCCTCGCGGCTGCTCACCTACCGCGCCGCCGCCCTCAAGGACGCTGGCGCTCCGTCCGGCGCGGTCAAGCAGGCCGCGTCGGTGGCCAAGCTCTACTCCACCGAGTCGGCCGTCACCGCCACCCGCATCGCCACCCAGGTCTTCGGCGGCTACGGCTTCATGGAGGAGTACCCGGTGGCGCGGTTCTACCGCGACGCCAAGGTGCTCGAGATCGGCGAGGGAACCTCCGAGGTGCAGCGCATGCTGATCGCCCGGGGGCTCGGCCTGCCGGTGGAGTGACCGGCACGACACCGTCCCCTGCCGCGCGGATGCGTGGTCGAGGGCCGGCGTCGGCTACGTTGGAGGCACAGCCTGTCGTGTCTCCGCCGCGGGTTGTCCGCACGTCGCAGCTCATGCTCCATCTGACGGCTCCGTGCGCTGGTCCTCCGCCACCGGGCGGGTCGGTCCGTCGGCGGGGCATCACGAACTGAGAGCACCTGCTGTGAACGCCTTCGCCGACCTCGGCCTGCCCACCGTCCTGTCCGACACCCTCGCCGGGATGGACATCACCAGCCCCACGCCCATCCAGAGCGCCACGCTGCCCGACGCCCTCGCCGGACGAGACGTCCTCGGCCGCGGCCGCACCGGCTCGGGCAAGACCTACGCCTTCCTGCTGCCGCTGGTGGCCCGCCTCGCCGGTGGCCGCAAGCCCACGCCCGGTGCTCCGCGCGCGCTGGTGCTGGCCCCCACCCGCGAGCTCGCCAACCAGATCGAGGCCGCCCTCGAGCCGCTGGCCAAGGCCACCGGCCTCACCTCGCGCACCGTCTTCGGCGGCGTCGGCCAGAACCCGCAGGTCACCGCGCTGCGTCGCGGCGTCGACGTCGTCATCGCCTGCCCGGGCCGGCTCGAGGACCTCATCGGCCAGGGCCACTGCCGCCTCGACAAGATCGAGATCACCGTGCTCGACGAGGCCGACCACATGGCCGACATGGGCTTCCTGCCCGGCGTGCGCCGCATCCTCTCGGCCACCCCGGCCGACTCCCAGCGCCTGCTGTTCTCGGCCACGCTCGACGGCCAGATCGACTCCCTCGTCAAGCGGTTCCTCACCCAGCCCGTCACCCACGAGGCCGACTCCGCGCAGTCGCCGGTGGCGAATATGGCCCACCACGTGCTCCACGTCGAGCGCGAGCAGCGCCTGCCGGTGCTCGTCGACCTCACCAGCGCGCCCGGCCGCACGGTGGTGTTCACCCGCACCAAGCACGGCGCCAAGGCGCTGGCCCGCCAGCTCGGCCGCAACGGCGTGCCGGCCGTCGAGCTGCACGGCAACCTCAGCCAGAACGCCCGCAACCGCAACCTCGACGCCTTCCACGCCGGCGACGTCTCGGTGCTCGTGGCCACCGACATCGCCGCCCGCGGCATCCACGTCGACGACGTCTCCCTCGTCGTCCACGCCGACCCGCCGGCCGAGCACAAGGCCTACCTGCACCGCTCGGGCCGCACCGCCCGCGCCGGCGCCGAGGGCACCGTCGTCACGCTGATGACCTCCGACCAGGTCGGCGACGTCCGGCAGCTCACCCGCGCGGCCGGCATCAAGCCGACCACCACCCGCATCGAGGGCGCCAGCCACCCGGTGCTCACCCAGCTCGCCCCCGGCGAGCGGGTCAAGGTGCACGTCGAGGCGCCTGCCGTCGTCGTCCAGGCCGCGCCGTCGGGCGAGGCCCGCACCGGCCAGGGCGGTCGCCGTCGCCGCGGCGGCCGGGGCCGTGGCCCCGCCGGCCAGGGCGGCCAGGGCGGCGGCCAGGGCGGCCAGTCGCGTCAGGGCTCGGCCCCGAAGGCGTCGGGCGCCAAGTCCTCCGCTCCCAAGTCCTCCGCTCCGCGGTCGTCGGCCCCGAAGTCCGGCCAGGGTCGTCCGGGCACCACGCGCACCGGCGGCGCCGCGGCGTTCTCCGCCGGCGGCGCCGGCCGGCGTCGCTCGGGTCGCTGAGACCGGGCTCACACGTCCGAGGGCTGGCCTGTCACCGGCCCGAAACATGTTCGAGACACGACCTCCCTAGGTTCCGCCCAGGGACGGTGCCGAGACCGCTCCCACCGTCACCTCCCAGGGAGCGCCCATGACCGCCAACCCCGTCCGCCTGCAGGCCATCGCCGCCGTCCGGGCCACGACGCCGCCGCCCTTCGACTTCGACCCGGCCGCCGAGCCGGGCGCGATCTTCGGCGAGAACGTCTTCAGCCTGCAGGCGATGCGCAAGCGCCTGCCCAAGGGCGTCTACAAGTCCGTGCTCTCCACGATCGACCAGGGCGCGCCGCTGGACCCCGACGTCGCCGACGCCGTGGCCTCGGCGATGAAGGACTGGGCGATGGAGAAGGGCGCGACGCACTACGCGCACGTCTTCTACCCGCTGACCGGCCTCACGGCCGAGAAGCACGACAGCTTCCTGGAGCCGGTGGGCGACGGCACGGCGATCTCGGAGTTCGCCGGCAAGACGCTCATCCAGGGCGAGCCCGACGCGTCGTCCTTCCCCAACGGCGGCCTGCGCGCCACCTTCGAGGCGCGCGGCTACACCGGCTGGGACATCCAGAGCCCGGCCTACATCCTGGAGAACCCGAACGGGAACACGCTGTGCATCCCGACGGTCTTCATCTCGATGACCGGCGAGGCGCTGGACCACAAGACGCCGCTGCTGCGCAGCCAGCAGGCGATGTCGGTGCACGCCAAGCGAATCCTGTCGCTGTTCGGCCACGAGGAGCCCCAGAACGTCGTCTCCTACTGCGGCCCCGAGCAGGAGTACTTCCTGGTCGACAGCAACTTCTTCGCCGCGCGGCCCGACCTGCTGAGCGCCGGGCGCACCCTCTTCGGCGCCAAGCCGCCCAAGGGCCAGGAGTTCGACGACCACTACTTCGGCGCGATCCCCGAGCGCGTGCTGGCGTTCATGATGGACACCGAGCAGGCCCTCTTCAAGCTCGGCATCCCCGCCAAGACCCGCCACAACGAGGTCGCCCCCGGCCAGTTCGAGGTGGCGCCGATGTTCGAGCGCTCCAACCTCGCCTCGGACCACCAGCAGCTGCTGATGACCACGTTCCGCCAGATCGCCAACAAGCACGGCATGGAGTGCCTCTTCCACGAGAAGCCCTTCGCCGGCGTCAACGGCTCGGGCAAGCACGTGAACTTCTCCATCGGCAACGCCGAGCAGGGCAACCTCCTCCTGCCCGGCGACACCCCGCACGAGAACGCCCAGTTCCTCGTGGTGTGCGCGGCCGTCATCCGCGCGGTGCACAAGTTCGGCGGGCTGCTGCGCGTCTCGGTGGCCTCGGCGTCCAACGACCACCGCCTCGGCGCCAACGAGGCCCCGCCGGCGATCATCTCGATCTTCCTCGGTGACCAGCTCGCCGACGTCTTCGACCAGATCGCCAAGGGCGGAGCCACGCGCTCGAAGGAGAAGGGGACGCTGATCATCGGCGTCGACACCCTGCCGGACCTCTCCAAGGACCCCGGCGACCGCAACCGCACCTCGCCGTTCGCCTTCACCGGCAACCGGTTCGAGTTCCGGGCCCCCGGCTCGCTGCAGACCGTCGCCGCGCCCATGGTCGTGATCAACACGATCATGGCCGAGGCGCTGGACTTCTGCGCCACGCAGCTGGAGACGGCCGTCGCCGCCGGCACCGACTTCGACGAGGCCGTGCAGTCGCTGCTCACGCAGATCATCAGCGACCACGGCGCGGTCATCTTCAACGGCAACGGCTACTCCGAGGAGTGGCAGGTCGAGGCCGCGCAGCGCGGCCTGAAGAACCTGCGCACCACCGTCGACGCCCTGCCCGAGCTCATCTCGCCCGAGGCGCTCGAGCTCTTCAGCACCTACCGGGTGTTCAACGAGCGCGAGATGCACAGCCGCTACGAGGTCGGCTGCGAGCAGTACCTGCTCACCGTCGGCGTCGAGGCCGCCACCACCCTCGAGATGGGCACCACGACGATCCTCCCCGCCGCGGTGCGCTACCAGACCGAGCTGGCCGCCAACGTCGCCGCGCTCAAGGCCGCCGGCCTCGAGCCCGACCTGGCCGACCTCACCGCGCTCACCGCCACGATCACCGAGCTGCGGGCGGGTCTCTCCGCCCTCGGCGCCGCGCTGGCGCACGAGCACGACGAGGACCCGCTCGTGGCCGCGACCTTCGCCCGCGACGAGGTGCTCCCGGCCATGGCCGCGGTGCGGGCCGCCGCCGACGCGCTCGAGGGCGTCGTCGCCGACGACCTGTGGGCGCTGCCGACCTACCAGGAGATGCTGCACATCCTCTGAGCACCTCCGGACGCTCCCGTGAGGCGGGTCAGCAGGTGCTGACCCGCCTCACGCTGCTCACGGCGTCGCCGATGCCGCGATCGTCGAGGCTGCTGATCGAGGTGCCCGCGGCCACGCAGACGCTGCGTCCGGCGTAGCCGCTGTCGGCGTAGAGCCGATAGGCGTAGGACGTGGTGTTGCGCACCGAGTCGGCCTCGTCGCCGAAGTCCTTCAGCGGCTCGGGCAGGCTCGCGGACTGCTCGAGGTTCGCGATGGAGGTGGTGGCCGAGGTGATGCGCAGGCGCCTGTCGCCATACGCGTCGTCCTCGAAGAGGCACAGCCGCCCGCTCTGGCACTGGCCCTTGTAGAAGGCCGTCCAGGCGGCGCCGGTGGCGTGGACGGCGGTGTAGTAGGTGCGCGCCCACAGCCCGCAGTTGCCGTCGCTGGGACGCCCGGCGCAGATGGCCCGCATGTCCTCGAGGAACTGGCTGTCGACGGCGGCCTTGCCGGCCTCGGTGGAGCTCAGCGCCGGCCCGTTGCCGAGGTTGCGGTAGCCGAAGTCGTGACGCACGCACGCCCAGCGGAAGACGGTGTTGTAGTCGTCGAACCCGTCGAAGACGTCGTTGGAGCAGCCGTCGTTGGCCCACACGAGCGGGTCGCCGGCGTCGACGTCGGGCACGGCGTTGGCCTTCGACTGCGTGGTGAAGGAGGCCAGCGAGGTCGAGAAGAGGATCCGGTCCGCGCGCTCGCGCAGGGTCTCGGCGTGCGCGGCCGGCTGGATCAGGACGAGGCCGCCGGTGGTCAGCAGCGCGGCGAGGATGGCCAAGGAACGGTGCAGGAGAGGACGCAGGGGCATGACGTGCTCCGAGAGGTGGCGCGGCGCGACCCCCGCCCGATCGGGCGCCGCTGCCGTCCCAGTCCTCCTGCCGCGGTGGACGCGGCGCCAAACCTCCGGCGCCGGACCCTCCGGAGGGCGTGCTAGCGTCGAGAGCGACCCACGGGAGTCCGCGGAAGCGGGCTGAGAGGGAGCTGACACCGCTCCGACCGTCACACCTGATCCGGATCATGCCGGCGAAGGAAGGAACACCCGGATGCACGTGCGCGTGCTCGGCGGCGGCGTCGTCGGGCTCACCATCGCCGAGGAGCTGGCCCGTCGCGGCCATGCCGTCCACGTCGTCGACGCGGCCCCGGGCGCAGGCGCCTCCCGCGCCGCGGCGGGGATGCTCTGCCCCGACGCCGAGACCTGGCACGGCGAGGACGCCCTGCTGCGGCTGGGGCGCGCCTCCGCGGCGCTGTGGCCCGGGCTCGCCGAGCGCCTCGACGTCCCCCTGCCGCGCACCGGCACGCTGCTCGTGGGCGTCGACGCCGGCGACGTGCAGGAGGTCGATCGGCAGACCGCGCTGCTCGGCGGCACCGCCCGGGAGATGAGCTCGCGCGAGCTGCGGCTGCGCGAGCCGGGCCTGGGCGCCGTCGCCGGGGGAGCGCTGCTGCCCGGCGACCACAGCGTCGACCCGCGGGCCGTCGTCGGCGCCCTGCTGGAGCGCGTCGAGGTGCGCGCCGCCGACGACCGCGACGTCGACCTCACCGTGGTGGCCACCGGCTCCGCGTCCGCCGCCCTGCCCGGCGTGCCGGTGCGGCCGGTGCGCGGCGAGATCATCCGGCTGAGCACCGACGATCCGCCGAGCGTCGTGGTGCGCGCGTGGGTGCACGGCGAGCAGGTCTACGTCGTGCCCCGCCTGCCCGACGCCGACGGACGCGCCGAGGTCGTCGTCGGCGCCACCAGCCTCGAGGCGGGTGGCCCGCCGCGCGCCACCGTCGAGGGCGTCGTCCGGCTGCTCGGCGCGGCGCGCGAGGTGCTGCCCGGGCTCGACCGCGCCGAAGTCGTCGAGGTGCTGGCCCGCGACCGTCCCGGCACGCCCGACAACCTGCCGCTGGTCGGCGCGCACCCGCGCGAGCCGCGCACCCTGCTGGCCGTCGGCCACCACCGCCACGGGGTGCTGCTGGCGCCGCTCACGGCCGCGCTCGTCGCCGACGCCCTCGAGGGCGCCGCGCCCGACCCGGCCCTCGATCCCCGCCGCTTCCTGCCGTCCGTGCCCGAGCCCGCACCCCTCGGAGGTCCCGCATGAGCACCATCACCGTCAACGGCGCGCCGGAGGAGCCGGCCGCCACCCTCGCCGAGCTCGTCGCCCGGCGCCTGCCCGACGCCACGGGCGTCGCCGTCGCGCTCGACGGCGAGGTGGTGCCACGCGCGGCGTGGGAGGCCACGCCGGTGGCCGACGGCGCCGTGGTGGAGATCGTCACCGCGGTGCAGGGCGGCTGAGGTGGGCGCGATCGAGCCGCTCGTCATCGCCGGACGCACGCTGGGCTCCCGGCTGCTGCTGGGCACCGGCGGCCTGCCCCGCCTCGACCTCCTCGAGCCGGTGCTCGAGGCGGCGCGCCCCGGACTGGTGACGGTCTCGATGCGCCGCGCCGAGGCCGGCGTCGACGGGGGACTGGTGGAGACGCTGCGCGCCCGCGGCGTCCCGCTGCTGCCGAACACCGCGGGCTGTCGCACGCCGCGCGAGGCCGTGCTCACCGCCGAGCTGGCGCGCGAGGCGCTCGGCACGGAGTGGATCAAGCTCGAGGTGATCGGCGACGAGACCTCGCTGATGCCCGACGCCGTGGGGCTGCTCGAGGCCGCCGAGCTGCTGGTGCGCCGCGGGTTCACCGTGCTGCCCTACAGCACCGACGACCCCGTGCTCGCCCGGCGCCTGGCCGACCTCGGCTGCGCTGCGGTGATGCCGCTGGGCTCGCCGATCGGCTCGGGCCTGGGCGTGCTCAACCCGCATGCGATCGAGGCCGTGGTGGCCGCCGTCGACGTGCCGGTGGTGCTCGACGCCGGCATCGGCACCGCCAGCGACGCCGCTCTCGCGATCGAGCTCGGCTGCGACGCGGTGCTCGCCGCCACGGCCGTCACCCGCGCCGAGGATCCCGTCGCGATGGCGCACGCGCTGCGGCTCGGCGTCGAGGCCGGCGCGCTGGCCCGCGGCGCCGGTCGGATCCCGCGCCGCGCGGTCGCCCGGGCGTCCTCGCCGACGGCCGGGCGGATCACATGAGCGGCGTGCCGCGCCTGCTGCTGCTCACCGACGCCGCCCAGCTGCCGCCCGGCCGCGATCTGGTCGACACCCTCGCGGCCTGCGCCGAGGCCGGGCTGCGCGACGTGGTCGTGCGCGAGCTGCACCGCCCCGAGGACGAGCGGGCTGAGATCGTGGCCCAGGCGCTCGCGCTGGGCCTGCGGGTGCGCGGCGCGCGCACCCCGCTGTCCGGCGCGCTCGGCGTGCACCTGGCCGCGCACCAGACGGTCGAGGAGGCCGGCGGGCTGCCGCACGGCCGCTCCTGCCACGACCGGACCGAGGTCGCTCGGGCCGCCGCGCAGGGCGCGGAGTACGTCACGCTCTCGCCGTTCGCGGCCACGGACTCCAAGCCGGGGTACGGCCCCGCGCTGCCCCCGTCCGCCTTCGCCGGTCACCCCCTGCCGGTGCTCGCGCTCGGCGGCCTCACCCCCCAGAACCTGGCGTCCGCACTCGGAGCGGGCGCCGACGGCGTGGCGGTCATGGGCGCGGTGATGCGCTCGCCCGACCCCGCCGAGGTCATCACCCGACTCCTGGAAGGACTCTCCGCATGACCGTCCACGACTCCCACACCCGCCTCGAGGTCGGGCCGCTCGGCGTGCCCGTCACCCGCGTGGCCCTCACCAACGGCGAGACCTTCGACCGCTACTGCACCGAGGGCCCCGGCTCCGATCCCGCCGTCGGCCTGCCGGCCCGCCGCGCCGCCTGGATCGCCGAGCGCGACGACGTCGAGGCCTACGACGGCCGCGCCGCCACCCTCGCCGACGACGGCCGCTCCGCGGTGCGCCGCGGCGCCTCGAGCCGGGAGTGGCGTGGCGAGCGGCGGCGTCCCCTGCGCAGCCGCGACGGCCGGGCCGTCACGCAGATGGCCTACGCACGCCGCGGCCTGGTGACCCCCGAGATGGAGTTCGTCGCCGCCCGCGAGGGCTGCGACGTCGAGCTGGTGCGCAGCGAGGTGGCCGCGGGACGCGCGATCATCCCGAGCAACGTCAACCACCCCGAGTCCGAGCCGATGATCATCGGCCGCCGGTTCCTGGTGAAGATCAACGCCAACATCGGCAACTCCGCGGTCTCCTCCTCGATCGAGGAGGAGGTCGACAAGCTCACCCACGCCGTCACGTGGGGCGCCGACACCGTCATGGACCTCTCCACCGGCGAGGACATCCACACCACGCGCGAGTGGATCCTGCGCAACAGCCCCGTCCCGATCGGCACCGTGCCGCTCTACCAGGCGCTGGAGAAGGTCGACGGTCGCGCCGAGGCGCTCACCTGGGAGGTCTACCGCGACACCGTGATCGAGCAGTGCGAGCAGGGCGTCGACTACATGACCGTCCACGCCGGCGTGCTGCTGCGCTACGTGCCGCTCACCGCGCAGCGGGTCACCGGCATCGTCTCGCGCGGCGGCTCGATCATGGCCGGCTGGATGCTGGCCCACCACGAGGAGTCGTTCCTCTACACCCACTTCGACGAGCTGTGCGAGATCCTCGCCCGCTACGACGTCGCGTTCTCCCTCGGCGACGGCCTGCGCCCGGGCAGCGTCGCGGACGCCAACGACGAGGCCCAGCTCTGCGAGCTGCGCACCCTCGGCGAGCTGACCCAGCGGGCGTGGGAGCACGACGTCCAGGTGATGGTGGAGGGCCCGGGCCACGTGCCGCTGAACCTCGTCGAGGAGAACGTCGTCCTGCAGCAGGACTGGTGCCACGGCGCGCCCTTCTACACCCTCGGCCCGCTGGCCACCGACGTCGCGCCCGGCTACGACCACATCACCAGCGCCATCGGCGCCGCGGCGATCGCCTGGCACGGCACGGCGATGCTCTGCTACGTCACGCCCAAGGAGCACCTGGGCCTGCCCGACCGCGACGACGTCAAGACCGGCGTCATCACCTACAAGCTCGCCGCGCACGCCGCCGACGTCGCCAAGGGCCACCCGCGGGCCCGGGAGTGGGACGACGCCCTCTCCCGCGCGCGGTTCGAGTTCCGCTGGCGCGACCAGTTCGCGCTCTCGCTGGACCCGGTGACCGCCGAGGCCTTCCACGACCAGACCCTCCCGGCGGAGTCGGCCAAGACCGCGCACTTCTGCTCGATGTGCGGCCCGAAGTTCTGCTCGATGCGGATCAGCCACGACGTCCGCGAGCAGTTCGCGCAGAAGTCCGAGGAGTTCCTGGCGATGGGGGCGACGGTCTACGTCGACGCCGCGGCCTCGGGCGTGAGCGGGCCCACGCGTCAGGATCCCGTCAACGACGACCGTGAGGACGCCGCAGCGCTCCTAGGTTCGCGAGGTGAGCACCGCTGATCCCGAGCATCACCCCCACGACCGCCTGCGCCGCGGCGTCGTCATCGGCGCCCTCGGCGTCGTCTTCGGCGACATCGGCACCAGCCCCGTCTACACCCTGCAGACGGTCTTCAGCCCCGACGACCCGCACCCGGTGCCGGTGGTGCGGGAGAACGTGCTCGGCGTCGTCTCGCTGGTGATCTGGTCGGTGGTGCTCATCGTCACCGTCACCTACGTGCTGCTCGCGATGCGGGTCGACAACCGCGGCGAGGGCGGCATCCTGGCGCTGATCACCCTGCTGCGGCGGTGGGCACGCGACGGCCGGTCCCGGCTGGTCGCGCTGCTCACCGCCGCCGGCGTGTTCGGCGCCGCGCTGTTCCTGGGCGACTCGATGATCACCCCGGCCATCTCGGTGCTCTCCGCGGTCGAGGGCGTCACGGTGGTGCGGCCGGGCCTCGAGGGCGCGGTGGTGCCGCTGACCGCGGGCATCCTGCTCGGCCTCTTCCTGGCCCAGCGCTTCGGCACCGCGGCCGTCGGACGGCTGTTCGGGCCGATCATGATCACCTGGTTCGTCGCGATCGGCGTGCTGGGCGTGGGGGGCATCCAGCGGGCGCCGGAGGTGCTCCTCGCGCTCTCGCCCACCTACGCCATCGGCTTCCTGGTCGGTCACGTCGAGCTCGCGTTCTTCGCCCTGGCCGCCATCGTGCTGGCCGTCACGGGCGCCGAGGCGCTCTACGCCGACATGGGCCACTTCGGCCGCCGCCCCATCGCGCTGGGCTGGCTCGGCCTGGTCTTCCCCGCGTGCGCGCTGAGCTACCTCGGCCAGGGCGCGCTCATCCTCGACGACCCGTCTGCGGCGTCGGCGCCGTTCTTCCTGCTGGCGCCCGAGGCCGTGCGGCTGGCGGTGGTCGTGCTCGCGACCGCCGCGACCGTGATCGCCTCGCAGGCCGTCATCACCGGCGCCTTCTCGGTGGCCGCGCAGGCCGCGCAGCTGGGCTACCTGCCGCGGCTGCGCGTCGTCCACACCTCCCGCTCGACGGCCGGCCAGGTCTACGTGCCGTGGATCAACGGCCTGCTGATGGTGGCGGTGCTCGCGCTGGTGGTGATCTTCCAGAGCTCGCTGGCCCTGGCCTACGCCTTCGGCATGGCCGTCAACGGCACGATCCTGGTGACGACGCTGCTGCTGCTCTTCGTCGCCTGGCGCACCTGGCGGGTGCCGAAGGTCGTGCTGGTGCTGGGCTTCGGCGTGCTGCTCGGCGTCGACCTGCTGTTCCTGGCCGCCAACCTCACCAAGCTCGTCCACGGCGCCTGGCTGCCGCTGGCGATCGCCCTGGCGGCGTTCGTCGTCATGCTCACCTGGCAGCGCGGCCGCGCGCTGGTGACCGCGCGGCGCCGGCGCATGGAGGGCTCGCTGCAGCAGTTCGCCGAGGACCTGCGGCTCTACCCGGCGGCGCTGACGACCGTGCCGGGAACGGCGGTGTTCCTCAACCGCGGCCACAGCACCGCGCCGCTGGCCCTGCGCGCCAACGTCGAGCACAACCACGTCCGGCACGAGCAGATCGTGGTGCTGGCCGTCGACGTCGAGCCCGTGCCGCGGGTGGAGGAGACCGAGCGGATCGTCGTCGACGACCTCGGCGACCCGCACGACGGGCTCCTGCACGTGACGCTGCGCTTCGGCTACGCCGAGACCCCCGACGTGCCAGCGGCCCTGGCGCGGCTCTCGCCGGGCCTCGACCTCGCCGACGCCACCTGGTTCCTCTCCACCATCGATCTGCACCCCGGCGAGGCCGACCTCGACGGTCCGCGGATGGCGGCCTGGCGCACCCGGCTCTTCCTCGCGACCTCGCACCTCACCGCCGACGCCGCCGAGCACTTCGCGCTGCCGCGCGAGCGCACGGTGCTGATGGGGGCGCGGGTGGAGGTGTGAGCCCGCACTACCAGTTGGCGCGGTTGGCCTTCAGGATGCCGGTGCCCGCCGTCCAGGTGCGGTAGCGGGTGCTGGGGTGGCGCGGCAGCTCGACGGTGATGGCGACGCCGTCGTAGCGCTTGTTGTACCAGGAGGTGAGGGTGGGGTCGTCCGACGACGACCCGCCCCCGCCGCCCCCGGCCGTCGGGGCGCCGATCCACTCCGCGGGCAGCCTCAGCCAGTAGGAGAGGCGGTCGACGTAGGCCGGCAGCTTGCTGCTCCTCCCGACCGCGCCGAAGGGCTGGTGCAGCGAGGTGACGTACTCCGGCCGCACGTCGGCGAGGAACCGGATCATCGCGCTGGTCTCGGGCTCCGACGCCGGCCGCGGGCCGCCGTAGTAGCCCGAGCTCGTCGGGCCGCTGACCCAGCCGGCGGTGGGCCAGTTGCGGTTGAGGTCGACCCTGCGGGCGTTCCTCCGCGTGCCGAGCGCGGCGCCGTCGGGGTTCATCGTGGGCACGATCCACAGGTCGACGTCGGAGTCGACGGCCAGCTCGTCGCGGATGAACCGCGCGGTCTGCGGTCCGGCCGTCTCGTCGCCGTGCATCTGGCCCAGGACGACGATCGTGCGCGACGCGGCGGGGTTGCCCTTGCGGTAGGCCACGATCCGCCGGCCCTTCGGGGAGTGGCCGAGCACGCGGGTCTCGACGACCTCCTTGGAGCGGGCGTAGGAGTAGGCGTGGGAGCGCACCGGCACCGGGGCGGCCGTCTCCGCGCCCTGCGCGGCCGGGCCGCCGGGGGAGAACGCGAGCACGGGCGTCAGCAGGGCCAGCGCGGTGAGGGACGTGAGCGAGCGGACGACGGGCACCGAGACCTCCAGGGGTTTCGGGCACCGTAGGCCGATCAGGCCGGGGCCGCGTCGCCAGAGGGGTGGTCGGCGCCCTCCACGTGGCGCGCCACCGCGGCCACCCAGCGCTCCAGCGGACCCTGGCCCACCAGCGTCCGCCAGGCGTAGGCGAGCACCACCAGGGCGACGACGGTGGCCACCCACAGCCCGTCGTCGGGCTCGAGCTCCCCGCCGGGGCCGTCGATGACCACCAGCACGACCACGAGGTGCAGCGTGTAGGCGCTCAGCGGCATCGAGCCGAGCGCGGCCAGCGGCGTCAGCACGTGCGGGATCGCCAGGCCCAGCAGCAGGCACACGCCGAGCACGAGCATCGCCAGGCCGCCGGATGCGAGGATCTCGGGGGTGCCGCCGGAGTGCGGGGCCACGGCCGTCCAGGCGTCGGTGACGCGGGTGTTCGAGAGCGGATCGATGACGCCGCTGCCGACCAGCGCGCCCAGGCCGTAGCCGACGACCGCCAGCGCGGCGCCGCCGCCGAGGAGGATCCCGAGCATCCGCACCGTGCTCAGGCCGGTGCGTCCGATCGCCAGTCCGGCCAGCACGAACACCAGCCACACGCTGAGGGGGTAGGAGCCGAGGACGAGGAGCCGGGCGGTCGGGCCGGCGGTGTCGTCGGAGAGTCGTCGCACGACCTGGAGCAGCGGCGGGCCGACCAGCGCGAGCGCGCCGGCCACGACCACCAGGCGGCGCGGCGGCCACGTCACGAACAGCACGGCGAGCACGTACACGACGCCGTAGAGGCCGAGGATCACCGCGATCGGAGTGCCGAGCAGGTCGAGCACCGCGCCGATCGCCAGGATCGCGATCCCGCGTCCCACCAGCCGCAGCCGCAGACGCCGCAGGCCGTCGCCCTCGAGGCGCAGGTGGGCGTCCTTGCCGCCGCTGAGCAGGGCCAGCGAGACGCCGGCGAGCAGGGCGAAGAGGATCGACGCCCGCCCGTGCACGAGTGCGGTCCACGTCGACGGATCGCTCCAGGTGACGTCCTCGGGCATCGCGCCGACGTGCGCGCCGATCATGCCGACGATCGCGACCGCGCGGGCGACGTCGAGGCCGACGATCCGGCGGGTCGGGCTCAGGCTCACGGGGTCAGTCTGTCCGATGCCCCTCAGCGGTCCACAGCCTCCTGCCAGGGTCCTGACACCGGGCGGCGAGGACCGCTCCGCATCGTCGAGAGGGAAGCGCTCGACCGAGCGCTCAGGAAGGACGATCGATGAAGATCAACCAGCGCGTGCGCCTCGTCGCCGCCTCCACCGCCCTCGTCGGAGCCGGGTTCGCCGGGGGAGCGGTGCTCGCCGCCTCCGGCACCGCCTCCGCCGACAGCGGCTCGGACTCGGGATCCTCGACCGCCCCGGCCGCCCCGCAGGGCGGCCCCGACGGCGGGCCGGGCGCCTGCAAGGGCGGTCCGCGCGCCGGCGAGAAGGCCCTCACCGGCACGACCAAGGAGAAGGTCGAGGCGGCCGTCAAGGTGAAGTACCCCGACGCCACGATCGAGCGCACCGAGACCGACCCCGCCGGCGCCTACGAGGCCCACATCGCCGACGACGGCAAGCACCTGATCGTCAAGCTCGACAAGGGCTTCACGATCACCGGCACCGAGACCGCTCCGACGCCGCCGAAGGGCGGTCCCGCGGGCGGCCCCGGCAAGGGCGGGCCGCGCGGCGACCACGACGGCGACGCCCCGACGCCGCCGACGCCGCCGTCGGGCGCCCCGTCGGCTGCTCCCTCGACGTCGGGCTCGACCGCGAGCTGATCGCGTCCTGCTCGTCCCACGACCCTGCCCCGCATCGCAGGGTCGTGGCGCTGCTCAGTCGAAGATGCCGAGCAGCGCGCGGATCGGGGTGTCGGACTCGGCGGGGTGCCGCAGGCGTCGATGGGGGTGCAGGCGGTACTCGTTGCGGCGACCCACGCGCTCCTTGGTCACGTACCCGCCCTCCTCGAGGTCGCGGACGATCGCCTGGGTCGCGCGCTCGGTGATGCCGACGGCCTCGGCGATGTCGCGCAGGCGGGCGCTGGGGTCGCGGCTGAGCGCCACGAGCACGTGGCCGTGGTTCGACAGGAAGGTCCAGGTGCGCTCGGTCTCGGCCACGATCGTCAGTGTAGTGGGATGCGCCACTTCGCAATCACGATTGTAGACACCGGAATCCTACTTCCGGTATTTCTGTTCGCATGAAGTCGCTGCGGACCCTAGCCCTCCTCGTCCCGTCCCTCGCCGCCTCCGCCGTCGTCGCGCTGATCGCGGTGCTGGCCCATGACCTGCTGCGCGGCGACCCGCCCGGCCGCACCGCGCTCGTGCTCCTGCTGCTGGCCCACGTCCTCGCGCTCGGCGCCACGATCGCACGCTTCGCCGCCGTCAACCTGCGCGGCCAGCACCGCCAGACGCGCTTCGCGGCACTGCTCGCGCTGGCCATCGGCGCCCTCGCCCTCATGGCGGCCGCGCCCGGCCTGGCCCTCGCGGCCGTCGGCTGGAGCCTGAGCACGGTCGCGGTCGTCGGGCTCATCGGCCACGCCGCCACCCCCGGCGCCCGCCGCGCCGCTCGCACCGCCGCGCTCCTGCTCGGCCTGGGCGATCTCGGCCTGTGGCTCGCGGTGCTGGCCGGCACCGGCCTGCTCTCCGCGCCGCTCGCCGAGCCGCTCGGCGCGCTCGGCCTGGTCGTCGCCGTCACCGCCCGGGGAGCGCTGGTGCCCTGGGGCGAGTGGCTGGTGGAGACCGCAGAGGCCCCGTCGCCGGTCTCGGCCCTGCTGCACGCCGGCGTCGTCAACGGCGGGGTCCTCCTGCTGGTGCTCCACCCCGACGAGCTGCCGATGGGCACCGCGACCCGACTGGTGCTCGCCGCGGTCGCCGGGCTGACCGTCGTGCTCGCCGTGCTCGCCCAGCAGGCGCGCGCCGACGTCAAGGGACGCCTCGCGGCGTCGACCAGCGCCCAGATGGCGCTGGCGACCGCGCAGGTCGTGGTCGGCCTGCCGGGCGCCGCGTTCGTGCACGTGCTCGGGCACGCCTGGTGGAAGGCCCGCCTGTTCCTCGTCGCCGGCGGGGCGATCACCCGGGCCCGCGGCGAGGGACGCCCGATCGCCGTCGGCCGCGGAGCGGGGCTGCTCGGCGGCGGGACCGGCCTCCTCGTCGGCGGCGTCGTGCTGGCCGCCTGCGCGCCGGTGCGGCCCGCGCTGCTGCTGCCCGCCTCGCTCGTCGGGCTCGTGACCGGGGTCGCGGTGGCAGCCGCGGTGGCGGACGCCGCGAGCCGGCGGCTCGGCGCTGCGATCCGGGCGCTGCTCCTGGGAGCGACGGTCGGCGGCGCGGTGGTCGTCGTCGAGCGCAGCCACCTGCTGGGGGCTCCGGCGGTGCCCGGCATCGTCGTCGTGCCCGTGCTGGCAGGCCTCGCGCTCGCAGGGCTCCTCGCCGCCGCGTCGAGCGGACCGGTGGCGCTGCTGCGGATCCGCCTGGCCCTGCCGGCCTGGGCCGCGCTCCCGGGCTCCGCGGCTCGGCTGCCTGGGGCTGCCGACGCCGCCACCGACGCGGTGCGGGTGGGCCTCGCGCTCGACGTCGTCGGACGTGCCCACGGCCCGGCCTGGCCGCTGCGCACCGCCGTGGCCGTCTCCCCGCAGGCCGGGCTCGAGCACCTCGACCGCCAGGCGGGCGAGGAGCTGCTCGACCGGCTCCACGGACGCGACGCCCGCACCGGTCTGCGACGCCTGCTGGCGCTCCAGGACGCCGGGGTGATCGCGCCGTCCCACCTGCGTCGGGCGCTGGCCGACCTCGACGCCGAGGGCGTGCTGCCCGACGCCTGGCGCGGCCTGCCCGTCGACGACGTCGTGGCCTACGCCCGCGCGGCGTCGGCGCCGAGCCCGTCCCCGTCCCCGTCGGCGGACCCCGCCCGCGACGCGCTGCAGGCACGGCTGACGGCGTGGGCGGGGCTCGCCTGGTCGCGGGTCGACTCCACCGACGACCCCTGGAGCCTGTGGCTGGCCGCCGCGCGCTCGCGGGGCGGCGACCGGATCCTCGCCGTCCCCGGGCTGGGCGCCGCCGCCCGCCGCCTCCCGGGTGACCCCCGCGCCGCGCTCGCGGTGCTCCACGGCGCCGCCCGGCGACGGGCCGCGGAGCGGGGGGAGGACCAGCTCGACCTCATGACCTGGCTGGTCGGTCTCACCGCCACGGCGCCGGGCTGGTGCGCGCACGCCCGCTGGCGCGTCGAGCACCAGGGCCGCGCGGACGCCTTCGCGTCGCTGTGCGCGCTGCTGGCGGTGCTCGACCTGCTGAGCGAGCAGCCCGCCGTCGCGCCCGCGCCGGACCAGGCCGGATCCGCGGAGGCCCGTCGGCTGATGCCGGTGTGGCAGCGTGCGGTGGACCTCGTCGTCCAGGAGCGCCTGCTCGGCTCGGTGACGCTGCCCTCCGCCCCTGACGACGGACGGCCCGTCGTCCACAGCCTCTGGTGCCTCGACGCCCGCTCCGGGCCGATGCGCCGCCACCTGGAGTCGATCGCCGGCCCTCGGCGCCACCGCACCCATGGCGTGGCCGGCTTCTTCGGCGTCGACCTCGCCACCGCCGACCCCGACGGCACCGTCGTCTCCCGCGCCCCGGGCCTGCTCGAGCCCTCGCTCCGGATGCGGGGAGCCGCGTCCGCGCCCTCCTCGGCCCGGCTGCTGACGGCACCGTCGCGTCATCCCCTCGCGGTGCTGGGCTGGGCCGAGATCGGAGGCGTGCTCGCCGTCGGCGCGGGCCTGCGGGCAGGCTGGCGGATGCTGCGGCGCGCCCCTGCGCGGGCGCACGGCCTCGAGGGGCTGAGGAGCGCCGGTCCCGTCGTCGATCGCCACGGGTGCGAGCCCTCCGCGGCCGCGCGGGCCCGGACGATCGCCGGACTGCTGCGCGCCGCGGGCGTGGCCGACGAGCTCGACTCGGTGCTCGTCGTCGTCGGGCACGGCTCCACCACCGCCAACAACGCCTACGCCTCGGCCTACGACTGCGGCGCGTGCGGCGCGCATCCCGGCGCCGTCAACGCCGCCGTGCTGGCGGCGTGGGTCAACGACCCCGCCGTCCGGGCCGCCCTGGCCGACGAGGGCGTCCGCGTGCCGCCGCGGCTCACCGCGGTCGCGGCCCTGCACGACACCACCGGCGACGTCGTCGTGCTCGACTCCGACCACCCCGAGCTCGCCGGTCTGCGCGCGGATCTCGCGCTGGCGGCCGACCGGGCCCGGGCCGAGCGGACCTGCGAGCTGCCGGGCGGCCGTCCGGCGACGTCCCGGGGCGCCGACGACGCCGAGCCGATGCCCGAGTGGGGCCTGGCCGGCGCGCACGGCCTGCTGCTGGGGCGTCCGCGGCTCTCGGCGCCGTCCGCACGCTGGTTCCAGCTCGACCTCCACGACGGTGGGGGCGAGGACGACCTCGCCGTCCTGCGCGACGCCCTCGCCGGGCCCGGACTCGTCGCCGCCGGGATCATGGCCGCCTACGCCGCGGCCGCGGACGAGCCGCACCTGCTGGGCTCGGGTGACAAGACCACGCACAACGTCGTCGGCGACGTCGGGGTGCTCCGCGGTCGGGCGGGCGACCTCGCAATCGGCCTGCCCTGGCAGGCGCTCTCCGCGCGCGACCCCCGTGGCGACGACGGCCTCACCCTCGTCCGGCACCTCCCGGCGCGCCCGCTGATCGCGGTGGAGACGACGCGCGAGCGCCTGCGCGCGGCCCTCGCGCAGGTCCCGCGCCTGGAGCTGCTGGTCGCGCACGGCTGGGTGCGGCTGTGGGCCCTCGAGCGCACGGCCGCGGGGGAGGAGCTGGTGGCCGAGCTGGCCGGCGGGCGCTGGCTCGACGCACGCTCGGGTGCGCCGGCGCCGCAGTCGGCCGTGGTGCCGGCGGGGCGGGCCTGACCGTCCGAGACGCCAGGGGCCGATGCTCCGTCGACACACCCGGCGGGGCATCGGCCTCTTGGTGACAGTGGCAGCCGGACCCTGGCGAGCGAGGGTGGAGCGCCCCTAGGTTCCTTCGTGAGGAGCCTCTTAGACCCCCGCTCCTCCCGTGTCGACCGGCACCCCCGCCGGCCGCGGTTCCGCATGCTCTCGGGTCCTTCGAAAGGAATGCCACATGCGCAAGATCACCTCCGCCCTCGGGGCTGCCGCCGCCATCGGCGCAGCCCTCGTCATCGCACCTCCGGCCGCGAACGCGGCCTACGGCGACTGTGCGAGCGGCGCGCTCTGCATGTACCACAACCAGTCCGGCTCGGGCACGATCATCCGCTACACCTCGAGCACCGAGACCATGGGCAGCAACTCCGACGAGGCCACCTCGGTCTTCAACCGCTCGAGCGTCGCGTGGATCCTCTACGACGACTCGAACTTCCAGGACCGCCGCGTCTGCATCCTCGCGGGCGACCGCGTCGGCGACCTCGGCGACATCCAGTTCAACGACAAGATCTCCTCGGTGCAGAAGCGCGGCTCGAACTCCTGCTCGGGCTACACCCGCGTGGGCTCCTGACGCACCGCCTGCCGGCACCAGGGCCGTGGCCGCGACGCTGTTGCGTCGCGGCTACGGTCGCGTTCGGAGCGCTCGAGACCCTGACCCTGGGCGTGGATCAGCCCTGGTCAGATGCCCTCTTCGAGCGTAGAATAGAACACATGTTCGATCTCGGGAGGCTCGACTCGGTGCCCCGTACCCTGAGCGCGCAGCAGCGGCCCGCTGAGGCCCGTGCGCTCGTCTCCGAGATCACCGCCCTCGAGGAGGCCGTCACGGCGCTCCGGGCCCGGCAGGCCGCGCTGGTCGCCGACCTCGCCGACCTGCGCGACGCCGAGTCCGCGCCACGGGTCGGCGATGGCCGCGGAGACGAGATCGCGCGGCTGCGTCAGGTGCGGGTCTCGGTGGGCGCCGAGGTGGCGCTCGCCCGGCGCATCGCGCCCTCGCAGGGGCGGGCGTTCGTGTCGCTCTCGCGGATGCTCGCCCGCGAGCTGCCCCGCACCCGGGCCGCGTTCGAGGCCGGCCTGCTCTCGGAGCGTCGGGCCGGGCTGGTGGCGCGGCACACCGCGTGCCTGAGCCGCGAGCACCGCGCGCTGGTCGACGCCGAGATCGCCGGCGATCACGACCGTCTGGCCCGTCAGGGCGACCGCGAGCTCGAGTCGCGGCTGCGGGCCCGGGCCGCCGAGCTCGACGCCGAGGCCGTCGTCGCGCAGCGGCGCCGCGCCGAGGGCGAGCGGCGGGTCAGCGTCCGGCCCGCCACCGACTCGATGGTCTACGTCACCGCCGTGCTGCCGATCAAGGAGGCCGTGCGCGTCTACGCCGCGCTGCGGCGCATCGCCGTCGACGCCGTCGGCCGCGGCGAGGCCACCGCCGAGGGGCCCGCGATGGCCGACGCCCTCGTCGAGCGGGTCACCGGCGCACCGCTCGGGTCGCCGGTTCCCCTGCAGCTGCGGCTGGTGATGCCGCTCGGCACCCTCCTCGGCTTCGGCCCCGACGCCACCGCCGTGCTCGGCGACGAGATCGGGCCGCTGCGGCTCGATGGCATCCCCGCCGGCATCGCCCGGGGCTGGGTGAGCGAGGCGCTCTCCTCCGACGTCCAGGTCACCTGCAAGCGACTGCTCGCCGCGCCCGACACCGGCGAGCTGATCGCGATGGAGTCGCGCTCCCGCCATTTCCCGCGTGGCCTCGCCGAGCTGATCCGCCTGCGCGACGGCTGGTGCCGCACGCCCTGGTGCGGGGCGCCGATCCGTCACCTCGACCACGTCCGCCGCCACGCCGACGGCGGCCCCACCTCGGCCGAGAACGGCCAGGGGCTCTGCGTCTCCTGCAATCTCGCCAAGGAGGCGGCCGGCTGGCGGCACACGGTGGAGCCCGGTCCCGGTCACCGCGTCGTCGTCACCACGCCCACCGGACACCGGCATCCGGCGCGCCCGCCGGTGGCGCTCAGTCCACCTCGTCCAGGTCGCTGCCGGGGCTGAGCAGCGCGATCACGTCGACGGCTCCCAGGCCGTCGGTGCCCAGTCGCGCGAGCACGCCCTCGGCCACCTCCGGCGCGACGGCATGGGTGCCGCCTGGCACCACCAGTGCGTCGCCGACCGGCAGCAGCCGCGCGGCCACGACGTCGCCCTCGGTGACCGCCGCCTCCGGTGCATGGACGTCGCGCCGCTCGCCGGTGGCGAGGTCGCGGGCGGTGAAGCCGGACGCCGTCGTCGCCTCGACCGCGTAGACCGATCGCCGCACGGGGAGCCAGGCCTCGGCCAGGGCCCGCTCGTCGTCGGGGAGCAGCGGGCCGCGGGTGGCGAGGAACTCCGCGAACGCGCCCTCCTCGGCGAGCAGCGCGTCGATCACGAGGGCGGGGTGGTCGGGCCGCAGGTCGAGCAGGTCGGTGTGGAAGGCGTGCCAGGTGCTCAGGCCCACGAAGGTGACGGCCTTCTCGTGGAGCCACGCCGCGCGCTCGAGCAGCGTCAGGGCCGCGCGGCCTAGGTGGCAGGCCTTGTGCTTGCGGCCCGAGCCGCACCAGCACGGGTCGTTGCGGCCGACGTCGGTGCGCTCGACGGGCAGGAAGCGCTGCACCGTCAGCACCATCGGGTCGTCCTGCGGCACCTCGGCGCGCTGCAGCAGGCTGAGCGCGCGGGGCGCGTCACCGCGGTCGGAGGCGATGCGCGCCAGGTCGAACAGCGGCAGGTAGGCGCGGGCGTCGAGGTCGACGGCCGCGGTGAAGGCCTCCTCGGCGGCCCGGGCCTCGCCGAGCAGGTCGAGGGCCCGGCCTCGTACCCAGCGCAGGTTCGCCCGGGCCGAGCGCGGGGCCTGCGGCTCGAGGGCGGCGGCGAGGTCGGCCAGCAGCCGCGCGCCGCGGTTGTCGAAGCCGAGCACCTCCATCACCAGGGCGTCGGCCACCACCGACTCGCTGAGCGCGCCGAGCAGCTCGGTCAGCGTCTGCGGTCCGACGACGGCCGCGGGGTGGGTGGCGAGGTCGAGGCTCGGGTCGTCCTCGAGCTGGTGGTGGAGGTCGGCCAGCAGCACCACCGCCAACGCCTCGCCCGGCTCGAGCTCGTAGGCCTCGCGGACGTCGTCGACCTCGCGGGTGACATGCCAGCGCTCGAAGTCGAAGCCGGCGGGGCCCACCTCCTCGCCGCGCCACGCCAGACCGGCTGCGGCCAGCAGCTCGACGATCGGCGGCTGCGGCCGACGCAGCACGTCGGCGTCGGTGGCCACGGCCTGCCAGAGGAGGGTGCTGATCGGCACCGGCTCGCCCTCGGCGTGCTGCTCGACGAGGTCGGCCAGCCGCTGGGCGAGCGCCGCGCCGTCGGGGACGGCGTCGAGGAGCTCGAGCTCGAAGCCCTCGGGGCGCACGTGCACCGCGACGAGGTCGCCCTCGGCCGGTCCCAGCGCCGCGAGGGTGCCGGACGGCAGCAGCCACACGGCGTCGGTGACATCGGCCAGGCCGCGCTCCTCCAGCAGGTCGTCGTCCAGGCCCGGCTGGGCCTCGAAGATCTCCCCGCCGCCGACCAGCCCGGTGTGGGAGTCGAGCTCGGTGAGCACCGACGCCGGCTCCAGGTCGGGCGAGACCGCCAGCCAGTCGCCCGCGATCTCCGCGGCGCCGACGCGGTGGGTCAGGGTCCGTCCGCGCATGAGCACGTCGGGCCGGATCGCCCGCCCGTCCAGCAGCGACAGCTCGAGGACGTCGTCGGGCTCGGGCGGTGCAGGCGTCGTCACCGGGTCAGGCTAGTGGGGGAGCGCCTCGACGACGTAGGCGTCGTGATCGGAGAGCCGACGGCCGGCGTGGGTGGCGTCGACGCGCTCGGCGGTCACGACGGTCCAGGAGTCGGGCACGGCGAGGTGGTCGATGGAGGCCAGGCCCTCGATGCGGTGCGGAAGCTCGGCCGTCGGCAGCTGCAGACCGAGCCGCGACAGCGCCTCCCGCAGCCAGGTGCGGCCGGCCTTCGTGCCTGCGGTCTCCGGCCCGGTGAAGGCCTGGTTCCAGTCGCCGCCCCACACCTGCGGTGCCGACGCCTCCACCGCGCTCGCCGCATGGATGGTCTTCTCGACCAGCCGCTCGCCGACCCAGAACGGTCGCGGCGTGCACCCGCGCCACGGCAGGATCGAGGAGCACCAGCGCAGCCCGTGCGCCGTCCCCGACACGGACGCAGGATGCGGGAGCGCGACGTCCTCGACGGGCTCCCGGGCCGCGATCGCCGCCCAGTGTCGCTTGGTCGCCATCGGGTCGACGGTCGACGCGAGGTGCCAGCCGGGCAGGGCCACCCGCTCGGACACCTCGGTGAGCAGCAGGACGTCGGCGCGCAGCCCGTCGAGCAGCGCCGCGTGCCGTTCGTCCCAGCGTCCAGCGAGGTTCCAGGTGGCGATGCGCATCCGCGGAACCTAAGCCCGCGGGCCGTCCGACCTCAGCAGCCCACGCCTGTCCAGTCGCCGCTCTCGACCTTGCGGGAGCCCGAGGTGAGCGAGTACGCCGAGCAGAACCGGTCGCTGGCGAGGGCCGCGCGGTCGAGCACGATCGGCTTCCACACGCCGGCGCCCTGCGGCTCGAGGTAGCGCATCCGGGTGGCGAGCAGGGGTGCGAGGGACTCCCCGCGCAGGTAGTGGCCGAGCCAGCGCTGGGCGAGCGCGCTGCTGATGTCCTGGCCGTAGCGGGAGGCCGGGAGCACGAGCGGGATGTCGGTGAACTCCAGGTGGGTGCTGGCGCGAGGCACGTAGACCATCGAGTCGACGCCGGCGGCGCGCCAGGCGTCGAAGCCGGTGGCCTTCTCGCGGTCGGGGTCGATGCCCTGCGGGCTGGGCGCGGGCATGAGCGAGCTGCCGCCGGAGAGCAGGGACGGCGTCACGGTGAAGCCGTACTCGGCCTGCAGGCCCAGCGCCGGGACGACCGGCTTCGCCTCGCCGGTGACGGTCGGCACCGGGGTGCCGCCGGTGTTGGAGCCGAGCTTGTCGAGGGCGATGGCGGTGGCGACGCGCCTGTCGTAGCCCTGCACGCGGCTGACGGCGAAGGCGCCCATCGAGTGCCCGATGATCGCGATCCGCGTGGTGCGGCCGGGGGCGGTCGGACGCGGCAGCGGGCTGCGGTCCCACAGGCTCCACCAGGGGTTGAAGGCGTCGACCCGCGTCCCGGCCGAGCCGGGGTTGGCGTAGGGCTTGGCGGGGGTGGAGGTGAGGAAGTCGAGGGCGTCGACGGTGCCGGTGGTGAAGTTCGAGAGCTGCTGGAAGGGGACGCCGGGGCACGGCGTCGTCTCGCGGGTGCCGAGGGCGGGGTCGCCGGCGGTGCCGCCGAAGGGGTTGCAGAACGGGAACGCGTGGCCGGAGGTGTGCGGGAGGGTCTCGCTGGTGCCCTCGCCCTGCACGTCGAAGAGCAGCACGAGGTAGCCGCGCTCGGCGAGGTCCTGGGCCAGCCAGCGGTACATCCCCTGCGAGCCGCCCACCGAGCCGGGGGTGATGACGACGGCCGGGTACGGTCCGGTGATCGCCGCGCCGGTGTAGGGGTCGCGCGCGTTCGCCAGCGGCGCGTAGAGGGTGCCCTGGAGGCGGGCGCCGAAGCGGTTGGTGAACGCGACGGCCCGCTCGCGGCCGCGGGTGCCCGCCCAGCCGGCGCGCAGCGGGTTGCCGACGTTCCAGCCCGGCACGAGCAGCGCCGGGGTCACCGCGAGCCGCAGCGGGTTCGCGGCCTGGGCGAGCAGCTGCGTGGCGGTGAGCAGCGAGGTCTGCTGCACCAGCGCGGGCAGGTAGCGCGGGTTCTGCAGCTGGCCTCCGGGTCCGGTGATGCGGCCGTACGCCTCGGCCATGTGGGCCACGTCGGACACCGGGTCCACCGGTCGCGGCTCGCCGGCCGCATGCGCCGGAGCGGTGAGGACGGCGGTGCCGGAGACGAGCAGCGTCAGGGCGGCGAGGACGGACGCGGCGATGCCGCGACGGAGGGGGAGAGGTCGCACGCGAGGCTCAACGACCAGGTGTGATGGGGGTTACCCGACCTGCGTTGCTAGCGTCGCGCAGGCCATGAGCCGCCCTGATCTCGACGTCCTGCTCTGCCGCGACTGCTGCTGCGGCACCACCCGCAAGCACCCTGGCGTCGACCACGCCGCCCAGCGCGACGCCCTGGAGGCCAGCGGCGACCTGCCCGGCGTCCGGGTCCGCGTCGTCGACTGCCTCGACGAGTGCGACCGCAGCAACGTGGTGCTCGTGCGCGACTTCGCGGCGATGCGCACCGGCAAGGCGCGCCGTCCGATCGACACCTGGTTCGGGGGCGTCCTCGCCGAGCGGCTCACCGACGAGCTGGTCGGCTGGATCCGCGAGCGCGGCGAGGTCCCCGCGCGGCTGCGGAACCAGGTGTTCAAGGCCAAGCGCGCGTAGGCCTCACTCCGAAGGCGCCCCCAGATCGCGCGCGGCGCGCTGCAGCAGCGGGACGGCGCGCGCGAGCAGCTCGTCGGTCATCCGGGTGACCGGGCCGGAGACCGAGACCGCCAGCCAGGGCAGGGGGTCGCCGACCGCGACGGCGACGCAGCGCACGCCGATCTCCTGCTCCTGCTCGTCGAGGGCGTAGCCGCGCTCGCGGATCAGCGTGAGGTCGTCGAGCAGGGCGGCCTCGGTGACGAGGGTGTGCTCGGTGCAGCGCGCCTGCCCGACGGCGCGGACGAGCTCGAGGGCGGTGTCGTCGTCGAGGCGGGCCAGCAGGGCCTTGCCGACGCCGGTCGAGTGGAGGTCGACGAGCCGGCCGACCTCGGTGAACATCCGCATCGTGTGCCGCCCGGGCACCTGGGCGACGTACTGGGCGCGGGGGCCGGAGAGCATGGCGAGGTTGGCGGTCTCGCCGACGGCGTCGACGAGCCGGGCGAGCACGCCCTCGGCGTCGACGCCCACGAGCGAGCCGGCGAGCGTGCCCAGCGGCACGAGCCGCGCGCCGAGGGCGTAGCGGCGGTCGGGCGTCTGGTGGACGTAGCCGCGGTCGAGCAGGGTGCGCAGCAGCCGGTGGGCGGTGGGCACGGGCAGGTCGGCGCCGGCCGCGAGCTCGCCGACGGCGAGGCGTCCGCCGCGCGCGGCCAGCGTCTCGAGCAGGTCGAGCGCGCGATGCAGGGACTGCACGCCGTCGGCCATGCGTCCTCACCCCCTGTGACGGTTGACACTCCGCAGGCCAGATGCCTAGTTTCGTAGAGCAGAGCCAGTCTTCCACGATGTGAAATCTCAGGCAAGCATGAGGAGCGGCATGGCAGAGCAGCGCGTGACGACCGGTGGCCTCTCGGTGGCCCCCGAGCTCCACCGGTGGGTGGTCGAGGAGGGCCTGCCCGGCACGGGCCTGGCGCCCGACGCCTTCTGGTCCGGTCTGGCCAGGCTCATCGACGAGATCGCGCCGCGCCAGCGGGCGCTGCTCGAGCGCCGCGAGGAGCTCCAGGCGCAGATCGACGCCTGGCACCGCGCGCACCCCGGGCGTCCCGACCCCGAGGCCTACCGCGCCTTCCTGCGTGAGATCGGCTACCTGCTCGACGAGCCCGCCGAGGTGGCCGTCACCACCGAGGGCGTCGACGACGAGGTGGCCCGCATCCCCGGCCCGCAGCTGGTGGTGCCGCTGCTCAACGCGCGCTTCGCCACCAACGCCGTCAACGCCCGCTGGGGCTCGCTCTACGACGCCCTCTACGGCACCGACGTCGTCCCGCAGGACGGCGAGCTCGCGCCCGGCGAGGGCTACAGCCGGGCCCGCGGCGACGAGGTGATCCGCCGCGGCCGCGCCTTCCTCGACGAGCACTTCCCGCTCGAGGGCGCCTCCCACGCCGACGCCGAGCGCTACGCCGTCGACGACGCCGGCCTCGCGGTGCACGTCAAGGGCGAGCCGCACCGCCTGGCCGACCCCGGCCAGCACGTCGGGCACCGCGGCGAGCCGTCCGCGCCCGAGGCCGTCGTCCTGGTGCACCACGACCTCCACGTCGAGGTGCAGGTCGACGCCTCCGACCCCATCGGCGCCACCGACCGCGCCGGGGTCAAGGACCTCCTGCTGGAGTCCGCGGTCTCCACGATCATGGACCTCGAGGACTCCGTCGCGGCCGTCGACGCCGAGGACAAGGTGCTCGGCTACCGCAACTGGCTGCGGCTCATGGACGGCACCCTCGCCGAGGACGTCACCAAGGGCGGGCGCACCTTCACCCGCGCGATGAACCCCGACCGCACCGTCACCGGCCCGCACGGCGAGGAGATCGCGCTGCGCGGCCGCTCGCTGCTGTTCATCCGCCAGGTCGGCCACCTCATGACCACCGACGCCGTGCTCGACGCCGAGGGCCGCGAGGTGCCCGAGGGCGTCCTCGACGCCGTCATGACCGCGCTCGGCAGCCTGCGCGACGTGCGCGGCGAGACCACGCGCCGCAACTCGCTGACCGGCTCGATGTACGTGGTGAAGCCCAAGATGCACGGCCCCGAGGAGGTCGCGCTCGCCGTCGACCTCTTCGCCGGCGTCGAGCGGCTGCTCGGCCTGGAGCCGCTGGCGATCAAGGTCGGCATCATGGACGAGGAGCGCCGCACCTCCCTCAACCTCAAGGCCTGCATCGAGCAGGCTCGCGAGCGCGTGGTGTTCATCAACACCGGCTTCCTCGACCGCACGGGCGACGAGATCCACACCTCCATGCAGGCCGGCCCGATGGTGCGCAAGAACGACATGCGCGGCGAGACCTGGATCGGCGCCTACGAGGACCTCAACGTCGACGTCGGCCTGGAGTGCGGTCTGCTCGGACGCGGCCAGATCGGCAAGGGCATGTGGGCCGCGCCCGACTCCCTCGCCGCGATGCTCGAGGCGAAGATCGGCCACCCGCAGGCCGGCGCCACCTGCGCCTGGGTGCCCTCGCCGACCGCCGCCACCCTCCACGCCCTGCACTACCACCAGGTCGACGTGCACGCCCGGCAGGCCGAGCTCGCCGCGGGCGGACGGCGTCGCGACCGGCACGACCTCCTCGCCGTCCCGCTGGGCGACCCCGCCTCGTGGAGCGAGGAGGAGCGTCGCCAGGAGATCGAGAACAACCTGCAGAGCCTGCTGGGCTACGTCGTGCGCTGGATCGACGCCGGCGTCGGCTGCTCGAAGGTCCCCGACATCACCGGCGAGCCGCTCATGGAGGACCGCGCCACCTGCCGCATCTCCGCCCAGCACGTCGCCAACTGGCTGCACCACGGCGTCGTCACCGCCGACCAGGTCGAGGAGACGCTGCGCCGGATGGCCGCCGTCGTCGACGAGCAGAACGCCGGCTCGGACGGCTACGAGCCGATGGCGCCGGGCTTCGACGGGGCCGCGTTCGCCGCCGCCCACGACCTCGTCTTCGAGGGCCTGGCCCAGCCCAGCGGCTACACCGAGCCGATCCTCCACCGCCGTCGCGCCGAGAAGAAGGGCCAGCACTGATGGACCTCGAGACCGCCCGCACCATCGTCGCCGGAGCCCGCGCGCACGCCGCCGAGTCCGGCCTCAGGCCGCTCACCGTGGTCGTGCTCGACGCCGGGGGCCACGTGGTGGCCGCCGAGCGCGAGGACGGCGCGTCGATCGGTCGCTTCGAGATCGGCTTCGGCAAGGCCTACGGCGCGCTCGCGCTGGGTCAGGGCTCGCGGGCCACGATGGCCCGCGCCGAGCAGCAGGCCTACTTCGTCGGCGCCGCGGGCGCGGCCATCGGGGGAGCGCTGGTGCCCGTGCCCGGCGGGGTGCTGGTCCGCAGCGGCGAGCAGCTGCTGGGGGCCGTCGGCATCACCGGCGACACCTCCGACCACGACGAGGCCGCGGCCGTCGCCGGCATCGAGGCCGCCGGCCTCACCGCCCAGGTCGACTGAGGGGGAGCGCGTCATGAGTCTCGGGATCGACGCGGTGGCCGACGTCGCACGCCGGCTGCTGCCCGACGACGCCGTCATCACCGACCAGGCGCGGCTGCGCACCTACGAGTGCGACGGGCTGGCGCACTACCGCGTCGTGCCGGCGCTGGTGGTGATCCCGCCCGACGCCGCCGCGCTCGCCGCGATCGTGCGGGCCTGCCACGAGCACGGCGTCCCGTTCGTGGCGCGCGGCGCCGGCACCGGCCTGTCCGGCGGTGCGCTGCCGCACGCCGAGGGCGTCCTGGTGGTCACCTCGCGGCTGCGCGAGATCCACGCGGTGCGCGCCGACGACCAGCGCGCCGTCGTCGAGCCGGGCGTCATCAACCTCGACGTCACCCGCGCCGCCACCCCCACCGGCTACTACTACGCGCCCGACCCGTCGTCCCAGCAGATCTGCACGATCGGCGGCAACCTGGCCGAGAACTCCGGCGGCGCCCACTGTCTGAAGTACGGCTTCACCGCCAATCACGTGCTCGCCGCCGAGTTCGTCACGCCGCAGGGCGAGCAGGTGCGGCTGGGCACGGACGCTCCCGACGCCCCGGGCTACGACCTGCTGGGCGCGGTGATCGGCTCGGAGGGCACGCTCGGCGTCGTCACCGAGGCCACGCTGCGCCTGGTGCGCCTGCCCGAGGAGGTGCGCACGATCCTCGTCGGGTTCGCCTCCACCGACCAGGCGGGTGCGGCGACGTCGGCGATCATCGCGGCGGGCGTCGTCCCGGCGGCCATCGAGATGATGGACGCGCTGGCCATCGAGGCCGCCGAGGCGGCGGTCCACTGCGACTACCCGGCCGGCGCCGGCGCGGTGCTCGTCATCGAGCTCGACGGACCGTCCGTCGAGGTCGAGGCCGAGTACGCCGAGGTCGAGCGGCTGTGCGCCGAGCACGGCGCCTTCGAGCAGCGCCTGGCCACCGACCCCGCCGACCGCGCGCTGATCTGGAAGGGCCGCAAGTCGGCGTTCGCCGCGGTGGGCCGCATCAGCCCCGACTACATCGTCCAGGACGGCGTCATCCCGCGCACCGCGCTGCCCGAGGTGCTTACCGCGATCGCCGAGGTCTCGCGCCGCTCGGGCGTGCGGGTGGCCAACGTCTTCCACGCCGGCGACGGCAACCTGCACCCGCTCGTCCTCTTCGACGACGCCATCGAGGGTGCGGGGGAGGCCGCGGAGAAGGTCAGCGGCGCCATCCTCGACCTCTGCATCGAGCACGGCGGCTCCATCACCGGCGAGCACGGCGTCGGCATGGACAAGGCCAAGTACATGCCCCGCATGTACGACGAGGACGACCTCGACACCATGCAGCTGGTGCGCTGCGCCTTCGACCCCGCCGGCCTGGCCAACCCCGGCAAGGTCTTCCCGACGCCGCGGCTGTGCGGCGAGGTGCCCGGACGCCGCAAGGGCGCCCATCCGCTGCAGGAGGCCGGACTGGCGGAGGTCTTCTGATGGCCACCCTCACCGACGCCGTCGACGGCGTCGCCGTCGGGCGCGTCGCCCGCCCCACCAGCACCGCCGAGGTCGCCGAGGTGATGCGCGAGGCCGCCGCCGCGGGGCACAGCGTCGTCCCACGTGGCGCCGGCACCAAGCTCGGCTGGGGTCCACCGCCCACCTCCGCCGACGTGCTGCTCGACCTGTCCGGCCTCGACCGCGTGCTCGACCACCAGGCCGGCGACCTCATCGTCGCCGTCGAGGCCGGCGTCCCGCTGGCCGTGCTGCGCACCACGCTCGCCGCGCAGGGGCAGCGGCTCGTCGTCGACGAGACCCGCCCCGGCGCCACCGTCGGCGGCTCCCTGGCCGCGCACGCCTCGGGCCCCGAGCGGGTGCTCGTCGGCACCGTCCGCGACCTGCTCATCGGCCTGACGATCGTGCGTCACGACGGCGTGGTGGCCAAGGCCGGCGGACGCGTGGTCAAGAACGTCGCCGGCTACGACCTCGGCAAGCTGATGATCGGCTCCTTCGGCACGCTCGGCGTCATCACCGAGGCGATCTTCCGCCTGCACCCGGTGCCCGACGCGCAGGCCTGGGTGTCCGCGCCCGTCGCCGACGCCGCGCAGGCGAACGCCCTCGCCCATGCCGTGGTGCACGGCCAGGCCGTCGCCGCCGCCGTCGACGCCTCCGGACGCGGCACCCTCACCGCCCTGCTCAACGGTCGCGCCGACGGCGTCGCCCAGCGGGCTGCTTCCGTCGCCGCCGAGCTCGGGGGAGCGGACGTCGCCGACGCCGCGCCCGCGGGCTGGGGCGGCTATCCGTGGGGGAGCGGCGAGGTGGGCCTGAAGCTCACTTGCGTGCTCTCCGGGCTGCGCGACGTGCTCGCCGCGGCGGCCGCCGTCGGCGCCCGCGTGCGCGGCTCGGCCGGAGCCGGCGTCCTCTACGCTGCCCTGCCCGCCGAGGGCGACGTCGCCGGAGCGCTCGCGTCGCTGCGGGCCGCGTGCGCCGCCCACGGCGGCTCGGCGGTCGTCGTCGAGGCGCCGCCGGCGCTGGAGGCCGCGCTCGACCTGTGGGGCCCGATCCCGGGGCTCGACCTCATGCACCGCGTCAAGCAGCAGTTCGACCCCGACCACCGGCTCGCGCCGGGCCGCTTCGTGGGAGGCAACTGATGACCCAGCAGGACGAGTTCAACGCCTTCGGCGCCTTCGATGAGCACCACCCGCCGGACGCCGCCCTCGTCGGCGACTGCGTCCACTGCGGGTTCTGCCTGCCCACCTGCCCCACCTACGTGCTGTGGGGCGAGGAGATGGACTCCCCGCGCGGGCGCATCCACCTGATGAAGCAAAGCCTCGAGGGCGAGCCGATGAGCGACTCGATGGTCGAGCACTGGGACGCCTGCCTGGGCTGCATGGCGTGCGTGACCGCCTGTCCCTCGGGCGTGCAGTACGACGTCCTCATCGAGCAGACCCGCAACCAGGTGGAGCGTCACCACGAGCGCACCCGCGGCGACCGCGCGCTGCGGCGGCTGATCTTCGAGATCTTCCCGCACCCCAAGCGCCTGAGGATGCTGCGCGGACCCCTGCGCGCAGTCCAGGCCACCGGTCTCGACCGCGCCCTGCGCCGCACCGGCCTGCTCGAGCGGATCTCCCCGCAGCTGGCCGCGATGGAGGGCCTCGCGCCCCGGCTCGGCCCGCCGCTGCCGCTGCCCACCTACATCCCCGCCACCGGACGGCGTCGCGGCACCGTGGGGCTGCTCACCGGCTGCGTGCAGGGGGCGTTCTTCCCCGGCGTCAACGCCGCCACCGCCCGCGTGCTGCAGGCCGAGGGGCTCGACGTCGTCGTCCCGCGCTCGCAGGGCTGCTGCGGCGCGCTCTCGGCGCACAACGGCCGCGAGGAGGAGGCGCAGGCCTACGCCCGCCGGCTCGTCGACGCCTTCGCGGAGGCCGAGGTGGAGCACGTCGTCGTCAACGCCGCCGGGTGCGGCTCGACGATGAAGGAGTACGCCGCCCTGCTCGCCGACGACCCCGCGTACGCCGCCCGCGCCGCCGCGTTCGCCGAGAAGGTGCGCGACGTCTCGGAGATCCTCGACGAGATCGGCGCGGTCGCCCCGCGGCACCCGCTGGAGGTCACCGTCGCCTACCACGACGCCTGCCACCTCTCCCACGCCCAGGGCGTGCGCGCCGAGCCGCGTCGACTCCTCGCCGACATCCCCGGCCTCACGGTGCGCGAGATCGCCGAGGCCGAGCTGTGCTGCGGCTCGGCGGGCATCTACAACATCCTCAACCCCGAGCCGGCCCGCGAGCTGGGCGACCGCAAGGCGCGCAACATCGTCGCCACCGGTGCGCAGCTGCTCGTCACCGCCAACCCCGGCTGCCTGATGCAGGTGGCCAGCGCCATCGAGCGATCGGGGCACCCGATGGGCATGGCCCACACCATCGAGGTGCTCGACACCTCCATCCGCGGTGCGGGGGCCGCCTCGCTGCTGCCCGACGCCCGCTGATCCGCCACCCCAGGAGACCCTCGTGTTCCAGCAAGACCTCCAGCCGGTCGGCGACTCGCTCGGCCTCAGCGCCGCCGTCGCGGCCCTGCCCCTGCTGACCCTGTTCGTCCTCCTCGGCGGCCTGCGCATGAAGGCGTGGACGGCCGGCCTCATCTCGCTGGCGGTCTCGCTGGTGATCGCGGTGGCGCTGTTCGGCATGCCCGTCGACCAGTCGCTGCTCGCGGCCGCCGACGGCGCCGCGTTCGGCTTCTTCCCGATCCTGTGGATCGTCATCAACGCGATCTGGGTCTACAACCTCACCGTCGCCTCGGGGCACTTCGACGTGCTGCGCCGCTCCTTCGAGAAGGTCAGCCCCGACCAGCGCATCCAGGCGATCATCATCGCCTTCTGCTTCGGCGCCCTCCTCGAGGCGCTCGCCGGCTTCGGGACGCCGGTGGCGATCACCGTCGTCATGCTGATGGCGCTGGGCTTCCGGCCGATCAAGGCCGCCGCCGTCGCCCTCATCGCCAACACCGCGCCCGTGGCCTTCGGCGCCCTGGCCACCCCGATCGTCACCCTCGCGCAGGTCACCTCCGGCGTCAGCGACGACCCGCGCCTCACCGTCGACGGCCTCGGCGGCATGGTCGGACGCCAGACGCCGCTGCTGGCCGTCGTCGTCCCGCTGATCCTGGTGCTCGTCGTCGACGGCCGCCGCGGACTGCGCGCCACCTGGCTGCCGGCGCTGGTCTGCGGCCTCGCCTTCGGCGCCGCCCAGTTCGTCGCCTCCAACCACATCTCGGTGCAGCTCGCCGACATCATCGCCGCCCTCGTCGGCGCGCTCGCCGTCGTCGCCCTGCTCCGCGTCTGGACCCCCGCCGAGGTGCTCACCGCCGAGCAGGCCCGCGCCGAGGACCCCGACGCCGGCTCCGCCCAGCCCGCCGGCTCCGGCGGCACCGCGACGGCCGTCGAGACCGCCGTCGTCACCGACACCAAGGCCGACGTCGCCCGCGCCTACGCCCCGTACCTGATCATCATCGCGATCTTCTCGATCGTCAGCCTGCCGTCGGTGATGGACGCCCTGGCCAAGGAGCCGTTCACCTACGTCGTCGACTGGCCGGGCCTCGACGTCGCCAACCCCTCGGGCGCCGCGGTGGCCACCCAGTTCAAGATCAACTGGCTGCCCGCCGCCGGCACCCTGATGATCCTGGCCGGCATCCTCACCGCCGCGATCCTGCGCATCTCGCCGGCCCGCGCCCTGCGCGCGTACGGCCGCACCTACGTCGAGCTGCGCTCGGCGATCGTGACGGTGATGGCGGTGCTGGGCCTGGCCTACGTCATGAACCTCTCCGGCCAGACCACCACCCTCGGCGCCTACCTGGCCGGCGCGGGCGGCCTGTTCGTCGTCCTCTCGCCGATCCTCGGCTGGATCGGCGTGGCCGTCACCGGCTCCGACACCTCCGCCAACGCCCTGTTCGGCGCCCTGCAGGTGCAGACCGCCCGCGAGGCCGGCCTCGACCCGCTCCTCCTGGCCGCCGCCAACACCTTCGGCGGCGTCCTCGGCAAGATGGTGAGCCCCCAGAACCTCGCCATCGCCGCGGCCGCTGTCGGCATGGCCGGCCGCGAGGGCGACATCTTCCGCAAGGTCATCGGCTGGAGCCTGGCCCTGCTCGCCGTCGTCTGCGTGCTCGTCGCGCTGCAGTCGACGCCGGTGCTGAGGTGGATGGTGCCGGGGTCCTGAGCCGACCTCGACGAGGCTCCAGTTGATTGGTCAGTAGTCCGCCGTTTCCTTGGTAAACGTCCGGGCGGCCCTGACTGAGGACACTGCGTGCGCTGAGACCCGAACAAAGTGTTTCGGCGTGAACGGATCAATGGACCGCCTCCTCTCCCGGTCCCAGTCCTTCGATTGCGCGAAACGCGATGTCCTGCCCGATTCTGTCTGTTGTCGTCGGTAGGTTTGCGTACGTGACCTGGTCTGAAGCAGAGACACTGAGTGACAAGCGTCAGAACGACAGGGGGTCGGCACACCCGATCCTTCCCGAGCCCGGCCAGGTTGTGGAGGTGCGCGGCTCGACCTGGGCCGTAGTCAGCGTGCAGGTCCAGGGGCTGCCACGCAGCCCTGCCGACGAGGCCACCGCGTCGTTGTCCCATGTCGTTGACCTTCAATCGCTGGATGAGGACTGAACCGCCCCGGGATGTCCGGAGAGTTGATTCGTTGGAAGGATCTCTCTCATGG
>NZ_JBUZJI010000024.1:0-61909 GCF_055282735.1 Nocardioides sp. B129/18 | reverse complement strand
TCGCCCGCGTGGGGAACCTGGGGGTCGTGGCATGACGACGTGTCGGTCAACGCCCGGTGAAGATCACTTCACCTCGGCCGACAGGATGCGGCGCAGGCCGAGCACCAGCGGGATGCCGAGCCAGATGGCTCCCGACACCAGCAGCTGCGCCCACTCCGAGCCCGAGTTGAGCGAGAGGTCGCCGAGCGGCTGCTGGGCGCGCTGGAAGTCGATGTAGTGGCTGAAGCCCTCGAACCAGGAGAGGAACGCCGAGGCGATCGCGAGGATCGTCGGCACCACGTAGCTGAAGGCGAAGAACACGACGATGGCGGCGGGGGTGTTCAGCAGCAGCGAGGCCAGGCCGAAGCCGGTGGTCATCGCGATGGACTGCACCAGCAGGAATCCGAAGAAGTAGTTCCAGCCGAAGGTCCAGTCGGCACCGCTGGCCGAGAGCCCCAGGATCGCGTTGCAGATCGCGCCGATCGCCACCGAGGTGAGCGCGGTGATGAGCGTCAGGATGAGGCCGACGGCGTACTTGGCGCCGATGACCCTGGAGCGACGCGGCTCGAGCGCGAAGGTGACCATCGCCGTGCGCTGGCCCCACTCGCCGGTGACGAGCATGATGCCGAGCACCGGGAGCAGCACGGAGGTGACGAACGCGGCGACGGCCACGAAGGCGCCGTAGTTGAGGTTCGCGTCGTCGACGGTGAAGCCCACGATGGTGGCGATGCCCTCGGCGAGCACGACCAGGATCGCGATGGTGCCGAGGAGCCAGAAGCCGGCCCGAGTGTCGTAGCTCTTGCGGAGCTCGACCCCGACCAGGCGACCGAACGGGACGGACGGCGTCGAGCTGACGTCCATCGTGGGTGCGGTGGGGGTGGCGGCGGTGGCGCTCATCGGGCGACTCCCTGCGTGGTCGGGGCGGGCTGGGCGGGCTGGCCGGGCTGGCCGGGCGTCGGCTGCTCGCGCTGGGTGGAGGCGGTGAGCTCGAGGAAGAGGTCCTCGAGACCGGCCGAGCCGGTGCGCAGGTCGGTGAGGACGACGCCGGCCTCGAGGGCGGCGCGACCGACGGCGGTGGTGTCGGCGTCGACCCGCAGGCCGCCGCCGGCGCCCTGGACGTCGACGCCCGCGCCGCGCAGCGCGGCGGCGAGACGGTCGTTGTCGAGCGAGGTCACCAGCGTGCTCGGACGCTCCTGACGCAGCAGCGTCTGCTTGTCGCCCTGGGCGACGATGCGGCCGTTGCCGATGAGGATCATCTCGTCGGCGATCAGCTCGACCTCGTGCAGCAGGTGGCTGGAGAGCAGCACTGTGCCGCCGCGGTCGGCGTAGCCCTTGAGGAGGCTGCGCATCCAGCGGATGCCGGCGGGGTCGAGGCCGTTGGCCGGCTCGTCGAGGATCAGCACCGACGGGTCGCCGAGCAGCGCGTGGGCGATGCCGAGGCGCTGCTTCATGCCGAGGCTGTAGTTGCGCAGACGGCGCTTGGCCTCGGTGTCGTTGAGGGAGACCAGCGCGAGCATCTCGTCGACGCGCGACATGGGCAGGCCCATCGTCCTCGCACCCAGGGTGAGGATCTCGCGGCCGGTGCGGCCCGCGTGCTGGGCGGAGGCGTCGAGCAGGACGCCGACGTGCCGGCCGGGGTTGGGGATGTCGGCGTAGCGGTGGCCGCCGATCGTGACGCGGCCCTTGGAGGGCTGGGTGAGCCCGACCATGATCCGCATCGTGGTGGTCTTGCCGGCTCCGTTGGGCCCCAGGAAGCCGGTCACTCGACCGGGCTGGGCCTCGAAGCTGACGTCGTCGACGGCGGTGAACGCGCCGTAGGTCCTCGTGAGTCCTTCGACCTTGATCATGGCTCCAGCCTGCCCGTGACCGACGGCACGCGCATCGGTCGAGCGTCGCGACCTGACCCCGACCAAAGTAGGGGCGTGCGGCCGACCCGGGACGCTCACGACGTCCATCGGTCCAGCCCTAGGCTGACCGCATGGCAGCAGCGCGGGCGGGGGGCGAGCGCGTCGACGGCGTCCGCCGCGTCGACCGCGTCGATCCGCGCGAGATCCAGCCGCCGCTCACCCGCTGGCGTCACGCCTGGCGCCTGGCCCTGTGCCTGGCCATCAGCGCGATCGTGTGGGCCCCGGTCGTCGGACGCCAGAGCCACGCGATGCTCGCCGCCGACCTGGTGCTCGGCGCCCTGTCGTTCGTCCTCGTGCCGTCGCGGCGCCGCTGGCCGGTGCCCGTGGCGCTCGTCCTCAACGCCTTCACCCTGGTCTCCTCGCTCGCCTCCGGGCCCGCGCTGCTGGCCGCCGTCTCGGTGGCCACCCGGCGGCGCTACCGCGAGATCGCCCTGGTCTCCGGCTCGGCGCTGGTCGCGGGCGTCTTCTACGCCCGTCAGACGACGCCGGCGCCCACCGGGGACCCCTGGTGGGTCGACGGCCTGCTCAACCTCATCGTGGCCGTCGCCTCGGCCGGCTGGGGCCTCTACATCGGCTCGCGCCGCGAGCTCATCTGGACGCTGCACCGCCGCGCCGAGCTCGCCGAGGCCGAGCAGGAGCAGCAGGCCGCGAGCGCCCGCGTCAACGAGCGCCAGCGCATCGCCCGCGAGATGCACGACGTCCTCGCGCACCGCATCTCCCAGATCTCCATGCACGCCGGAGCGCTGTCGTTCCGCGAGGACCTCAGCGCCGAGCAGATGCGCGCCAGCGCCACCGTCATCCAGCAGCGCGCCACCGAGGCCCTCGACGACCTGCGCAGCGTGCTCGGCGTGCTGCGCGACCCCTCCACCGGTCGCCTGGTCGAGGGGGCGGCGAACCTGCCGCAGCCCACCCACGCCGACCTCGCGGCGCTCGTCGAGGAGGCGCGGACGGCCGGCCAGAGCGTCGATCTCGTCGATGCGGTCGTCGACCCGGTGCCCGACGCGCTGGGCCGCACCGTCTACCGGCTGGTGCAGGAGGGGCTCACCAACGCCCGCAAGCACGCGCCCGGCGCGCTGCTCACCGTGCGCGTCGACGGCGACCCGGCCTCGGGGCTGCACGTGCTGCTGCGCAACCCGCTGGGCTTCTCCCGCAGCCCCGGCGCCGGCGCGCGACTGGGCCTGATCGGGATCGCCGAGCGCGTCGAGCTCGTCGGCGGTCGCCTCGAGCACGGGGTGCGCGGTGATGCCTTCGAGCTGCGCGCCTGGCTACCGTGGCCCGCGTGAGCCCCGCCCCGCCCGACACTGCCTCCGACGCTCCCGTCCGCGTCCTGCTCGTCGACGACGACCCGCTCGTCCGCTCGGCGCTCTCGCTGATGCTCGGCGGACGCGACGACGTCGTCGTGGTCGGCGAGGCCGGCGACGGCCTCGCGGGGCTCGACGCCGCCGAGCGGCTGCGTCCGCACGTGGTGCTGATGGACATCCGGATGCCCCGCCTCGACGGCCTCGAGGCCACCCGTCGCCTCCACGAGCGCGCCGACCCGCCGCACGTCATCGTCCTCACGACCTTCGACGCCGACGAGCACGTCGTCGGCGCGCTGGCCGCCGGCGCCGACGGGTTCCTGCTCAAGGACACCCCGCCGGCGCAGCTGCTCGACGCCGTCCGCGCCGTGGCCGCCGGCGACCCGATGCTCTCGCCGTCGGTCACCCGCACCCTCATCGAGCGGCTCCGCGACGACGACGCCGGCCCCGACGCCCGCGCCCAGGACGCCGAGCAGCGGCTGGCCGGTCTCACCGAGCGGGAGGCCGAGGTCGCCCGCGCCGTGGGCTGCGGGCTCTCCAACGCCGAGATCGCCCGCGAGCTCCACCTCTCGGTGCCGACGGTGAAGGCGCACGTCTCGCGGCTCTTCGAGAAGCTCGGCACCACCAACCGCGTGCAGATCGCGATCTGCGTCCACGACGCCGGCTGGGTCTGAGCCCGGGCTCGACTGCGCTGGCTCCGGGGCGGCTCAGACCTCGTAGACGGCGCCCGGCGTGGCCAGCTCGACGGGGCCGTCGAAGGAGGCCCGGGCCTCCTCCATCGCGACGTCGGAGGTGAACCACGGCGGCACGTGGGTGATGACCAGGCGCCGGGCTCCCATGCGCGTGGCGACGTCGCCGCACTCGCTGCCGGTGAGGTGCAGCGACGGCGGGTTGACGTCGCAGGAGCGGAACGAGGCCTCGGCGAGCAGCAGGTCGGCGTCCTTGGCGACGGCGTCGAGGCCGGCGCACGGGCCGGTGTCGCCGCTGTAGGCGAGCACCTTGCCGTCCGCGGCGATGCGCATCCCGTAGGCCTCGACGGGATGGTCGACCGCGTGCCCCTCCACCTCGAACGGGCCGACGGTGAACGGAGCGCCCCAGGTGAGGAACTCGAACTCCTCGTGCATGCCGGGATCGAGCTCGAGGTCGTAGGCGCGGGCCATGCGGTCGGCGGTGGTGCTCGGCCCCCACACCGGCAGCCGCGGCTGGGCGCCGGTGGGGTGGTACTTGCGCATCACGTAGTAGCCGCAGAGGTCGAGGCAGTGGTCGGCGTGCAGGTGGCTGATCAGCACGGCGTCGATGCCGAGGGGGTCGGTGAGCCGCTGCAGCGGGCCGAGCGCGCCGCTGCCGAGGTCGACCAGCAGCCGCCAGGTGCGGGTGCCGGTGCCGTCGTCGTGCTCGGCCTCGACGAGGTAGCTGCTGGCGGCGGAGTCGGGGCCGTTGTAGGAGCCCGAGCAGCCGATGACGGTGAGCCTCACGCCAGACCTCCCGCGAACTGCATCGCGCCGACCAGCTCGGGGCCGAGGAAGCGGCGTCCGATGCGCTCGAACTCCTCCGGCGATCCGGTGGTGACGAAGGTGTGCTCGGCCCGGCCCGCCTCGCGCATCAGCCCGGTGGAGACGAGCATCTTGTAGACGTCCTTCGCGCACTCCTCCGCGCTGCTGACGAGCGTGACGTCGTCGCCCATGACGTAGGAGATGACGCCGGTGAGCAGCGGGTAGTGGGTGCAGCCGAGGATGAGGGTGTCGACGCCGGCCTCGCGGAGCGGGTCGAGGTAGCGGTGCGCGGCCTCGAGGAGCTCGGGACCGCCGGTGACGCCGGCCTCGACGAAGTCGACGAAGCTGGGGCACGCGCTGGTGAGCAGGTCGACCTGCGGGGCGGCGGCGAAGGCGTCGTCGTAGGCCATCGACTCCGCGGTGGCGCGGGTGCAGATGACCCCGATGCGACCGTGCCGGGAGGCCGCCACGGCGCGGCGCACGGCCGGCAGGATCACCTCGACGACCGGCACGTCGTAGCGCTCGCGGGCGTCGCGGAGCATGGCGGCGCTGGCGGAGTTGCATGCGATGACCAGCGCCTTCACGCCCTGGGCGACGAGGTGGTCGAGGCACTCCAGCGCGTACTCGCGGACCTCGCCGATGGGCTTCTGGCCGTAGGGCTGACGCGCGGTGTCGCCGACGTAGAGGATCGACTCGTGGGGCAGCTGGTCGATGACCGAGCGGGCCACGGTGAGGCCGCCGAAGCCGGAGTCGAAGATGCCGATCGGCGCCTCGCGTCGACCGACGGGGTCGGCTGGGGTCGTCGGCGCTGACATGGGACGTAAGGCTATGTCATCACCCCCGCGGCGTGGGGCGTCCGGGACGCATCTCACGTCGCGGGTCGAGCGTGGGCCTCAGGCCCAGAGCTGGCCCTCGAGGCGGTCCTCGGCGTCGTCGACGGTGCCCTCGTAGGCGCCGGTGGAGAGGTACTTCCAGCCGCCGTCGCACACGATGAAGGCGATGTCGGCCGACTCCCCCGCCTTGACCGCCTTCGCGGCCTGGCCGAGGGCGGCGTGCAGGATCGCACCGGTCGAGACGCCGGCGAAGATGCCCTCGAGCTCGAGGAGCTCGCGCACCCGGCGCACGGCGTCGCGCGGGCCGACGGAGAAGCGGGAGTCGATGAGGTCGGCGTCGTAGAGCTCGGGGACGAAGCCCTCGTCGAGGTTGCGCAGGCCGTAGACCAGCTCGCCGTAGCGGGGCTCGGCGGCGACGATGCGCACGTCGGGCTTGGCGCGACGGAAGTAGCGGCTGACGCCCATGAGGGTGCCGGTGGTGCCCAGGCCCGCGACGAAGTGGGTGATGCTCGGCAGGTCCGCCAGCAGCTCCGGGCCGGTCCCCTCCTCGTGGGCGAGGGCGTTGGCCGGGTTGCCGTACTGGTAGAGCATCACCCAGTCGGGATGCTCGTCGGCGATCCGCTTGGCGACCCGGACGGCCTCGTTCGAGCCGCCGGCCGCCGGGGAGGAGACGATCTCCGCGCCCCACATGCGCAGCAGCTGGCGTCGCTCCTCGGAGGTGTTCTCCGGCATCACGCAGACGATGCGGTAGCCCTTGAGCTTCGCGGCCATCGCCAGCGAGATGCCGGTGTTGCCCGAGGTGGGCTCGAGGATGGTGCAGCCAGGACGCAGCGTGCCGTCCTTCTCGGCCTCCTCGATCATCCGCAGCGCCGGCCGGTCCTTGATGGAGCCGGTGGGGTTGCGGTCCTCGAGCTTGGCCCACAGCCGCACCTGCGCGCCGCTCGGGAGCAGCCCCGGCGAGAGCCGGGGCAGCCCCACCAGGGGCGTGTTGCCCACGGAGGCGAGCAGGTCGTCGTAGCGAGCCATGAGAGGAGGTCCGGAGCGGGCGTCGCTCAGGCGGCGCCGCCGGCCACGGCCGGCAGGACGACGACCTGGTCGCCGTCGGAGAGGGTGGCCTCGAGGCCGCCGAGGAACCGGACGTCCTCGTCGTTGACGTAGATGTTGACGAAGCGGCGCAGGTCGCCGTTGTCGATGAGGCGGTCCTTGATGCCGGCGTGCTTGGCCTCGAGGTCCTCGATGAGGGCGCTGAGGGTGGCGCCGTCGGCGGTGACGGCCTTCTCGCCGCCGGTGTAGGTGCGGAGGATGGTCGGGATGCGGACCTCGACGGACACGGGGTGCTCCTGGTTCTTCGGTGGACGGTGGCGGTGCTGGTGCTGCTGGATCGGGTGGTGCCGGCCGGCTCAGCCGGCGTGGGACTCGTCGGCGACGACGACCTCTTCCTCGGTCACCTCGCCGTCGACGATCCGAAAGGACCTGAACTCCACAGGGCCGTCGTTATTCCCGTGCTCGCGCGTGCTGACGAGCACGTAGTGCGCGTTCGGCTCGCTGGCCAGGCCGATGTCGGTGCGGCTGGGGTAGGCCTCGGTGGCGGTGTGGGAGTGGTAGACGACCACCGGCTCCTCGTCGTTGGCCCACATCTGCTTGTAGAGGTCGAGCAGCTCGGTGGAGTCGAACTCGTAGAACGTGGGGCTCCCGGCGGCGTTGACCATCTCGACCAGGCGGGTCGGTCGGTCGCTGCCCTCGGGGCCGGCGACGATGCCGCATGCCTCGTCGGGGTGGTCCCGCTTGGCGTGGGCGACGATGCCGTCGTAGAGGGCCTGGCTCAGGTGCAGCACCGTTCCAGCCTAGGGGCTGCGCGGGCGTCGGCCCGCATCAGACCAGGAAGCGGGCCGCCTGCTCCTCCGACGTCGCGGCGTCGACGCGCTCGCGGTGGTCGGCGTCCATCGGCGGCAGCGCGGCCAGCGGCCACCAGGCGACCTCGAGGTTCTCGTCGTCGCCCACGTGGGCCTCGCCGGAGACCCACGCGCAGGCGAAGGCGAGGTCGAGGTAGACCGCACGGTCGCCGTTGGCATAGGTCCGCACGTCGGTGCAACGCACGCCGGCCAGCCGCTCGACGCGGATCTCGACGCCGCACTCCTCGAGGGCCTCGCGGGCGGCGCCGGCCGCCGGCTCCTCGCCGGGGTCGAGGATCCCGGTGATCGGCGCCCACGCGCCGGTGTCGGCCCGGCGGGTGAGCAGCACCTCGCCGTCGCGCACCACCACCGCCGTGACGCCGGGCATCCACAGCAGCGCATGGCCGACGTGCTCGCGCAGGGCCAGGACGAAGTCGGGGGTCGGGCTCATCGCTCGACCCTAGGCGGACGGCGTCTCCTGAGCGCCGTCTCGGAGCGCTCAGCGGCTCAGCGCGCCGACCAGCGTCTCCTGCAGGTAGCCGACCCACTCGTAGATGTCGTGGGCCTGCGAGCGGGGGTCGTCCTCGGGCAGCGAGGCCCAGTGGTCCTCGTCGTCCTCCTCGATCCCGAGCCGGGTGGCCAGGGCCAGGCGGAGGTCGGTGAAGGAGCGCATCCACGTCATCGCCTCGGGCTCGGAGAGCTCGACGTCGATCATCAGGCCGTCCTCGTCGAGCTCCGGCGGCAGGCCGGCGTCCTCGAGGAGGTCGATGATGCAGGAGGCCGCCGCGACCTTGCCCGAGCGCAGCCCCTGCTCGGTGTAGCGACGGAAGTCGGCCGCGGCCTCCTCGTCGTCGGGGTAGGCCGTGGGGAAGAGCCGCGCGAGGACGGGGTCCTCGGGCTCGGTGATCGGACCGGAGAAGTCGAGCATCGCCTCGAGCGGGTCGGTGGCGTCGACGGGCGCGGCCGCCTGGTCGCGCAGCAGCTCGACGAGCTGGCCGGCCAGCGAGCGCAGGAGGTCGGCCTCGAACCCGGTGAAGGTGGCGATGACCGAGCCGGACCGGCGGTGTCGGGCGAAGCCGCTCACTCCTGGTGCTCCATCGTGGCCCACAGGCCGTACTCGTGCATGGCCTGGACGTCGCGCTCCATCTCCTCGCGGGTGCCGGAGGAGACCACCGAGCGGCCGTCCTCGTGCACCTCGAGCATCAACTTCTCCGCGTGCTTCTCGTCGTAGCCGAAGTAGGTGCGGAAGACGAACGTCACGTACGACATCAGGTTGACGGGGTCGTTCCACACGATCGTCACCCACGGCTTGGCCGGCGAGAGCCAGGTCTCGCCGAGCTCGTCGGGCGCCGAGGTGGGGTCGACCTCGACCGGGCTGGGGGCGGACACGGCTCCATGCTGTCACATCGCCCGCCCCCACCTGCGGGTGCGGTGGCCGCGCCCTCGTGGCACGTCGACGGCACTAGGTTGGCCCCGTGACCCGGTCCACGGCGCTCCTCACCGACCACTACGAGCTCACCATGCTGCAGGCCGCGCTCGCCTCGGGCGCGGCGTCGCGACGCTGCGTGTTCGAGGTCTTCGCCCGTCGCCTGCCCGAGGGCCGCCGCTACGGCGTCGTCGCCGGCACCGGCCGGGTGCTCGACGCCCTGGAGGCGTTCCGCTTCGGCGAGGAGGAGCTCACGGTGCTCGCCGACGTCGTCGACGGGCCGACGCTGGAGTGGCTGGCCGACTACCGCTTCCGCGGCGACGTGTGGGGCTACGGCGAGGGCGAGGCGCACTTCGCCGACTCCCCCGTGATGGTCGTCGAGGGCGGCTTCGGCGAGGCCGTCGTCCTGGAGACCCTGGTGCTCTCGATCCTCAACCACGACGCCGCCATCGCCGCCGCAGCGTCGCGGATGACGACGGTGGCCCGCGGACGTCCCTGCATCGAGATGGGCTCGCGCCGCACCCACGAGGAGGCGGCCGTCGCCTCGGCCCGCGCGGCCTACGTGGCCGGCTTCGCGACGTCGTCGAACCTCGCGGCCCGGCAGCGCTACGGCGTCCCGACGGCCGGCACGAGCGCCCACGCCTTCACCCTCGTCCACGACTCCGAGGCCGACGCCTTCCGGGCACAGGTGCGCTCGCAGGGCACCGGCACGACGCTGCTCGTCGACACCTACGACGTCGCCGAGGCGGTGCGGCTCGGCGTCGAGATCGCCGGGCCCGAGCTCGGCGCGGTGCGCATCGACTCCGGCGACCTCGGCGTCCTGGCCGTCGAGGTGCGCCGCGAGCTCGACGCCCTCGGCGCGCACGACACCCGCATCGTCGTCACCAGCGACCTCGACGAGCACGCCATCGCCGCGCTCGCCGCAGCTCCCGTCGACGGCTACGGCGTCGGCACCCGCCTGGTCACCGGCAGCGACCACCCCACCTGCGGGTTCGTCTACAAGCTGGTGGCGCGCGAGGGCTCCGACGGCGTGCTGGCGCCGGTGGCCAAGCGCAGCCCGCACAAGGCGTCGGTGGGGGGCCGCAAGTGGGCCGGACGCCGCCTCGCCGGCGGCGTCGCCACCGCCGAGGTCGTCACCCGCTCCCCCGAGCTGGCCGACGACGAGCGGCCGCTGCTGGTGCCGCTGGTGCGCGAGGGCGAGGTCGTCGGCCGGGAGCCGCTGGAGGCCGCCCGGGAGCGGCACGCCCGCAGCATCGCCGAGCTGCCGCTGGCCGCCCGCTCGATGTCGCGCGGCGACCAGGTGATCCCGACCGAGCACCGCTGAGCCGCCGGGCGCCGCGACCCGCGCAGCGCGGTAGCGTCGCGGCATGACCCGTGCCCTGATCGTCGTCGACGTGCAGAACGACTTCTGCGAAGGCGGCTCCCTGGCCGTCACCGGCGGTGCCGCCGTGGCCGAGAAGGTCGCCGCGCTGCTGGCCGAGCCCGACGTCCGCGAGCGCTACGCCGCCGTCGTCGCCACCCGCGACCACCACATCGACCCCGGCGACCACTGGTCCGACACCCCCGACTACGTCGACTCCTGGCCGGTGCACTGCGAGGTCGGCACCCCCGGCGCCGAGCTGCACCCGGCGCTGGCCGACGCCGTCTTCGACGCGGTGTTCCTCAAGGGCGAGCACCGGGCCGCGTACTCCGGCTTCGAGGGCGCCGCCGACGGCCGCGACCTCGCCGGGTGGCTGCGCGAGCGTGCGATCACGCAGGTCGACGTGTGCGGCATCGCCACCGACCACTGCGTCCGGGCCACGGCGCTCGACGCCGTCGAGGCCGGGTTCGCCGTCCGTCTGCTCGAGGGTCTGTGCGCAGGCGTCGCGCCGGAGTCCACCGCCGACGCGCTGCGCACGATGGACGCCGCGGGGGTGGCCCGTGCCTGAGATCCCCGAGTCCGTCGCCGGGCGGATCAGCATCGAGCAGCGCGGGGCCGCGCTGTGGATCACCTTCACCCGCCCCGAGGTCCTCAACGCGCTCGACGGCGCGATGATGGCCGTCGCCAGCGAGGCCGTCGAGGAGGCCCGCGCCGACGACGGCGTCCGCGTCATCGTCCTGACCGGCACCGGCGCCGGCTTCTCCGCCGGCGCCGACATGGAGTCGCTGCGGATCGCGCCGCAGTTCCCCCACGAGACGATGGACGGCGCGAACCGGCTCGTCCGTGCCGTCGCCACCATCGACAAGCCGGTGATCGCCGCCGTCAACGGCATCGCCGCCGGCGTCGCCTGCGGCGCGGCGCTCGCCTCGGACCTCATCGTCGCCGCCGAGTCGGCCGCCTTCCTGCTGCCCTTCACCCGTCTCGGGCTGATGACCGACGGCGCCTCGTCCCTCACCGTCCCCGCCGCCATCGGCCGGGCCCGGGCGATGCGGATGGCGCTCCTCGGCGAGCCGATGCCCGCCGCCGAGGCGCTCTCGCTCGGCCTCATCACCCACGTCGTCCCCGACGCCGACCTGGTCGCCACCACCGAGGGCCTGATCGCCCAGCTCGCCGCCGGCCCCGCCCTCGCCCAGGCCGCCATCAAGAAGGCCATCAACGCCTCCGCCCTCGGCGACCTCGAGGGCGCCCTCGACCGCGAGCACTCCGGCCAGCGCACCCTCTTCCGCACCGCCGACTTCGCCGAGGGCCTCGCCGCCTTCGCCGAGCGTCGGCGGCCTGAGTTCCGGGGCGAGTAGGCATGTAACGCGGAGTCCCGTGCACTGGCCCCCGGTCATAACCGGTGGGAAGTGCACGGGACTCCGCGTTACATGCCGAGCCGGCCGACCTCAGGAGATCGTGATCGCCTGACCGCCCGAGACCAGCCGCCAGTCGACGGAGGCGAAGCGGGCGGGGTCGATGGTCTTGTTCTGGGTGACCCAGTCGATCAGCAGCTGACGGATCTCGCGCTGCTGGTTGTAGACGACGGGGGCGGTGGAGACGGCCGGGAAGCCGCCGCCGCCGGACTGGCGGTAGTTGTTGACGGCCAGCACGAACTGCTGGTCGTCGGCCACCGGGGTGCCGCCGTAGGCCAGGGAGCCGATCCGCGAGCCCGGGGCCGCGGCGACGTCGATGGTGTAGGTGAGCGGGGCGTCGAGGCCGGCGACGGAGTCGAAGTTGTAGTCCGGCGTCCCGTTCGGGGCGGTGGGGGTGACGGCGTTCGTCAGCTGGTCGACGGTGAACGGGCCGGTGCCGCTGACCTGCTTGAAGTACCGCGCGGAGTACTCCAGGTAGGCCCTCACCTGCGCGCCGGTGACCCGGACGGCCGCCAGGGTGTTGTCGTAGATGTACAGCCCGGCGACGTCGCGGACGGTGACCTGACCCGACGGGAAGGACGCCGAGCGGTTGAACGGCGCGGCGATCGAGAGCACCGGCAGGGCGGCGTCGGAGCCGGTGAGCGCGGCCTTGACCGCGTCGGCCTGCACGAAGTTCACGAAGTCGATGATCGGGACGTCCTCGACGACGGCCCGCGCGGCGGAGAGCGCGGTCGTCGAGGTGCCGACGACCGAGTTCACGTAGGCGATGACGGTGTCGTGGGACTTCTGCACGGCGGCGGCGACCTCGGGGTCCGCGGCGACGGTGTTGGAGTTGAGCACCTGCGAGGTCGCCGAGGCCAGGCGCCAGCGCGGACGGCCGTGACGACGCTCGAGCTCGACCTCGAGGTCCATGACGGCCAGGCGCATGCCCCAGTACGACGGCTCGCACAGCAGGACCTGCTGGCCGGTGGCGTCGCTGGGGACGTAGCGCTGGGCGATCTCCTTGTGAGCGTGGCCGACGAGGATCGCGTCGATGCCGGGCACCTGGGCGGCCAGCAGCGAGGAGGCGTTCTCCGGGTAGGGCAGGGCGTCGCCGTAGGAGCTGGAGGTGTCGGCGCCGGAGTGGGCGGCGACGACGACGAGGTCGCAGCCGCGTCGCTTGAGCTCGGGGACGTAGATCCGCGCCTGCTCGACGAGGCCCGGGAAGGCCATCTTGCCCTCGACGTTGGCCTTGTCCCAGATCGCGATGCCGGGGTTGGTGAGGCCGAGGACGCCGACGGTGAGCGTCTGGCCGTGCACGCGGAACCGCTTGATGACGTAGGGCGGGAAGACCGGGCGCTTGGTCTTCGGGTCGACGGCGTTGGCGCCGAGCAGCGGGAAGTCCAGCTGCGACTCGAAGGTGCGCAGGGTGTCGAGCCCGTAGTTGAACTCGTGGTTGCCGAGCGCGGCGGCGTCGTAGCCGACGAGGTTCATCGCCGTGGCCATCGGGTGCTTCGAGCCCTTCGTGATGGGGTCGATGCGCGCGTAGTAGTAGGCCAGCGGGGTGCCCTGGATGGTGTCGCCGGCGTCGAGGGTGAGGATCGGCTCCCCGCGACGCTCGTGGCGCACGGCCTCGATGAGGGTGCGGACCTTGGCCAGGCCGATGTCGTCGTGGGTGGCGTTGTCGAACTCGGCGTTCTTGAAGTAGTCCCAGTTGTAGACGTTGCCGTGCAGGTCGGTGGTGCCGAGCACGGTGACCCGGGCTCGACGGCTGGAGCCGTGCCCGTGGTGGCCGTGGTGGCCCCGTCCGGGGTGGGCGTCGGCGGGCGCGGCGTAGCCGGCGGCCGCGAGGGTGGCGGCGGCGGTGGCGCCGGTGAGGACGACGCGGCGCGAGGTGCTCGCGGGCGCGTCGAGGTCGTGCTGGGACAAAGGGTCCTCCCGAGTCAGGTCCGAGACAGCGGGATCCAACCTAGGCCGGACGACCCTCCGGCGACCACCCGGAGTCGGCACGGCGACGGTGAGGGTTCGCTCATCCGAACTCCTCGACGGCGCGGTCAGCACCAGCGACGCGCGACCTCGCGGACCACGGTGACGCGTCGGGCCGTCGCGGTGCCGAGGTGGCGCTCGACGACGGTGTTGCTCAGATGGGCCCGGTGGTACTCCGGACCGAGCAGCAGGTGCACGGCGCGCCCCTCGACGACCGCCCGCTCCCCCGGCCGGACGACCGCCTCGAGCGCGGCGACGGCCTCGGGCGTCGGCTCGTGCTTGAGGAAGGCGACGTGGTGGCCGACGTCGGAGCCGAGCTCGGCGTCGATCGCGTCGGCGGTGGCGACGACGGCGTGCATCTCCGCAGGCGTCAGGACGACGGTGGGCACCTCGAACCCGCCGGCCTCGAGGAACGCCGCCTCGAGGGCGGCCTCGATGCGGGCGCGCGAGCGCAGGGCGATGCCGAAGCCGACGTTGCCGGTGTTGAGGTGGCTGGCGACGTCGGTGCCCCCGGCCTCGCGCACCGCCTCCTCGACGACGGCCTTCGGCAGCCTGCGACGCGCACCGAGGTTGATGGCGCGGAGGAAGGCGACGTGGCGGGCCATGGGAGCACTGTGGCAGAGGCCACCGACGACCGGCCTGGCATTTACATAGGCATCCTATGTATAGTCGACGACGTGACCACCGATCCCCGTCTCGCCGAGCTCTCCAGCGAGCTGCTCATCCAGGCGGCCCGCCTGGTGCGCGCCGTGCGCCAGCACGGCCGCACGAGCACCGGCTTCCGGGTGCTCTCCGTGCTCGACCACCTCGGCCCCCTGGGCGTCACCCGCCTCGCCGAGATCGACCAGTGCTCCCAGCCGACGATGTCCGGCGTCGTGGCCGGCCTGGTGGAGCGCGGGCTGGTCACCAAGACCCCCCATCCGGACGACGCCCGCGCCAGCGTCGTCGCCCTCACCGAGGCCGGTGCCACCGAGCTGCGCGAGACCCGCGCCGCGCACGCCGAGATCGTCGCGGCCCTGGTCGAGGCCAGCGGCCACACCACCGACGACGTGGCCACCGCCGTCGCCGTCCTGAGCGACCTGCTCGGCCGCTCCCGTCCCGACTCCCTCGCCGTCCAGGAAGGAACCCGATGAGTCACCCCACGTCCACCCACGCCCCCGAGGAGCAGGGCTCGCTGCTGCGTCAGCCCCGCGCCGTCTGGGCGGTCGCCTTCGCCTGCGTCATCGCCTTCATGGGCATCGGCCTGGTCGACCCGATCCTCAAGGACATCGCCGCCAAGCTCGACGCCACCCCGTCGCAGGTCTCGCTGATGTTCACCAGCTACATGGCGATCATGGGCGTCGCGATGCTCATCACCGGCGTCGTCTCCAGCCGCATCGGCCCGAAGCGGACGCTGCTGGCCGGCCTCGCGCTCATCATCGTCTTCGCCGGCCTCGCCGGCGCCAGCGACACCGTCGGCCAGATCGTCGGCTTCCGCGCCGGCTGGGGCCTGGGCAACGCCCTGTTCGTCGCCACGGCGCTCTCGACGATCGTCTCGGCCGCCAAGGGCTCCACCGCCCAGGCGATCATCCTCTTCGAGGCCGCGCTGGGCATCGGCATCGCGTCGGGCCCGCTGCTCGGCGGCCTGCTCGGCGAGCAGTCGTGGCGCGCGCCGTTCTTCGGCGTCTCCGTGCTCATGGTGATCGCGCTCGTCGCGACCTCGTTCCTGCTGCCGGCCACGCCCCCGACCGGACGCCGCACCTCGCTGCTCGACCCCTTCCGCGCCCTGCGCCACCGCGCCCTGCTGCTGATCGGCGTCACCGCGATCTTCTACAACATCGGCTTCTTCACGATCCTGGCCGCCGGCCCGTTCGCGCTGCCGAGCTTCGAGATCCTCCAGGTCGGCTGGGTGTTCTTCGCCTGGGGTCTCCTGCTGGCCTTCACGTCGGTCTTCGTGGCCCCGGTGGTGCAGCGCGCGCTCGGCACCGTGCCCGCGATCATCGCGATGCTGGTGCTCTTCACCCTCGACCTCGCCGCCCTGGCGCTCTTCACCGAGCACACCGCGGTGGTCGTCATCGGCATCGTGCTCACCGGCGCCTTCATCGGCGTCAACAACACCCTCATCACCGAGGCCGTCATGGGCGCGGCGCCCGTCGAGCGGCCCGTCGCGTCCGCGGCCTACTCCTTCCTCCGCTTCACCGGCGGCGCCGTGGGCCCCTACGCCGCGCTGAAGCTCGGCGAGAACGTCAGCCCGCACGCCCCGTTCTGGTTCGGCGCGGCCGCCGTGCTGATCGGCGTCGTGGTGATGACCGCCGGACGCCGCCTGGTCGCCGGCCACACCCCGCACAGCGAGGTCGGCTCGCGCACCGAGGCCGAGGCCGTCCTGGTGGGCGACGCCTGAGCCCTGCTCCGCACGCACGAGGGCCGCCGCACCCCGCGAGGGGAACGGCGGCCGTCGTGCGTCTGCCAGGGGATCCGGAGCGACTCAGAGGTTGCCGCGGGCGTCCTGCTCGCGCTCGATCGCCTCGAAGAGGGCCTTGAAGTTGCCCTTGCCGAAGCCCAGCGAGCCGTGGCGCTCGATGAACTCGAAGAACACGGTCGGCCGGTCGCCGAGCGGCTTGGTGAAGATCTGCAGCAGGTAGCCGTCCTCGTCGCGGTCGACGAGGATCTTGCGCGCCTTGAGCTCCTCGATCGGCACCCGCACCTGGCCGATGCGCTCGCGCAGCTCGGGGTCGTCGTAGTAGGAGTCGGGGGTGTCGAGGAACTCCACGCCGCGGGCGCGCAGGGCGTCGACGGTGGCGAGGAGGTCGCCGGTGGCGAGCGCCAGGTGCTGGCAGCCGGGGCCGGCGTGGAACTCGAGGTACTCGTCGATCTGCGAGCGCTTCTGGGCGATCGCCGGCTCGTTGAGCGGGAACTTCACGCGGTGGTTGCCGCTGGCGACCACCTTGCTCATGAGGGCGGAGTACTCGGTGGCGATGTCGTCGCCCACGAACTCGGCCATGTTGGCGAAGCCCATGACCCGGCCGTAGAAGTCGACCCACTCGTCCATGCGGCCGAGCTCGACGTTGCCGACGGCGTGGTCGATGGCCTGGAAGAACCGACGCGGCTCGTCGTCGCGGCGCACCGCGGTGGAGCGGCGCTCGACGAAGCCCGGCAGGTACGGGCCGTGGTAGCGCGAGCGGTCGACGAGGGTGTGGCGGGTCTCGCCGTAGGTGGCGATGGCGGCGGTGCGCACGGTGCCGTGCTCGTCGGTGACGTCGTGCGGCTCGACGAGCACCGTGGCGCCCTGGGCACGGGCGTGCTCGATGCAGCGGTCGACGTCGGGGACGTCGAGCGCGAGGTCGACGACGCCGTCGCCGTGGCGACGCTGGTGGTCCAGCAGCGGGCTGTCGGGGGTGACGGCGCCGGTGAGCACGAAGCGCGCGCTGCCCGAGCGCAGCACGAACGACTTCGCCTCGCGGTGACCGGTCTCGGGGCCGCGGTAGGCCTCGAGCTCCATGCCGAGCGCGAGCTGGTAGAAGCTCGCGGCCTGGGTGGCGTTGCCGACGACGAACTCGACGGCGTCGAGCGCGTTGACGGGGAAGGGGTCGGTGGCGGGGTCGTGGTCGACCAGGCCCACGAGCTGGCGCAGCTGGTCGGCGGTGAGGTCGGCGTCGCGTTCGTCGGCGGTGAGCTCCATGCCCGAAGCCTGGGCGCGCAGGACAGAGTGTGCAACCGTAGGCTCCAGCACTGGTCAGACTGCTCGAATCAAAGGTGTGACGTGGACGACCTGGACCGCAATCTGCTCGACCTGTTCAGCACCGAGCCGCACGTCGGCGTGCTCGGTGCGTCACGACGCCTGGGCGTGGCGCGCGGCACCGTGCAGGCGCGGCTGGACCGGCTGGAGGCCCGCGGCCTGATCACCGGCTGGGCCCCCACCCTCTCCCCCGAGGCGCTCGGCTACCCCGTCACCGCGTTCCTGACCCTGGAGATCCAGCAGGGCGTCGACGGCGGGCACGTCGTCGTCGGACGCCATCTCGAGGCGATCCCCGAGGTGCTCGAGGTGCACACCACCACCGGCGCCGGCGATCTCCTCGCGCGCGTCGTCGCCGCCTCCAACGCCGACCTGCAGCGGGTGATCGACCGCGTGGTCGCCCACCCCTCGATCGTCCGCTCCTCCACCGTCATCGCGCTCGCCACCCAGCTGCCGTACCGGGTGCTGCCGCTGGTGCGGGCGGGGTCCGGGCCGGCAATGACCCGGCCAGCCGGGTAATCGTCTGGTTGGCACGCGAGATGTCGTGTGCCAACCAGACAGGTCGCGTGCCAGGTCGTCCGAGGACGGACCCCTCAGACGGCGGCGAGGATGGCGGCCAGCCGCCGGGCGGCGTCGAGGACGGCGTCGCCGACCTCCGCCTCGTCGACCTCGCCGAGGGTGACGACGCCGACGCTGGCCTCGAGGTCGGGCGAGCCGAGCGGAGCGGCGATGCCGCGGGCGCCGCGCTGCAGCTCGCCGACGGTGGTGACGTAGGGCTCGGTGCTCTCCTCGTCGCGGCCGAGCAGGATCGCCTTGCCGGCGGCGCCGGCCTCGAGGGCGTGCCGGGTGCCGACGCGGTAGGAGACGTGGAAGTCGGTGCGGGTGGGCTCGACGACGGCGATGGCCAGCGCCTCGCCGCCGTCGGCGACGGTGAGGTGGGCGGTGCAGCCGACGGCGTCGGCGAGCTCACGGAGCACCGGGACGGCCGCCTCCCGCAGCACCGGGTGGACGGCCGAGGCGAGGTGCAGGACGCCCAGGCCCACCTGGATCCGGCCGCCCGGCTCGCGCCGCACCAGGGCGTGCTGCTCGAGCGTGGTCACCAGCCGGTAGACGATGGTGCGGTTGACGCCGAGCGCCGCCGCGAGCTCGGTGACCGTGAGGCCGTCGGGCGCCGCGGCGAGCGCGCCGAGCACGCGGAGTCCGCGGTCGAGGGTCTGGGAGGTCTCGGTGGGCACGCGGGGAGTCTAGGCCGCGCGACGGCGCCGCCCCGTGCCCAGCCCGTCAGGACGAGCGGCGCTCGCTGGCCCACTGCCGGACGCGGTCGATGCGCGCACGCAGCTGCTCGGCGTTGGCGATCGCCGCCGCCGGTCCGCCGCACTCCTTGCGCAGGGCGGCGTGGGTGACGGCGTGGGGCTGGTTGGTGCGGTGGTGCCAGGCGGCGACGAGGCCGTTGAGCTCGCGCCGCAGGACGGCGAGCTGCTCGTGGGCGGTGACCTCGCCGACGGTGTCGGGTGCGGGCGCGGCGGCCGGACGGGCGGCGCTGCGCCGGCTGGCGCGGTCGCTCTGGCGCTTCTGCAGCAGGGCGCGCATCTGGTCGGGCTCGAGCAGGCCGGGGATGCCGAGGAAGTCCATCTCCTCCTCGGAGCCGACGTGCACCTCGCCCTCGTGGCCGAAGGCGGCGCCGTCGTAGAGCGCGTGGTCGAAGCGGGCCTGGGAGTCCAGCGCCTCGAACGCCCCTCCCATCTCCTCGGCCGACGCGCTCTCGCTGGCCTGGGCCTGGGCGAGGAGGTCGTCCTCGGCGGCGAAGATGTCGGCCTCGTCGGTGATCCGCTTGCCCAGCACGTGGTCGCGCGAGCGCTCGAGCTCGGCGGCGAAGCCGAGCAGCGTCGGCACCGAGGGCAGGAAGACCGACGCGGTCTCGCCGCGGGTGCGCGCGCGCACGAAGCGGCCGACGGCCTGGGCGAAGAACAGCGGGGTGGAGGTGGTGGTGGCGAAGACGCCGACCGCGAGCCGCGGCACGTCGACGCCCTCGGAGACCATGCGGACGGCGACCATCCAGCGCTGCTCGCCGGCGGCGAACTCCGAGATGCGCTTGGAGGCGCCCTTGTCGTCGGAGAGCACGACGGTGGGGCCCTCGCCCGTGATCTGGCGCAGGATCTTGGCGTACGCGCGGGCGTCGTCCTGGTCGGTGGCGATGATCAGGCCGCCGGCGTCGGGCACGTGGCGCCGTACCTCGGAGAGCCGCTTGTCGGCGGCGGCCAGCACCGAGGGGATCCACGAGCCGTTCGGGTCGAGGGCGGTGCGCAGCGCCTGGTTGGTGAGGTCCTTGGTGAGCGGCTCCCCCAGGGTCGCGGCGACCTCGTCGCCGGCGCGGGTGCGCCACTGCATCTCCCCGGAGTAGGCGAGGAACAGGACGGGTCGGACGACGTGGTCGGCCAGCGCGTGGGCGTAGCCGTAGGTGTAGTCGGCCACCGAGCGCGGGATGCCGTCATCGCCGGGGGCGTAGGTGACGAACGGGATCGGGTTGACGTCGGAGCGGAACGGCGTGCCGGTGAGCGCGAGGCGCCGGGCGGCCGGCTCGAAGGCCTCGCGCACGCCCTCGCCCCACGACAGGGCGTCGCCGGCGTGGTGGACCTCGTCGAGGATCACGAGGGTCTTGAACCGCTCGGTGCGGATGCGCATGGCCAGGGGGTTCACCGCGACGCCGGCGTAGGTGACGGCGACGCCGACGAAGTCGTCGGCGGTGCGGCCCTTGCCGGCCGAGTAGGTGGGGTCGATCGGGATGCCGGCGCGCGCGGCCGCCTCGGCCCACTGCAGCTTGAGGTGCTCGGTGGGCGCGACGACGATGATCCGGTCGACCTGGCGTCGGCCCAGCAGCTCGGCGGCCACGGACAGCGCGAAGGTGGTCTTGCCGGCGCCGGGGGTGGCGACGGCGAGGTAGTCACGCGGCTGGCGTCCGAAGTAGTCGCTCATCGCGGCCTGCTGCCAGGCGCGCAGGGACGTCGCGGTGCCCCAGGCGGCGCGGTCCGGCCAGGCCGGGGGCAGGCCGGAGGCCAGCGACGGCGCCTGCGAGGGGACGGACGACGGGTGTCCGCCCGTCACGCGTCGGAGCCCTCGTCGCCCGAGAGCGACTCCCAGATCTCCTTGCAGTCCGGGCACACCGGGAACTTCTCCGGCGCCCGACTGGGCACCCACACCTTGCCGCACAGGGCCACGACGGGCGTGCCCATGACGGTGGCCTCGGTGAGCTTGTCCTTGTCGACGAAGTGCGAGAAGCGCTCGTGGTCGCCGGCATCGGTGGGGACGGTGCTGCGGTCCTCGCGGACGCGCTCGTCGACGGCGGTGCCGGTCCCGAATCCGATGGTGCTCACAGGCCCCAGTGTAGGTCAGACCGGCCGCGTCCCGGGCCTCGGCGACGTCCGCTGGGCCCGTTCACGTCCGCTAGTTCATGTCCGGGTCGACCGGACGGGTGGCGTGCCAGGCCAGCTCGCCGGGCTGGCGCCGCATGACGACGCGCCACAGGTCGGAGTTGTCCTCGCCGAAGGGGTCCATCGGCTGGGCGGGCACGACGTACCAGGAGCCCTCGGCGATCTCCGCCTCCAGCTGTCCCGGCCCCCAGCCGGCGTACCCGGCGAAGATCCGCAGCTCGTGGACGTAGGCGGTCATGAGGTCGTGGTGGTGCTCGAGGTCGACGACGCCGAGCCGGCCGCCGAAGACCTCGGGCGCGACGGCCCGGAAGCCGTCGGGGGCGGGGGCGTCCTCGGCGAGGAGCCCCAGCCCGAGCGCGCCGTCGGAGCCGACCGGACCGCCCTGGTAGAGCACCTCCGGGAAGCTGCTCATGTGGCCCCAGTCCGGCAGGACGTCGTCGACGGGGACGCCGGAGGGCCGGTTGAGCACGACGCCGAGCGCGCCCTCGGCGTCGGCGTCGAGCAGCAGGACGACGGAGTCGGCGAAGTGGGGGTCGGTGAGCTCGGGGCTGGCGACCAGCAGGAGCCCGGGCCCGAACGCACTCATGGGCCCCATCATCGCGCCACGGTGCGCCGGGAGGGTGCGCGGGGCGGGGATGGGGCCCATGAGTCGGCGCCGAAGGGGAGGGGCGCCGGAGGGGTGGATCAGTCGATCACGCGGCCAGGGCGGCCCGGAGCCGGTCGATCAGGGAGCCGCGGCCGGCGTCCTCGACGCGCGGTCGGGCGACGTGCCCGGCGCGGGCCTGGGCGACCAGGCGGGCGCCGACGGCCTCGGTGGCCGGGCCCTCGCCGCTGGCCAGACCGGCCATCATCGCCAGGAGCACGTGCTCCTTGCGGGTGGCGGTGGCCAGGGCCTGGGCGAGCTCGGGGTCGAGCTCGCCGCGCTCGGCACGGGCGGCGTGGGCGTCGATGACGGCCCGGATGCCGGGGTGCTCGTCGACGGTGGCGCGCCAGGCGGCGACGACGGCGTCGGGGAGGCGGTAGGGGTCGGCGAGGATCTCGCGCTCGATGCGACCGGCGAGGCGGGTGTGCCAGCGCAGCATGAGCGCGCCGAGCAGGTCGGAGTCGGAGGCGAAGGCCTCGTGCTGGCCGTCGATCCCGGACGGCAGGGTGCCGTCAGGACGGGCGTCGGCGGCGTCGATCACCTGGCGGAGGATCTCTCCGCGGTTGCGATAGGACGTCCAGGTCATGGGGGATGCTCCTGTGTGGGGAGGGTTTCGGGGCTTCACATACCCCGAGTACGGTTCCCACGGTACGGAGACATACTCTCGGTATCCAACATTCCGAGGCGTGATCCTCCCCACCCGCCCAGGGTGTGGTGCCTAGACTCCGCAGGTGCCGAAGACCCCCAAGCAGAGCGTCGCCAAGCTCGTCCCGCGCGTCTCCGACGTCGCGAAGGCCGCCGGCGCCGTGCCCGGCGTGAGCCGTCGCCAGCAGTACTCCGCCTCCACCAAGCGGGCCCTGGTCGACGTCGCGCAGGAGCTCTTCACCGCCCAGGGGTACGCCGCCACCTCGCTCGACGCCATCGTCTCCGGCGCCCGCGTCACCAAGGGCGCGCTCTACCACCACTTCAGCGGCAAGCAGGCGCTCTTCGAGGCCGTCTTCGAACGCGTGGAGGCTGAGACCAGCAAGGCGATCCAGCGCGCGCTCAAGGGTCACCGCGACCCCTGGGCCAAGGCCCGCGCGGGCCTGGAGGCCTTCATCGTCGTGGTCCAGGACCCCGGCTACCGCCGCGTCGTGATCCAGGAGGGCCCGGCCGTCCTGGGCTACGAGCGCTTCCGCGAGCAGGAGGAGCGCTCGACCTTCGCGATCGTGCTCGACATCGTCCGCGCCGTGCTCAATGCCGGCACCTGGGAGATGGAGGAGGAGATGCTGCAGACCTTCGCGCGGATCTTCTTCGGCGCCCTCTCCTCGGCCGGCGACGCCGTCGCGAGCGCCGAGGACCCCGAGGCCGCCGCCGAGCGCGTCGAGGTGGCGCTCGGCTTCATCATCGCCGGCTTCCAGGCGCTGGTCGACAACGGCGTGCAGCTGCCGACGTCGGCCGAGGGCGCCGCCGACGCCTGACCGCCACGCCAGGAGCGCGCACCTACTAGCGGTAGGTGACGTTCCCGCCCGAGGCGGGCACCAGCTCGATCCAGGTGCGACCGGCCGGGACGGCCAGCGTCGAGCCGCCCGCGGAGAGCTCGATCGGCGAGGTGAGATCGGCCTTGCGCCACGTCGCCGCGATCGCCTTGCCGCCGCTGAAGAGCACGGCGCGGCCCGAGCCGACCAGCTTGGTCTCCGGCACCGGGTTGCCTGCCGGGTCGCGGTAGCCGGCGTCCCCGACGCGCACCCGCAGCACCAGGACGTTGGTGGCGTTGAAGCGGTCGCCCTGGGCGGCGAAGGAGTTGGTGTTGCGGTAGGTGCCGGACTGGTAGGTCCACTGCGAGGTGCGGCCGCCGCCGAAGGTCGCCGAGACGCTGCGGGCCGAGCGTCCCGCGGGCAGGTCGGAGGCCGAGCCGAAGGTCAGGTACGACGCCGGCGCGCCGTCGCTCTTCGCGAGCGTGGCGGTGGCGGCGAGGTCGGAGAAGAGGTTGTAGGGCGCCCGTCGTCCGTAGTCGCGGCTCAGGCCCTTGGCGCCCTCCTCGAAGAAGGTGAGGCCGGCGTTCTGGATGCGCTTGATGGTGCGGGTGGCCGCGCCGCTGGTGACGATGTCGCCCTTCACCGGCGAGACGATGCCGATGTCGCTGGCGCGCATCGAGCGCACGGGGCCGACCTTCGACGGGAACCCGGACTGGTAGAAGGCCGCCAGGCGCGTGAGCCCGCCCTCGACGAGCTCCTCGACGACGAGGTCCGCGCGGCCCAGGCCCAGCTGGGGCGAGCTGGCGTAGGTGTTGTCGATCTTCACCACCATCACCCGACGCCCGGCGACCTTCGCGCTGACCTTCCGCCCGGTGAGCGGGGAGAGGATCGGGGCGTCGGGGGCGGGCGACGAGCCCGTCACCGGCGTCTTGGCGGCGCCCGGAGCGGCGGCGTCCTCGCCCCCGCAGCCGGCCAGGCCGAGCGAGGCGACGAGCGCGAGGGCGGGCAGGACGGCGGTGGTGCGGCGCACGGTGACTCCCGGGTGCTCGGCGTGGCGGGTGGCTCCACCCGTTCGGGTGCTGCGCCCAGCATGGACAACGGGCGCGCCTCCGCTCGGGAGGCGCGCCCGTCGAGGGTGCGTCAGGGGCGGGACGCCGGGCCTCAGCCCAGGGTGGCACCGCCGTCGACGTAGAGGGTCTGACCGGTGATGTAGGACGCCTCGTCGCTGGCCAGGAAGGTGACCGCCGCGGCGATGTCCTCGGGGCCGCCGACGCGCTTGACCGGGTTGGCCTCGGCGGAGAGACGACGGAACTCCTCGACGTCCATCTTCAGGCGGGCGGCGGTGGCGTCGGTCATCTCGGTGGCGATGAAGCCGGGGGCCACGGCGTTGACGTTGATGCCGAACGGGCCGAGCTCGATGCCGAGGGTGCGGGTGAAGCCCTGGATGCCCATCTTGGCCGCGGAGTAGTTGGCCTGGCCGCGGTTGCCCAGCGCCGAGGTGCTGGAGATGTTGACGACCTTGCCGTACTTCTGCGCGGTGAAGTGCTTCTGCGCGGCCTGGGTCATGAGGAACGCGCCCTTGAGGTGCACGCCGATGACGAGGTCCCAGTCCTGCTCGGTCATCTTGAACAGCAGGTTGTCGCGGGTGATGCCGGCGTTGTTGACCAGCACGTGCAGACCGCCGAGCTCCTCGACCACGCGGGCGATCGCGGCGTCGACCGAGGCGGCGTCGCTGACGTCGGCGCCGACGCCGATCGCCTGACCGGGCAGCCGGGACGCGGCCTCGGCGGCGGCGGTCTCGTCGAGGTCGATGATCGCGACCGCGGCGCCCTCCTCGGAGAAGCGCGTGGCGGTGCCGAAGCCGATGCCGCGAGCGGCGCCGGTGATGACGGCGACGCGTCCGTCGAAGCGACCCATGATGACTCCTGTTCTGATCGGTGGAGCCACCGGACGGTGGCCGCTGGCCACCCTAGGACAGCCTCAGGCCAGGGCCTCACGCAGTCTCGCCGCGTACGCCGCCCGCTCCCCCTCGGCGTAGCGGGTGCGCGGCCAGAAGAAGCCGCGCAGCCCGTCGCCCTTGGTGCGCGGGACGACGTGCAGGTGCAGGTGCGGCACGGACTGGCTGACGACGTTGTTGATCGCCACGAAGCTGCCCTGGGCGCCCAGCCCGTCGACGACCGCGGTGGCCAGGCGCTGGGCGGCGGCCAGGAACGGGTCGCGCAGGTCGGCGGGCAGCTCGGGCAGCGTGACGACGTGGACGCGCGGCACCAGCAGGACGTGGCCGCGGAAGACCGGGCGCTGGTCGAGGAACCCCAGCAGGTGCGGCTCGTCGAGCACGACGTCCGCGGGCGTCTGCCCCGCCACGATGCCGCAGAAGACGCAGTCGCTCGGGGCGGTCGGGGTGGTCGGGGCGCTCACGGACGGCCTCAGGCGTCGAAGTGCTGGGTGTCGCCGATGCCGTAGGTCCAGCGCAGCCCGTAGAGCGCCATCACGCGAACGACGATGTGGGAGCGCGTGCGCCAGGCGTAGCGGGCATTGCTGCGCGAGATCCACCAGGTGTTCGGGACCACGCCCTGCCGCGAGCGGTAGGGGTTCTCCCAGGTGTTGACGTCGAGCGAGCGACCGGTGGCGTGCGGCGAGCGGACGCCCGGCGTGCCGACGACGTTGCGGCAGTTGAAGGCCGAGGTGTTGCCGGCCTCCATCGACTTGTAGTCGTTGGCGCCGTGCAGCGTCGCGGACCAGCCGAAGCGGTCGACGCGGTACATCGAGCGGATCGGCAGCCGACGATCGTGCATGCTGCGCAGCGCCTTGGCCATGTTGTCGATCGCGCTGGTGGCGGCGACGAGCTCGCCGCGGTGCCGGTAGCCGTCGTAGCCGTAGTAGTTGATGCGCAGCAGCCGCAGACCCGAGCGGCCGACGGGGCACCCGGCGTGCCACGAGCGGCCGACCATGTCCTTCCAGACCGAGTCGGGGATCGAGGTGATCACCGCGTTCGCGCCCGAGCCGACCGCGCGCGGCTGCGCGGGCAGGGTGATCTTCGGGCTCGGCGCACCGGCCGGCAGGACGACGGGGGTGCCCGGCGGACGGTTGTCGACCGAGCGCTCCGCGCTGAGGCCGGCGAGCAGCCAGGAGTACACCTTGGGGGTCCGGACCCGGTAGCGGGTGTCGACGCGGGGCGTGAGCGCCACGGACCCGATGCCGTTGGACGCCGTGCGCACCGAGGCCACCTTCCTCCAGGTGCCGCCGGCGGGGCGGGCCTCGACGGCGGCGATGCCGCGCACCGGGGCGCCGCCGCCGGTCCAGGTGACCGTGAGCCGCAACGAGTGCTCGTCGACCACCGAGCTCGGCACCGACACCGAGATGCGCGGCGTGCGGGGCTTGAAGACCATCTGGTGGTCGGTGGTGACGGCGGCGTGCTCGGGGGTGCCGTCGTAGACGAGGCGGACGACGTTGAGCACCGGGGAGCGGTCGAGCCGCTGGGTGGTGCTCGCGCGGCCGGCGGCGTCGGTGGTGAGCTCGGCGACGGTGCTCCAGGCGCCGTCGACGCGACGCTGCACGTGGACCGGCGCGGAGGCCACGGGCGAGCCGCCGTCGAGGAGCGTGAGGCTGACGACGCTGTCGCGCTCGGGCCAGGAGACGGTGGACGTCGCCTGGAGCCCGGTGGCCCCGCGGGCCGAGGCGGCGCCGGCGCTCAGGCCCAGGCAGGTGGCGACGAGCGCCACCACGACGAGCCCCGCCAGCGCGGCCGGACGCCGGCGACGACGGTGACCTCCGCGGACCTCGCCGACGGACAGGTGCACACCCCGAGGGCGCCGAGCCGCTGCTGCCATGGCGGGCATCATGCCCCGCGCGCCTGTGATCATGCGCTCCCGCGCCGCGGCGTCCGCGACCAACCGACGGGGCGAGGTCGCCGGCGCTCTGGACCAGGGATCCGAAGTCGACCAGATCGCTCTACTATCGCTGCGTGCGTCCCTCCCCCTCCCCCCGCGTCCCGAGCGGCGATCGCCGCCGTCCCCGGACCGCGGCCCTCCTCGCCCTCGCCCTGCTCGGTCTCCTCGCCGGCCCCGCGCTCGCCGCCGGCGACGGCGTGGTCGTCCCGGTGCCCTCGACCCCGACGACGGCTCCCGCGATGGTGGGCGCGGCCGCGACCGCGCGTCCGGTCCGCGGCGTGCCCGCGGTGCCGCAGAACCCCTACCTGGCGGCCAACGGCCGCTCGGGCATCCACGACGACGGCTGGCAGAGCGACACCTACCGCTACCCCGGTCCGCTCGGCGTCTCGCCGCGCACCGCGTCGGCGAGCCTCGGCGGCATCTGCGGCTCGATCGCCTTCGACGCGCGGGGACGCCTCGTCACCACCTGCATCGGCGTGACCCGCGCCCTCTACCTGCTCGACCCCGACACCCTCGACGTCATCGACTCCTACCCCCTGCCTCGGCCGACGCCGGGCTCGGGCCTGGGCGGCAACCCCTTCCAGTACTTCAGTGGCGGCGCCTACTTCTACCTCGACCACCGCGACCGCGCGGTGATCGGCACCGTGGACGGGCACCTCCTGGTCATCGCGGTCGAGCCCGACGGGCTGCGGCTGGTCCGCGATCACGACCTCACCGGGGTGCTGCGCTCCGGCGAGACCCTGAACTCGGCCCTGCCCGGCACCGACGGCCGCATCTGGTTCGTCACCAAGGCCGACGGCGGGGTCGGGACGCTCGACCCGCGCACCGGCCGCGCGGCGATGATCCGGCTCGGCAGCGGCGAGGACGGGCAGATCCAGAACTCGCTGGCGGTGGGGTCCGACGACGAGGCGTACGTCGTCACGAACCGGCGCCTCTACCGGCTGGCCCACCGCGCCGACGGCACGCCGCGGATCGTGTGGTCGGTGCGCTACCGCAACACCGGCGTCGCCAAGCCCGGCCAGGCCGACGACGGCACCGGCACGACGCCGACGCTGCTGCCCGGCGGGTACGTCGCGATCGCCGACAACGGCGACCCCATGAACGTCGTGGTCTACCGCACCGCGCCGCGGGTGCGCGGCTCCCGGACGGTCTGCGAGGTCCCGGTGTTCGGCCGCGGGGGCGGTGCCACGGAGAACAGCCTGATCGGCGCGGGCCGCACCCTCGTCGTCGAGAACAACCTGGGCTACACCGGACCGGAGGCCGTCGCCCTCGGACGATCGACGACGCCGGGCTTCGCGCGCGTCGACATCGCCGCCGACGGCAGCGGGTGCCGGCTGCAGTGGACCAGCCGCACCACCGCGGCGCCCACGGTGGTCGCCAAGCTCTCGCTGGCCACCGGGCTGATCTACGCCTACACCAAGCCGGCGGGCGATCCCACCGACCCCTGGTACTGGACGGCCCTGGACCTGCGCACGGGCCGCGAGGTCTGGCGGATCCGCGCGGGAGCGGGCCCGCTGCTCAACAACAACTACGCCGGTCTGGCGATCGCTCCCGACGGCACGGCCTATCTCGGCGTGCTCGCGGGCCTGATCAGCCTGCGCGACGGAACCACGCGCTGATCCCTCGACCGGCGATTATTCCCGTCGCCGGGTCCCGCTCACCCCTTCGGTCCTACTTGTCGACGGAGCAGGTCGTTCGGGTTTCAACCTGTGTGTGATCAGGGCAAGTGACTCCTCGGACGCTGCGGCGTCCTCCCCGTCACCTGCCGACCTCGGGTAGGCGTCCCCCGTCGAAAGGTCTGATCCTCCGTGCGTGCACCGATCCGCGTCGCCGTCGTCGACGACCACCCGCTGACCGAGCCTGGCCTGCGGACCATGCTCAGCGCCCACCCGGCGCGCATCCGCCTGATCCAGGTGGGCCCGGCCCTCCAGCCCTCCGAGATCGACCTCGTCCTCTTCGAGCCCGTGCGCCTGACCGTCCAGAGCCGCGCCCTGCTGCGCCGCCTGACCTCCGCCGGCGCCGCGGCCGTCGCCTACACCTGGCGCGAGTCGACCTCCACCGGCCACGCGATCATCTCCAAGGCGCTCAACGGCGCGGCCCTGGCCGACGCCATCGAGGAGACTCACCGCAAGCTCACCTCCGCGATCCCCTCGGCGACGCCCATCGCCGGTGCGCACCGCTCGGTCGGCGACCTCTCGCCGCGCGAGTCGGAGATCCTCCACCTCATCGCCGAGGGCCGCTCCAACGACGAGATCGCCGACGACCTCGGGCTGTCGATCAACTCCGTGAAGACCTACATCCGCCAGGCCTACCGCAAGATCGACGTCGTGCGTCGCTCGCAGGCCGTGGCCTGGTACGTGCAGCACCGCGAGGCGACCCAGGCCGCCGAGCAGCTCACCGCCGTCTGACGTCCCTCGACGGGGACCCGGCCCTCAGGGCCGCGGCTCGTAGACGTACCCGGTGCCCTCGACGGTGCGGATCCACTCGTGATCCGCACCGTCGCCGGCCTTGCGCAGCTTGCGGCGCACCGAGGCGATGTTGAGGTCGACGAGGTAGTCGGACTCCATGAAGTCGCCGCGCCACACGCGGGCGACCAGGTCGCCGCGGTCCCAGACGCGTCCGGGCTCGGAGGCCAGCGCGCCGAGCAGGTCGACCTCCACCGGCGTCAGCGGCAGCGGGACGCCGTCGAGCACCGCGACGTGCGCCACCGGCACCAGCACCAGACCGCCGCCGGCGTCGACCGTGACGTCGTCCTTGGCCGTCGTGGCTCGGGGGCGACGCATGAGCGCCGCGACCCGCGCCCGCACCTCGCGGGCCGAGAACGGCTTGGAGAGGTAGTCGTCGGCGCCCACCTCGAGGCCGACGAGCCGGTCGACCTCGTCGCTGCGGCCGGTGATCATGATGACGTAGGCGTCGGTGAACGAGCGCAGCTCGCGACAGACCTCGGTGCCGTCCATGTCGGGCAGCGAGAGGTCGAGCGTGACGACGTCGGGCGAGAGCTCGCGCACGAGCGCGAGGGCCTCGGCGCCGCTCTCGGCGGTGGCGACCTCGAAGCCGTCGGACTCCAGCGCGAAGCCGAGCAGAGCGCTGATGTCGGGGTCGTCCTCGACCACCACGATCCGCCGAGCCTGATCCACCGTGCGCTCCTCCTCGCCTGCGAGCCGTCCGCCGACCCGATGGCCCACGCTACCGGCCCATCGGCGAGGTCCCGCACCACCTGAGGAGGCGCCGGGACGGGTCGACCAACGCAGGGTGACGGATCAGCCACGGCTCGACCACCCGCGGGCCACGTCCCGGCAAGGCCCGGGCCACACCGCTCGTCCGAACGGCCAGGATCGGCCCACAGGGCTGGAAGCGGCCAGGGGCATGTGACAGGTTGATCCGGTGACTCCCGGTTCTTCCCTCGGGCGCGAGGAGCGGCGTCAGCGTGCGGTCGAGAGCCTCCTGCTCACCGAGGAGCAGCTCGGCGAACGACTCGCCCGCGTGACCCGCGTGGCCCGCCTCCTCTTCGACGTCGCCTGGTCGTCGGTGACGGTGCTCGACGGCGAGCAGGCGCTGTTCCCCGCCGCCGAGGGCTTCGCCGGCGAGCCGACGCCGCGTCGCCAGACCTTCTGCCACACCACCACCGATCTCGGCGAGACGGTGCTGGTGCCCGACGCCCGCCTCGACGACCGGTTCTCCGGGCTCGACCTCGTCGTCACCGGCCAGGTCGTGTTCTACGGCGGCGTGCCGCTGCGCGACGGGCAGGGCAACGTCGTCGGCACCCTGTGCCTCTTCGACTCCCGGCCCCGCGAGCTCACCCACGAGCAGCGACGCGCCTTCGCCGACCTCGCCTACTGGGCCGAGCGCGAGCTGACCTCCTCCCACGACATGGCCGCCGCCGAGCGCGTGCAGGCCTCGATGCTCCCCTCCAGCGCCCTCACCGCCGAGGGCTGGGACATCTCCGGCATCTGCCTGCCGGCCCTGGCCGTCGGCGGCGACTTCTTCGACTACGGCGTCAGCAACGGCGTCGCCGACCTCGTGCTCGGCGACGTCATGGGCAAGGGCACCGGCGCGGCGCTGGTCGGCGCCGGCGTGCGCGCGGCGGTGCGCGGCACCCACAGCGCGGTCACCGCGGGCGTCGACCTCGGCATCACCTCCACCCAGGTCGCCCGCGCGCTGCTGCCCGACCTCGAGCGCACCGGCGCCTTCGTCACCCTGCTGCAGGTGGCCGTCGACCTCGACGACGGCTGGACCCGCTACGTCGACGCCGGCCTGGGCCTGGCCCTCGTCGTCCGCGCCGACGGCGGCGTCGAGGCGCTCGGCTCGGAGGACCTCCCGTTCGGGGTCGTCGTCGAGGCCCACTGGACCGAGCAGCGCCTCTCCCTGGCGCCCGGGGACCGGCTCGTCGTCTTCAGCGACGGCCTCCTCGACCTGCTCGAGGACGACCAGGCCTGGGTGGAGGAGGTCGGCGCCCTCACCCGGGCCGCCGCCGACGCCCGCGACCTCCTCGCGCGCGTCACCGAGCTGGCCCGCGGCTCCGTGGCCTCCGACGACGTCACCGTGCTGGCCGCCTTCCGGGACGCAGCGCCGGCATGACCGCCCAGGAGCCGACCCGCCTGACCCGCCGACTCGTGCTGGTGCGGGTGATCGTCGTCCTCACCACCGTCCTCGGGCTGAACTACCTGATCTGGCGCTGGGGCTTCTCGGTGCACTGGTCGGCCTGGTGGATCGCGGTGCCGCTGGTGATCGCGGAGACCTACAGCCTCATCGACTCCCTGCTCTTCGGGCTGACGATGTGGCGGCTGCGCGAGCGCGGCGAGCCGCCGCCGGCGCCGGAGGACGTCACGGTCGACGTCTTCATCACCACCTACAACGAGCCGCTCGAGCTGGTCATGGAGACCGCACGCGCGGCCAAGGCCATCCGATACCCCCACCGCACCTGGATCCTCGACGACGGCAACCGGCCCGCGATGCGCGAGCTCGCCGAGGCCGAGGGCATCGGCTGGATCACCCGCTCGGCCGACTGGGTGGGCATGCCGCGGCACGCCAAGGCCGGCAACCTCAACAACGCGCTGCTGGCCACCGACGGCGAGCTGATCCTCATCCTCGACGCCGACCAGGTGCCGACGCCGGAGATCCTCGACCGCACCGTCGGGTACTTCTCCGACGAGCAGGTCGCGCTCGTCCAGACCCCGCAGTACTTCGTCAACGTGCCCGACTCCGACCCCCTCGGCAGCCAGGCCCCGCTGTTCTACGGCCCCATCCAGCAGGGCAAGGACGGCTGGAACGCCGCGTTCTTCTGCGGCTCCAACGCCGTCATCCGCCGCGAGGCCCTCATGCAGCTGGGCATCGCGCGCTACGCCCACGAGGTGCAGGTCGGCGTCCGCAAGGCGCTGCGAGCCGCCCGCACCGTGCTCAGCGAGGCACGTGAGGCCCTCGAGCCGGGCCAGGAGCGCATCGGCGAGGCCCTCGACGCCATCGCCCACGACGTCAAGCGCGCCCAGCGCGAGCTCGACCGCGGCGTCGCGCTCTTCGACGTCACCTACCGCTTCCAGCGGCGCGTCGACTCCGTGCACCGCGAGCTCGTCGAGGCCGATCTGAGCGCGGTCGCCGAGGACCTCGCGATCATCGCCGAGCTGGAGGCGCTGGCCGACGACCCCGTCGACACCCTCGCCGGCGTCTCGGCCACCGCGCTGGACCGCCTCGCGCACCGCCAGTGGTCGCCGCTGGGCGCCGTCGACGCCGTGCGCGCGCTCGTCGACGCCGTCGACGTCGGCCGCTCCGGGGAGGCCCAGCCGATCATGCCGCTGGCGACGATCTCGGTCACCGAGGACATGGCCACCTGCATGCGCATGCACGGCCTGGGCTGGCGCAGCGTCTACCACGACGAGGTGCTCGCCCACGGCCTCGCGCCGGAGGACCTCGAGACGATGCTGACCCAGCGGCTGCGCTGGGCGCAGGGCACGGTGCAGGTGATGTTCCGCGAGAACCCGCTGACCCAGCGCGGCCTCTCGATCACCCAGCGCCTCATGTACTTCGCGACGATGTGGAGCTACCTCTCGGGCTTCGCGGCGCTGGTCTACCTCGCAGCGCCGATCACCTACCTGACGATCGGCGTCCTGCCGGTGCAGGCCTACAGCGTCGACTTCTTCGCGCGGCTGGTGCCGTTCCTCATCGTCAACCAGCTGCTGTTCATCGTCGTGGCGGCCGGCAGACCGACCTGGCGCGGCCAGCAGTACTCCCTCGCCCTCTTCCCGACGTGGATCAAGTCCTTCACCTCCGCCTTCGGCAACGTCTTCCTCGGCCGCGACCTCGACTTCGCCGTCACCCCGAAGACCAAGCGCGAGGACGTCGGCCCGCGCTGGGACCTCGTCAAGCCCCAGCTGATCGCGATGGGCCTGCTGGTGCTGGCCCTCGTCGTCGGCGTGGTGCGCATCGCCGTGGGCCAGGCACCGCTGTTCGGGGCGATCTTCAACATGGTCTGGGTCGTCTTCGACCTGGCGATCTTCTCCATCATCGTCCGGGCCGCCCGATACAAGGGCTACGAACCCGCACCCCGGCCCGACTCGACCGACCCCACCCCCCGGCACGCAGCCCAAGGAGCACCATGATCGACATCGACGTCAGCACCGACTCCCAGGGCATCGGCGTCGTCGTCCCGCGTGGTCGGCTGACGATGGTCTCGGCGCCGCAGCTGCGCACGACGCTGGAGGCGCTCATCGCCGACGGCACCAGTCGCATCGTCGTCGACCTCGCCGAGACGTCCTTCCTCGACTCCTCCGGGCTGGGCGCCCTCATCGGCGCGCTCAAGACCGCCCGTCAGGCCGGCGGCGACCTGCGCATCGCCCGGCCGACCCAGGCCGTGCTCACCGTCCTCAAGCTCACCAACCTCGACAAGGTGCTGCGGCCGCGCGACACCGTGGAGGGCGCGTTCTATGTCTGAGGCCACGAGCCCCGGAGCTCCTGGGACGCTGCGGCTCACCGCCCCGGCGGAGCCCCCGGTCGTCGACCAGGTGCAGGAGCGCCTGGTGGCGGTGTGGGAGGCCGTCCCCGACCTCTCCCCCGACGTCACGATGCGCTTCGAGATGGGCCTGGTGGAGATCCTCGGCAACATCGTCGAGCACGCCTACGCCCCCGACGCGCCCGGCCGCCTGCTGACCGTCGAGGTCGACGCCTCCGCCGACGGCGTCCTGGGCACGCTCTTCGACAACGGCCAGCCGGCCGCCATCGACCTCAGCACCGTGACGATGCCGCCCGACGACGCCGAGTCCGGGCGCGGCCTGGCGCTGGCGCTGGCCGCCCTCGACCACCTCTCCTACGAGCGCGACGGCGACCGCAACCGCTGGCACCTGCGCTGCGGAGCCGCCGGATGAGGCGCCCGCTGCTGGCGCTCCTAGCACTCGCGGCCCTGCTCGCGCTGCTGGTGCCCGCGCCGGCCCAGGCGGCCGAGGACCCCTCGCCCGACCCCGTCCCGGAGCTCCCCGCGGCCGGGGCGCCGTGGTTCGGGCCCGCCCTGGACTGGACCAAGGACACCGCGAAGGCCTACGCCCAGCGGCTGGGCACCCAGCCCTCGCTGTACTCCCAGCGGGTGCACTACCCGCTCACCGACGACGACGTCACCTACCTGCGCCAGTTCGCCCAGCAGGCCGCCTCGCAGGGCGCCGTGCCGGTCGTCGACCTCGAGCCGCAGATCGGCCTCGGCGACCTCACCATCGCCGACGCCCGCCGTCTCGGGCAGGTGCTCGACCAGATCCACACCGACTTCGACTCCTACACCCTGGTGCGGTTCGCCCCGGAGATGAACGGCTCCTGGGTGATCTGGGGCCAGCAGCCCCGGGCCTACGTCGCGGCGTTCCAGCGCGTGGCGCGGGCGGTGCACGCGGCCACCGACCAGGCGGCCATGGTGTGGTCGCCCTCGTACGGCGCCGGCTACCCGTTCGGGCGCGCGTACGGCGAGGTGGACCCCGCCGGCACCCGCGACCCCGCCCAGCTCGACACCAACGGCGACGGCCGCGTCACCGACGCCGACGACCCCTACGGCCCCTACTGGCCCGGAGCCGACGCCGCCGACTGGGTCGGGCTCTCGGTCTACCGCTTCGGCACCGCCCAGCCCTTCGGCGCCAACACCGAGCCGGCGCCCGAGGAGTACCAGGACCGCCTCAGCGAGACGTGGGCCTACGCCAGCACCACCGCGCGGCGCTCGTTCTACCAGCGCTTCGCCGAGGGCCAGGACCGCCCGATGCTGGTGGCCACCTCCGCGCTCTACAACGCCGACGCCCCCGCCGGCCCCGGCGTGCTGGCGATCAAGCAGGCGTGGTGGCGTCAGGTCTTCGCCGCCGACGCCGATCATCCGATGATCCGCGGCATCACGTGGCTGGAGCTGACCCGTCCCGAGGACGAGATCGACGGCGACGAGGCCCGATGGGGCGCCACCCGCCCGCGGGCCGTGGCCGGCGCGCTGCGGCGCGATCTCGACTCCTCCGACCTCAGCCTCGGCCCGGTCACCCGCGTCCTCGACCAGGCCGTCAGCAGCGCCGCCACCGCCCAGGGGCGTCAGACCGACGACCCCAGCGGCGAGATGGGCTGGATCGTGTTCTGCGTCGCGCTGCTCGCCGTCGCGTACCTGCTGGCCGGCCTGATCGGGCGGTTCGTTCCCTCGTGGCGCTATCAGGGCGACGGCACCAGCCGCGACCACCGGCTCGACCTGTTCCGCGGCTGGATCATCATCACGGTGGTCGCCACCCACATCGAGGTCTCCGGCGTCTGGAGCTACGTCTCCCTCAACGCCATCGGCGCCATCACCGGCGCGGAGATGTTCGTGCTGCTCTCCGGCGTCGTCCTCGGCATGGTCTACCGGCCCGCCCTCAAGCGGGCCGGGGAGTGGGCCACCGCCGTCATCATGTGGCGGCGCGCCCGCAAGCAGTACGTCACCGCTCTGGTGGTCGTGCTGCTGGTGCCGCTGCTCGGGCTGATCCCGAAGGTCAACAGCGAGGTCGTCACGACCTTCGTCGACCGCGGCACCGGCGAGGGCGGCGGGGCCGACGTCGGCCAGGTCTACGACCTCTACCCGAACCTGCCGCGCCTGCTCGACTACCCGCCGCCCTGGTACGCCGTCAAGCAGCTGCTGCTGCTGGAGATGGGCCCGTGGGTCTTCAACATCATGGGCCTCTTCGTGGTGCTCAGCCTGCTGCTGCCGGCGTGCATGTGGCTGATCAAGCGGCGCCTGTGGTGGGTGCTGCTGGCGATCTCGTGGGCGCTGTACGTCGTCGAGACCCAGACGGGCTACCACCCGCTGCCCTCGCAGTTCGAGTACGTCTTCCCGCTGCTGACCTGGCAGCTTCCCTTCGCCCACGGCCTCGTGCTCGGCTGGTACCGACGCCAGATCGTCTCGTCCCTCACCACGCGGCTGGGCAAGGTGCTCGTCGGCCTCGCGGTCGCCGCCTACGCCGGGGTGCTGGTCTACCTGTGGGTCTGCCACCACCAGGGCGTGACGCCGCAGCTGCTGCCGGCCGACTCCTACGCCTGGCTCTACCAGAACGCCTACGTGCGCGTGTTCCTGCAGCCGGGCCGCCTCGTCGACCTCGCGCTGATGATCGTCGTCGCCTACGCGGTGCTGACCACCTGCTGGAAGCCGATCGACAAGGCCGTCGGCTGGTTCTGGACGCCGATGGGCGAGAACAGCCTCTACGTCTTCATCGTCCACGTGTTCTTCGTGATCGCCGTCGGCTCGATCCCCGGCCTCGACCGAGGCTCGTTCTGGATCGGCACCCTCGTGCACACCGTCGTGGTGCTGATGATCTGGGCGATGGTCAAGCGGCGGTTCCTGTTCTCGGTGATCCCGCGGTAGCGGGCGTCGGTCAATGACCCGGCTGACCGGGTAGTTGTCTGCTCGGCACGCGAGATGTCGCGTGCCAAGCAGACAACTCGCGTGCCACGTCGCGACGGATCGGCCCTCAGGACGGGTCGGACGCGCGGGCGGCGACCCACTCGCCGCGCATCATCGAGTACAGCCAGCCGTCGCGGTAGGCGCCCTGACGCCACTGCGCGCCGCGGATGACGCCCTCGCGCCGGAAGCCGATCCGCTCGAGCGCGCGCTGCTCGGCGAGGTTCTCCACGTCGGTGTGCGCCTCGACGCGGTGCACGCGCAGGTGCTCGAAGAACAGGTCGACGAGCGCGGCCTGGGCGGCGACGCCGACGCCCCGGCCACGCGCCTCGCGGCGCAGCCAGATGCCGATCATCGGGTTCGACGACTCCGGGTTGGGGCCCCAGCGCTGCCAGACCCAGCTGACCATGCCGAGCAACGCATGGCTCTCGGGGTCGACGACGGCCAGGCCGCCGGGGCTCGCGCGCAGGTCGGGCGAGGGCGGGGACGTGCGCGGCGCGCGCGGACCGAAGTCGTCGAAGGGCGAGTCGCCGCCGGGCAGCAGCCCGAGGTCGACGCCCTCGATCGCGCGGAGGCGGACGCGGGGCGGCATCGTTCCACGGTAGTCCGCGGAGCGCGGGCCGGAGGCCGGTTCGGGAAGGACGAGCACCCGGACGTCGGGGGCCTCCGGACCGGGCTCGCCCAGCCATCCCGGACGCACCCGGCCGGCCTCGATCCAGCCAGTCTCGGTGTAGAGCGCGAGCGCCGCCGGGTGCACCGGCAGCACCTCCAGCGCAGGACGCCGGCCGGCGGCGCGGATGCCGGCGACGGCGGTGGCCAGCAGCGCCCGACCGACACCGGTCCCCCGCGCCTCCTCGGCCACGACCAGGCTCGACACCCAGCCGAGCGCCTCGGGCTCGCAGCCGTGGGCGGCCGCGGCCAGCCCGAGCGAGGTGGCGTCGGCCAGCCGGGAGCCGGGCTGGGTCCAGGCGACGTGCCCCACGATGCGTCCGCCGTGCTCGGCCACCCAGGCGCCGCGGGCGTCGTGGCCGTGGAGGAACTCCGCGGCGGGCATCGGCAGCGGGTCGCGGTAGGGGTAGTGCGAGCCGGCCTGCTGGGCCAGCAGCATCCGGCCCGCGGCCGGCAGGTCGTCGGGACGACGCTCGCGCACCACCGGTCCCTCGAGCAGGGCGAGCGCCTGCGCGACGGCGGCGCGGGGGCTGGCGAGCACCGGGACGCCGAGGTCGCCGAGCAGGTCCGCGGCCGGGGCCATGCTGGCCTGGGCGAGCACGACGACGTCGACGGGCTCCTGCGCCACGCGGCGGCGCACCCCGTCGGCGATGGAGGCGACGAAGCCGTCGCGGTCGCCGTCCTCGAACAGCGGCCAGGCGGCGGTGAGGACGAGCTCGCTGACCTCCAGGCCCCGCTCCTGGGCCGCGGCCTCGTCCTCGAGCAGGGCCCGGCTCGGCTCGAACGTCGAGGCGAGCGCGGCGACGAGCAGCACCCGCGGCCCGGCCGCGACGGCGGCCGCGGCCATCGGGCGATCGACCCGCACCACCGGCAGGCGCAGCGCCGGGGCGAGGGACTCCGCGACGGCGCCGAGGGTGGAGCAGGTGCACACGATCACGCCGGCGCCGTCCTGACGCAGCCGGCGCAGCGCGGCCTCCACCGAGGCGGTGACGGGCTCGCCGGCCCGGGCGGCGGTGAGCAGTCCGGGCTCGACGACGTGCCAGCGGTCGAGCTCGGGTGCGAGGTCGTCGAGCAGCGCGTCGAAGGTGGCCACGTGGACGTCGGCGGTGTGCAGGAATCCGAGGCGGGCCATGGCTCCATCCAACCTCACCCGGTCTCGCCCGCTCTCGCCGAACCTGATCGACCGCACGCTCCGGCATCCCTAGGCTGCCGGGCGTGAGCGATCTCTGGAGCACGCTGGACGACGCCGAGCGCGCCGTCACCGAGGCCGCGACGCTGGAGCGTCGCCTCGCCTCCGCCCGGGCCGAGCTGGACGCCGAGCGCGGCCGCCTGCGCACGACCCGCGCGGTCCTCGACCTCGAGGACGCCGACGTCACGCGCCTCGAGCGCGTCGGTCCTACCCGGATCTGGGCGGCGCTGCGCGGCGTCCGGGACGCCGAGCTGACGCGCGAGCGCGCCGAGCAGCAGGCGGCGCTCTACGCGCACGCCGCCCAGGAGCAGCGGGTCGCGCAGGCACAGGATCGCCTGCACGCCCTCGACGCGGCCCGCTCCCGCCTCGGCGACGTCGCGGCCCGGCGTCGTCGCGCTCTGGACGCCGTCGAGCAGGCGCTCGTCGAGGGCGGTGGCCCGCACTCGGCCGCGCTGGCCGACGTCGCGGTGGCGCTCGGCACCGCGAGCGCCCGGCAGCGGGAGGTCGACGAGGCGATCACCGCCGCGGCCCGTGCCGACACCGCCCTGGGCTCGGCCGCCGACCTGCTCGGCCGCGCCGGCGACTGGGCCACCTACGACACCTTCCTCGGCGGCGGCCTGCTCACCGACGCCATGAAGTACCAGCGGATGGACGAGGCCGAGGCCCGCCTGCGCGACGCCGACGCCGCCCTGCGCGCTCTCGCCCGCGAGCTGGCCGACCTCGGCCAGGCCGGCGTCGACGGGGTCGGCGTGTCCGGGCTGCTGACGACCTTCGACGTCTGGTTCGACAACATCTTCAGCGACTGGTCGGTGCGCTCGCGCATCCGCGAGGCCGCCGAGCGCACCCACGAGGCCGCCCGTCAGCTGGCGGGGCTGCGCAGCCGGCTCGAGGCCGAGCGCCGGCGTCTGGGCCAGGAGATCGTCGACCTCGGACGCCGCCGCGCCGAGATCCTGGCGGCCGCGCGATCGTGAACGACCCTCGCCGCGCAGGCGTCAGTCGTCGGCGAACGCGAGCAGCCGTCCGTCGGTGACCCCGATGACCAGGGCACCGTCGGCGGTGAGCGCCGGGTAGGAGTCGACGGTGGCTCCCGCGTCGTGGGTCCACAGACGGCGACCGTCGCGATCGACCGCGTAGACGAGTCCCTGGCGGGTGCCGGCGTACACGGTGTGGCGGCCGTCGACGAGCACCGAGGTCCAGATGCCGATGCCCCCCGGGCCGTCGTCGACGGTCGAGCCCTGGTGGCTGAAGAGCCTCGCACCGGACTCGGCGTCCAGACCCACGATCCGGTTGCGGTGATCGCCGAAGTAGGCGACGCCGTCGCGGGTGACGCCCGGCGAGGAGTAGGTCCAGACACCTCGACGGTAGCGCCAGCGCACCGAGCCGTCAGCGGGGTCGAGGCCGTACTGGAAGTCGTCGTTGGTGCCGATCACGACCGTGCCGGACGGCGAGACCGCCGGGCTGACCTCGATGAGGCCTCGCGGCACCCGCCAGCGCCAGGCCACCGCGGCCTTCCGCACGGCGACGACCCCGGAGAGCACCGACTGGTAGACGGTCCGACCGTCGTCGGAGAGCACGGGCGAGCCGTAGCCGCCCTCCCCGAGATCCAGGCGCCACCGCACGCCCGGGCCGGCGAACGACGGGATCAGGGCGAGGAGCAGCCCCGTGTCGGTGCCGACCACCACCTTCCCGTCGGCCCGGACTGCGGGCGAGGTGACCAGTCCGCCGAGGCCGAGGCGCCATCGCTCGGTGCCGTCGGGTGCCACGGCGATGAGCGCACCTCGCGGGCCGGGCCAGAGGATCAGGCCGCTCGGCAGGACGGCCGGGCTGGTGGAGAGGTCGAGGCCGTAGGAGCCACCCCCGTCGAGGGTCCACCGGTCCCGCCCGGTGGCCGGATCGAGGGCGTGGAGGATCCCGGCGTTGGACGCCGCGTAGATCGTGCCGTCGGCGGCGACCACCGGGCCCGGGGTGACGTCGCCCTCCAGCCGCCGGGTCCAGCGCAGCCGTCCGGTCGTCGGCCCCGCGGCGGGGCTGGCGCCGGAGTGTCCGGCGTCGTGGAGCGCCTGGGGCCACGGCGTCCAGGACGACGTCGCGGGCGCGCCTCGATGGCCGGCGAGGGGACGATCGGCCGGACCCTGGGACACCGACCGGCCACCGCAGCCGGCCGCGACCAGGAGCGCGACGAGGAGTGCAGCGAGGAGCTGGGCCCTGCTCCGAGGACCGTCAGCGCTCACCGGACCAGCATGCATGCCCGACCTCTGCGTCGGAGGCCGCGGACCTGACGATCCGGTGACGATCGACCGGACCTCCCACGCTCGCCGCGCGCTGATGGCACCGAGGCGTCGCTGGCGGCACGAGACGAGCCCCTCGACCACGAGAGCCGCCCGACGACGTCGGGCGGCTCTCGTCCAGCAGGGGCTGTGCGCAGTGGAGCTGCGGGGAATCGAACCCCGGTCCTCGAGCGCCGAACCAGGTCTTCTCCGGGTGCAGTCAGTGAGGTCGCTTTTCTCGGCCCCGGTGCTCACACTGACATGTCACCGACAGGCTCAGTCGGGTTTGAGTCCCACGCATCCACCCCGACAGCAGATGCAAGGCAAGTCTCCTAGATGACGCCTGGGTCCGGGACGGAGACGGATGCCCGGTCAGACGCTTCGATCACCGCTCAGGCGGCGAGAGCGAAGGAACTGCGCTTAGCGTTGGCAGTTATGGGTTTCCAGCGGTCGTTTACGAGATGTCGCTGGCTCCTCGACCCGCTTCCCCTGGAACTAACGTCCCAAGTCGAAACCGATCAGCCCCCTGTTGAGTTGTGGCACCAGTCTAGCGGCCGGTGCCAGCGTCGAGCATCCGGTTAACGCAGGCGAGCGGCGAGCACCTCGACGCCGGGGCCGCGCAGGTCGTCGAGGGCGACGACGCGCCCGCCGAGGGCCATCGCGAGCGCCTCGCTGGGGCCGGCGACCTCCGCGCCGCGCCCCCACGCCCACGCCTGGTCGGCGGCCACGAGGCGCAGGCCCTCGCAGCGGCGGCGCGGCACCAGGCCCGGCATCCCGCGGGGCAGGCGATCGAGCAGCACCCGCCAGTCGTCGAGGCCGGCGTCGTCGTCCAGACCGAGCGGACGAGCGCAGTCGCGCAGGTGCAGGCAGCAGTCGGCGAGCTGACCGAGGGGCCCGACACCCGGCGCCGGGCGGTGGACGTCGGGCCCGCTCCCGCAGCGCGGAGGTGAGCTCGCCGACCGGGCGCTGCGCCAGCCGTCGAGCGACCGCGACGCTGGCGCGGTCGAGCGAGCCCCAGGCCCGCACGATCTCGCGCATCAGACCGCTCCCCGCGACCAGCGGCATCGCGAGGTGACCGAGCACCTCGCGCACCGTCCAGGCGTCGCAGAGACTCCGGGTCTCCAGCTGAGCGTCGTCGAGGCGGTCGAAGAGGTCCGCCAGCCGACGCCGCTGAGCCGTGGTCCGAGCCCGAGGATCCATCCGGCGAGCCTAGGTCGTCGACGCGCCGGCGTCAGCCCTCCGTCAGCCCTCCGTCAGCCCTCTGTCAGCCCTCTGTCAGTCCGGCGGCGCCCCGAACAGCGCGACGCCGTTGTGCCAGCACACCGCGCGCAGCCACTCCTCCCCCAGCCCGAGGCGCTCGAGCGACTCCAGCTGGTGGAGGTAGGGGTAGGGGATGGTCGGGAAGTCGCTGCCGAAGAGCACGCGGTCCTGCAGCGCGAGCAGGCGCGGGCCGAGCTCGTCGGGGTAGGCGGTGTCCCAGAAGTCGGTGAAGACCATCGTGGTGTCGAGGTGGAGGCGCTCGTAGCGCTCGGCGAGGTCGCAGAAGTCGAGGTAGTCCGGCGCCCCGAGGTGGGCCGCGACGACGGTGAGGTCGGGGTGGGCGGCCATCAGCCGCGCCATCGGCCCCGGGCCCGTGTGGTCGGTGCCGACGGGCGCGTGGCCGGCGTGGATCAGCACCGGCACCCGGGCCTCGGCGAGCAGCCGCCAGGCGTCGTCGAGGAGCGGGTCGACGAGGTCGAAGGCGCCCACCTGCACGTGCACCTTGACGATCTCGACCCCGGCCTCGATCGCCGCGGCGACGTAGCCGGCGGCCCCCGGCTCGGGATAGAGCGTCGCCGACCACAGCGACTCCGGCGCCTCGGCCTTCACCTGCGCGCCCCACGCGTTGAGCCCCTCGGCGACGCCGGGACGGTGCGCGTAGGGCAGGGAGGAGAACCGCCGGACGCCGAAGTCGCGCAGGATCGCGAGCCGCTCGGCGTGCGGCAGCCGGTAGCGGATCGGCCAGGGTCGGCCGATGAGCGGGCCGGCGTCGTCGAACTGCGCCCAGACCTTGGCCTGCAGCCGCTCGGGCAGGAAGTGGGTGTGGACGTCGAAGAGCCCCGGCAGGCCCAGCCGCGTCCAGAACGCCCGGACGTCGGCGGCCTCGCCGGCCGCGACGACCGCAGCGTCAGTCACGCATGCCCTTCAGGCGACGGCCGACCTCGACCTCCACCTCGCGCTTGGCGGTGCGCTCGGCGATGGCGTTGCGCTTGTCCCACGACTTCTTGCCCTTGGCCAGGGCGATCTCGACCTTGGCGCGGCCGTCCTTGAAGTACAGCGACAGCGGGACGACCGTGAGGCCCTTCTCGCTGATGCGGCGCTCGATCTTGTCGATCTCGTCGCGGTTGAGCAGCAGCTTGCGCTTGCGGCGGGCCGAGTGGTTGGTCCAGGTGCCCTGGGAGTACTCGGGGATGTGGACGGCGTGCAGCCACGCCTCGTGGCCGTCGATGTCGACGAACCCGTCGACCAGCGACGCGCGTCCCTGGCGCAGCGACTTCACCTCGGTGCCCTGCAGGACCAGCCCGGCCTCGTAGGTGTCCTCGATGTGGTAGTCGTGGCGCGCCTTCTTGTTCTGCGCGACCAGCGTGCGCCCCTTCTCCTTCGGCATCCCGCCATCCTCCCAAACGAGGTCAACCGAGTTGCCGGCGGCGCCGCCTCGGCGCCGCCTCAGCGTCCGGTCAGAGCCACTTCTCGGGGTCGACGGGCGTGCCGTTGACCATGACGATGAAGTGCAGGTGGCAGCCGGTGGACCAGCCGGTGGAGCCGACCCAGCCGACGGTCTCGCCGCGCGTCACGCGCTGACCGACGTTCACCCGGTACCCCGAGGCGTGGTTGTAGACCACGGTGAGGTTCTTGCCGTTGACGCTGCCGAGGCTGACGTAGAGCCGGTTGCCGTACACCTCGTCGAAGTAGCGCTGGGTGACGACGCCGTTGCCGGCCGCCTTCATCGCCTCACCGCACGAGACGCCGAAGTCGGTGCCGTTGTGCAGGCCGTAGTAGCCGTAGATCGGGTGGATCCGGTAGCCGTAGGGCGAGGTGACCGGGCCGTTGACCGGCGGGGTCAGGTAGCCGTCGCCGGCGCGGATGTTGCCGGTGGCGCGCGCCTGCTGGGCGAGGATCTGACGGCGGATGCGGTCCTCGCGGGCCTTGAGGCGGGCCAGCACCCCGCGATCGGCGCGGGCCGCCGCGGCGGCCTTGGCCTGGACGGCGGTGCGCTCGGCGACGAGGCTGCGCACGGAGTCCGCGGCCTTCTTCGCGCTGGCGCGCAGCGTGGAGATGCGGGTGAGGTTGTCGGCGGCGGCCTGACGCTGACGTGCGACGTCGGCGGTGGCCTGCTGCACCTCCTGCTCGCGGTCGGCGAGCTGGTCCTCGGTGGCGAGGAGGTCGTCGTAGAGCCCGGCCTCGTGGGCGATGACGGCGTCGTTGAGGCCGTCGCGCCGGGTGAGGTCCTCGGGACTGTCGGAGCCGAGCAGGTTGGCGAAGGCCCGCAGCCGCGGGTCGCCCTGCGCGTAGTAGGTGCCGACCGTGGTGCGCACCCGCTGGCGCTGCGCCTCGACGGCGGCCGTCGCCTCCTCGAGCGCCGCGCGGGCGTCCTCGAGGCGCTGCCGCGCGGTGACCAGCGCTGCGGCCAGCCGCGCGTCGGTGCGCTTGGCCTCGGCCAGCTGGACGGTGAGCCCGGAGAGCCGCTTCTTGGCCGCCGCGAGGCGCTTCTCGGCCGCCTGCACCGCGTAGGCGGCCTTGCGCGTGGCCGCGCTCGACTCGTCGAGGTCGCGCTGGGCGCCCTTGATCTGCGAGCGCACCTGGTTGCGGCGGTCCTTGAGGCTGTCGTCGGCGTTGGCCAGCGGCAGCGTCAGGACGCCGAGCAGCAGCGCGATCATCGCCGCGACGGCGAGCAGGCGTGGGTGGGTACCGCGCGGGAGCACGGCGCCGGGGAAGAGGCGCATGTCAGTCCAAGGTGTTCGGGGAAGTGAACCCCTCGACGGTAGCCCGCCGAGGTCAGACCTTGATGTATTTGCGGGTCAGCAGGAGTGTCGGGAGCAGGGTGATGACCGGTCCGAGGATCGCGACGACGACCAGCGCGTAGAGGAAGTCGTTCATGCCGATCCACGGGATGAAGCCGAGGAAGTCCTTGAGCCATTGGTGCACGCCGAACCACATGCCCGCCGCGAGGGCGCCACCGGCGAGCACGACGCCGATGAGCGCGGTGATCAGCGCCTCCAGGAGGAAGGGCAGGGCGATGTAGAGCGTGGAGGCGCCCACCAGTCGCATGATCGCGATCTCCTTGCGGCGGGCGAACGCCGCGAGGCGGATCGTGTTGGCCACCAGGAGCAGCGCTGCGATGACGAGGAACACCGCCACGCCGAGCGAGGCGATCTGCATGACGTCCATCGAGCGCAGGATGGGCTGGACGACGTCGCGCTGGTCCTTGACGCTGGCCACCCCGTCGAGGCCGAGCACGGCGCTGGTGATGCCCTTGAACTGCTTGGGGTCCTTGAGCGTGATCCAGATCGACTCCGGGAAGTCCTTCGGGGTCAGCACCGGCTGGTCGCCCTCGAAGAGCTTGGGGTCGAAGAGCTTCTGCGCCTTCTCGTAGGCGGTCTGCTGGGACTCGAAGTAGAACGACTTGACCTCGGGGTTCTCCTTCACGACCTTCGAGATCGCGGCCTTCTGCTCGTCGTCGACGGCGCCGAGGCAGCGCTGGTCGGGGTCGTCGTCACGGCACAGGTAGGCGGTGATCTGCAGGTCGTTGCCCCACTGGTACGCGGCGGCGTCGGCCTGCCGCTTCACCAGGACGCCCGCGCCGACGAGGGCGAGGGAGACGAAGAGGGTGAGGATCACGGCGAGGTGCATCGACAGGTTGCGTCGCAGGCCCTGGCCGAGGTTGGAGAAGACGTAGCGCATGAGGACTCTCTGGATCGGGGTCGATGGCGCGGAGGCGGGCGCGGGTGGGCCCGCGCGTGGTCAGATCGGGATCAGATCGGGAGGGAGTGGGACGGCCTCAGTGCTGGAAGCCGTAGGCGCCGGACGCCTCGTCGCGCACGACGCGGCCGTGGTCGAGCTCGACGACGCGCTTGCGGAAGGTGTCGACGATGCCGTGGTCGTGGGTGGCCATGACGACGGTGGTGCCGGTGCCGTTGATCTCCTCCAGCAGCGTCATGATGTCGGCCGAGGTGGAGGGGTCGAGGTTGCCGGTGGGCTCGTCGGCGATGAGGATCATCGGCCGGTTGACGAAGGCGCGGGCGATGGCGACGCGCTGCTGCTCGCCGCCGGAGAGCTCGTCGGGCAGGCGGTCGCCCTTGTCGGCGAGGCCGACGAGGTCGAGCGTGGCGGGCACGACCTTGCGGATCTCGCGGGACGGGGTGCCGATGACCTGCAGGGCGAAGGCGACGTTCTCGGCGACGGTCTTGCTCTGCAGCAGGCGGAAGTCCTGGAAGACGGTGCCGATCTGGCGGCGCATCCGGGGCACCTTCCAGCCGGCGAGCCGGTTGATCTCCTTGCCCGCGACGTACACGCGGCCGGCGGTGGGGCGCGCCTCGCGCAGCACCAGGCGCAGCGCGGTGGACTTGCCCGAGCCGGAGGTGCCGACGAGGAAGACGAACTCGCCCTTCTCGATGTCGACCGACACGCCGTCGAGGGCGGGCACGGTGGTGCCGGGGTAGGTCTTGGTGACCTTCTCGAAGCGAATCACCCGATCGAGGTTAGTCGAGCCTGCCCAGCGGATCGCGCACCCGCACCGGCACGGCGGGATTCGGTGATCTGGCTCATGTCGGGGCTCGCACGGCCGTTGTGAGGGCTGAGCCGTGAAGGAGTCCCCCATGCGCCTGCCCCGACACGTCCGCCCCCTGCTGCGTCCGGCGGTGCCGGCGCTCGCCCTGCTCGCGGTGGTCGCGACGACCTCCGTCGGCGCGCTCGCGGCGGGCTCGCCGGGCGACTCCGGCGCCGCGCGCATCGCCGCGTCCGACGGCCCGACGCCGCGGCCGATCGTGCCGCAGCTGCGTGGCCCGCAGGCCCTGGCGCGGCTCGGCGACGACGACCTCGCGACGGTGGCCCGTCTCAACGGCCGCACGCCCGCGGCGCTGGCCCGGCTGCTGGAGGACCCCACGACGGTCGTGACGCGCCCGGGCCTCGTCGCCTTCCGCGACCAGCTCGCGCAGCGCACCGACCCCGGCTCGATCTCGCAGCGGCTGGTCGTGCCGGCCGCCGACACCTTCGCCCTGCACAGCCGTCCGGGCTCGAAGCGCACCATCTACCTCGACTTCGACGGCGTCACCCTCGCCGAGGGCAGCAACGGCTACGGCGCGGCCTGGATCGGATCGGGCATGGCCGCCGGCGCCTACGGCGGCTGGTCGCTCGACGCCGACTACGCCACCTTCTCCACCACCGAGCGCGGCGTGATCCAGGCGGTGTGGCAGCGCGTCGCTGAGGACTACGCGCCCTTCGACGTCGACGTCACCACCCAGGAGCCCTCGGCCGCCGCGATCGACCGCGCCGGCTCCTCCGACGCCGTCTACGGCGCCGTCGCCGCCATCACCGACAGCGCCGCGGCCCACGGCTCGTCGGCCACCTGCCAGGGCCAGTCGGGCTGCACCGGCATCTCCTACGTCGGCACCTACGGCCGCACCTCGGGCCACCAGGCCACCCAGCCGGCCTGGGCCTTCACCCGCTACTACGACGACACGGTCTCGATCGCGGAGACGGTGAGCCACGAGATCGGCCACCAGCTCGGCCTCTCCCACGACGGCCTGACCAACGGCACCTCCTACTACGGCGGCGCCGGCGGCTGGGCGCCGATCATGGGCTCGGGCTCGCAGCCGGTGATCACCTGGAGCAAGGGCGAGTACGCGGGCGCGAGCAACACCGAGGACGACCTCGACGTCATCAGCCGCAACGCGCCGGTGATGGCCGACGACGCCGGCGACACCGTCGCCACCGCGGCCACGACCCTGCCCACCACCGCGGCACCCGGCCTGATCGCCACCCGCTCCGACGTCGACGTCTACGCCCTGGGCACCTGCACCGGACCGGTCTCGGTGCACGCCTCCCCCGACGCCGAGAGCCCCGACCTCGACGTCCGCCTGCGGCTGCTCGACTCCACCGGCACCGCGCTGGCCACCGCCGACCCGGCGATGGTGCGGCAGAGCTACCAGGCGGCCACCGGCCTCGACGCCACCGCGACCCTCGGCGACGGCGGCGGGCGCAGCCTGTTCGTCGAGGTGGACGGCGTCGGCTACACCACCGCCCAGGACGCCGTGATCTACAGCGACTACGCCAGTCTGGGCCGCTACTCCCTCACCGCCTCGGGCTGCACGCCGGGCGGCGCCGTCGATCCGACGCCGGTCGATCCCAGCCCGACCACCCCCACGCCGACCGACCCCACGCCGACGAACCCCACGCCCACCGACCCGCCCGTCGACCCGACCCCGGCCTCGCCTCCGGGCGTCCCGCTGAGCCTGGCCGCCACCGCGGTCGGCACCGGCTCGGCGCGCCTGGCCTGGAGCGCCCCGACCACCGACGGCGGCAGCCCCGTGACGGCCTACGTCGTCGCCGTGCCCGGCCAGCCGCTGGTGCAGCTGGGCGCCGACGCCCGCGGCGTCACCCTCACCGGGCTGAGCGCCGGCACCACCTACGCCGTGTCGCTGGCGGCGGTCAACGCCGCCGGCACCGGCACGACCGCGACGCTGAGCGTCCGCACCGCCTCGGCCCGGGTGCCGAGCGCGCCGGCACGGCCGACGCTGACCCGCGGCGCCTCCGGCGGCTGGCTCTCGCTGACGGCGCGCTGGAGCGCCCCGTCGGACGGCGGCTCTCCGATCACCGGCTACCTGCTGCGCGCCACCCGGCTGAGCCTGAGCGGACGACTGCTCGAGACCCGCTGGTTCCGCACCGGACCGGTCGGCGGCGCGACGCTGCGGCTCGCCGACGGCCTGTGGGCCGTGCGGGTGCGGGCGGTCAACGCCGTCGGCACCGGACCGGAGAGCCCGCGCTCGCTGCTGGCGCGGCCGCGCTGAGCCCGGTCTGTCAGATCAGGCGTCGGCCTTCTCGGTGTTGCGGCGCCAGCGGATGCCGGCCTCGAGGAAGTCGTCGATCTCGCCGTCGAAGACCGAGCTCGGGTTGCCCGACTCGTAGCCGGTGCGCAGGTCCTTGACGATCTGGTACGGGTTGAGCACGTAGTTGCGCATCTGGTCGCCCCAGGACGCCGCGACGTCGCCGCGCAGGCCGTCGAGCTGGGCCTTCTCCTCGGCCTTCTTCAGCGCCAGCAGCTTGGCCTTGAGCACCACCATGGCGCTGGCCTTGTTCTGCAGCTGGGACTTCTCGTTCTGGCAGGAGACCACCGTGCCGGTGGGGAGGTGGGTCAGGCGCACCGCGGAGTCGGTGGTGTTGACCGACTGCCCGCCGGGGCCGCCGGAGCGGAAGACGTCGACGCGGATCTCCTCGTCGGGGATCTCGATCTCGTCGGTCTGCTCGAGCACGGGCACGACCTCGACCGCGGCGAAGGAGGTCTGGCGGCGGCCCTGGTTGTCGAAGGGGCTGATGCGCACCAGGCGGTGGGTGCCGGCCTCGACGCTGAGCGTGCCGTAGGCGTAGGGCGCGTGGATGGCGAAGGTGGCCGACTTCAGGCCGGCCTCCTCGGCGTAGGAGGTGTCGAAGACCTCCACGGAGTACTTGTGCTGCTCGGCCCAGCGCGTGTACATGCGCATGAGCATCTCGGCGAAGTCGGCGGCGTCGACGCCGCCGGCGCCGGCGCGGATCGTCACGAGCGCCTCGCGGGCGTCGTACTCGCCGGAGAGCAGGGTGCGGACCTCGAGGGACTCCACCGAGCCCTTGATGGAGCCGAGCTCGCGCTCGGCCTCGGCGAGGGAGTCCGCGTCGCCCTCCTCCTGGCCGAGCTCGACGAGGACGCCGAGGTCCTCGATGCGGCTCATCAGGCCCTCGTAGCGCTCCATCTGACCCTGGAGGTCGGAGAGGCGGCCGGTGACGCGGGTGGCGTTGGCCTGGTCGTCCCAGAGGTCGGGTGCGGCGACCTGCTCGCCGAGGTCGGCGATCTCCGAGCGCATCTGGTCCAGGTCGAGCACCTGGCCGATGGTCTTCATCGTCGCCTGGAGCTGCTTGATCTCGACGTCGTAGTCAGGGCCTGCCACAAGGGGTCACCCTACGGGGCGCTCCCGCCTGCGGCCCACTCCCCGGCGTCGTCTGCGGGGCCACCAGCGGTCAGCGGGCGCGGCCGAAGACCTGCGAGACGTACCAGGTGCCGTCGCTGGACTGGCGCGCGGCGAGGCCGATCAGCTTGAAGTTGCCGTTGAGGATGTTGGCACGGTGGCCCGGCGAGTTCATCCAGGCGTTGACGAGCGACGTGCCGTTCTTGAAGCCGTAGGCGACGTTCTCGCCGGCCAGGTTGAGACCGCAGGTGCGCATGATCGGGCTGAGCGACTGGTGGTACATCTTCCGGCGGCTGGCCTGGTTGGTCGCCTGCTTGGCGGCGAAGCGCTGCAGGCAGGTGCTCTGCTTGAGCGCGACGCGGCCGTTCTTGGTGCGCTGGGCGTTGGTGGCGGCGATCGCCTCCTGCTGGTACTTGCCGGCCGCCGACACCTTCGCGCTGGCGGTGGGCGCGGTCGCAGCGGGGGCGGGGGCAGCCAGGACGCCTGCGGTCATGAGGACGGCTGCGAGCACTGCGCCGACGGCGGCGGGGGTACGACGTCGGGAGCTCTCGGAGCGCCGGGGGAAGCTCCACTCCATGCTCGGCAAACTACGCCGCCGACCGGGCTCCCGACAGGGGAATGGGTCCTTCGGGCTCCCTGCGTGAGCACATTCTCATCCGGTCTAGTCCACTCCCGCGTCGCATCCGGTACGCCCCCGGGCATCGGCTCACGCAGCGCCCGGGCGGACGCCCCCGCTGAGTCCCAGATCCCCCCGGGGGCCGGCACCCTTGCGGACCGGAGGGCGGTCCTTCAGCGTGGACTCATGACTCGGGGCGGATCTCGGAGAGGGCCTTCGCTGCCGCGCAGCGTGCGGCTGTGGTGGGTGGCGATCGGCGCGGGCGTCTTCGAGACGCTGCTGGTGCTGGCCGCGGTGGCGGCCGGGCACGGCCCGGATCTCTCGACGGGGGCACTGGTGGCCCAGGTGGCGGTGCGCAGCGTCGTGTTCGTGGTGGCGGGCGTGATGGTGGTGCGGCTGGCGCGGGGCTCCCGTGCGGCGGCCTGGGTGCTGACGCTGGGGCTGGGCGTCGTGGGTCTGGCCTCGCTGCTGGTGGGTCCGCTGGGGTGGCTGCTCGACGGCGCGCCCCTCGACGCGGTGCCGACCTCGGGGCTGGATCTGGCGTTCGCGCTCAGCCGCGTGGTGCACGTCGCGGCGGTGCTGGGCGCGACGGCCCTGATGTGGCGCGGCCCCAGCCGGGCGGAGCGAGCAGCGCGGGCGGCGCGGGCGACACGGGCCTGAGTCAGGGGTCGATCGTCGTGACGGCCGCTCCCGTGGAGCCGATCGTCGGACGGGCGGGCGAGCCGGGGATGGCGAGCGGCAGGTCGAGTCCGGCGTCGAGGCGCACGACGACCTCGGTGGGCCGCACCTCGACGGCGTAGCGCAGACCAGGGTGCTCGGCGAAGGCGCCGACGTCGCGCAGGTAGTCCTCGACGGCGGCCCGAGCGCTGGCGTCGTCGACCACGAGCCGCTGGTCGGCCACCCCGCCCTGGTAGGCGCGTCCGGCGGCGCCGAGGTCGGCGGCCTGGAGTGCAGCGCCGTCGGCGAGGGTGTCGAGCGACTGCCGCTGCAGGAACGCGGCGGTGGCGTCGACGACCAGGGCCACCGCGAGGGCCAGCACCAGCGCGAAGCCGATGATCAGCGGGGTCACCGAGCCCCGCTCATCGCGCACCGTCCGCCGGCTCATCGGTCGCGCTCCTGGAACTGGCCCACGGGCACCCGGTGGCTGGCGTCGAGCGCCACGCTGGGCGCGCCCCCGCCGAGGATGCGCGGCAGCAGCGGGAGGTCGACGCGGGTGTCGATGCGGACGCTGACGATCGAGGTGCCGGCATGGCAGTCGGTGGGGATCGGCTCGCAGGCGATGCTCACCCACACCGGCGCGTCGACGCCCTGGTCGCGCAGCGCGAGCCGGGCGGCCTCCTCGGCCCGCTGCCGTCCGGTGGCGTCATCGGGCGCGAGCACGAACGCGCGTCCGGCCGCGCGGGCGGCGCTGGAGGTGCCGTAGGCGCCGCGCTGCACCTCGAAGACGCTGAGCAGGATCCAGATCAGCGGGATCAGGAGCAGGATGCCGAGCCAGACGAACTCCACCAGCGCGGTGCCCCGCTCGTCGCGCGCGGCGGCTCGCCGGTGCCGCCTCACGGCTGCTCCTCGATCGCGCGGGAGGTGACGTCGAGCTCGACGGCAGGACCGCCGAGGCCGAGCGCTGGCACCCGCACGTGCACGGTGATCTGCGCCGCGGGCGCCCCGTCGACCAGCGTCGGCTGGTAGCGCACGCCCTCGGCGAAGCGGGCCGCGAGCGCCTGCGCGATCAGCTGACGGGTGCGCAGCACGCCGTCCCCGCCGTCGCGATCCAGGGTCGCGGCGTAGCGGGCGCCCTCGGCCGCGGCCGAGGCGACCGAGTTGCGCACGAACAGCACCAGCGCCACCTGCAGCACGCCGAGGACGAGCGGCACGAGCAGCACCAGCACGAGGACGACGTCGACGACGGCGGCTCCCCGCGCGTCGTGAGGCCGTCGGCGCCGGCTCACTTCACCGAGGACAGGGCGTCGGAGAGCATCTGCGAGAGCAGCGGCCCCGCGGTCTTGGTGAGGATGCCGACCAGCGCGACGCTCATGACGGTGACGAGCACCCAGCCCGGCACGTCGCCACGATCGTCGCGGCCGTCGCGGTGCTCACGCGTCGGTAGCGCCCCGGTGAGCAGGGCGATCAGCCGCAGGGCGAGGCCATCGCCGGTGTTCCGAATGGTTCCCATGGTGGTGCTCCTCTCGGTGCGGGGCGGCCCGATCCGCCCCGCGCGGGGGTCTAGGGGGCGGTGAGGTGAAGGCCCACGAGCCCGGGCCAGAACGCGAAGACGACGGTGATGGGCAGCACCAGGAAGACGACCGGCACCATCATCGCGATCTCCTTGCGCGAGGCGGACTCGATGAGCTCGCGGCGTCCGGACTCGCGGACGTCGGCGGCTTGGGCGTGGAGGACGTCGGCCAGCGGGGTTCCCCGCTCGACGGCGACGGCGAGGGCCTGGGCGAAGCGGGCGACCGACGGCAGCCCGGAGCGGCGGGAGTAGGCGTCGAAGGCGGCGGCGACCGGCTCGCCGGTGCGGATCTCGGCCAGCACGCGACGGAGGTCCTCGGCAAGCGCGCCGCTCCCGCGGCGCACCACTCGCTCCAGCGCCGCGACGGGGCTCTCGCCGGCGGCGACGGCGAGCGCGAGCAGCTCGGCGATGGTGGGGAACTCGACCAGCACGCGTCGGTCGCGAGAGGTGGCCTGCTGGCTCAGCCACCAGTCGCGCACGACGATGCCCCCGGCCAGCGAGGCGCCGAGCACGAGCACCGACGGAACGACGTCGGCCGGACGTCCCGGCGGCTGGAGGATCGTCCAGGCAGCGGCGACCGCGAGCCCGATCAGTCCCCATTGCACCTGCTGGACGCGGAAGGCCTGCACGTCGGGCTCGAGACCGGCCCGCTCGAGGCGGCGGCGCACCGATGCGGCCCCGCCGAGGACGTCGTCGACGCGGTAGGCGGCGGCCTCGAGGAGGTTCTGGACGATGCCCGTGCCGCCGCGCGCCGACCGCAGCCGCGACGCGGGGACCGCTGGGAGGTCCTGCAGGTAGGGCAGGACGCGGTCGGCCAGGCTCGGGCGCAGGATCGCGCGCACCCGCGCGAGGGCCAGCACCAGGCCCAGGCCCGCGATGAGGCCCAGGCCGGCTCCCGTCCAGGCCGGGCTCACGAGAGCACCCTCGGCTCCTCGGGCAGACGCCCGATCCAGATCATCGCCCGGTAGGCGACCACGCAGGCGACCGCGCCGCCGATCAGCACCGCCACGCCGCCCGGAGAGGAGTAGCGCCGGATCGCCTCGGACTGCCAGGCCATCAGCAGGAGCACGAGCCAGGGGGCCGCGACGGCCAGGCGCGCGGCGTTGACGGTCCAGGACTGGCGGGCCTCGAGCTCGGAGCGGGTGCGGGCGTCGTCGCGGAGGTAGCCGGAGAGGTTGCGCAGCAGCCGGCCGAGGTCGCCGCCGCCGACCTCGCGGGCCACCCGCAGGCCCTCGCAGACGCGATCGCCGGTGGGGTCGGCGAGGCGCTCCTTGAGCCGGTCCAGGCAGTCGCCGAAGCGCCCGGTGGACTGGTAGTCGAGCGCGAAGGCGCGGAAGGCGGCCTGCAGCGGCTCGGGGCCGCGCTCAGCCAGGCCGGCGAGCGCGTCCGGCAGGGACAGCCCGGCGCGGACGCCGCTGGCGAGATGGTCGACCGCCTCGGGCCAGACCTCGGCGAGCTCGCGCTGGCGCCGCCGTGCCCGGGTGGCGAGGGCGGTGTAGGGCAGGTAGCCGCCGAGAGCGGCGAAGACCAGCGCGACAGGGACGGTGCCGGAGACGGCCTGGACGGTGAGTCCCGCCACCAGACCCGAGACGAGGCAGACGGCGCCGAGGCCGCCGGCTCCCAGCCGTCCGGCGCCGGCGCGGGTGAGCATCTGCGCCGTGCGTCCCCCCGTGCGCGGGGCGCGGGGACGGCGCGGGATCGTGAAGGAGCTCCACACCAGGAACAGCCCGATGCCGAGCAGCAGTCCGAGGACGACGCCCATCGGCCCTCACTCCCCCGCCCCATGCGACGGCTCGTGCAGGAGCCGGCGGACGTCGATGCCGACCCGCGCGAACGCCTCAGCGCGCGGTGCGGCGCCCCCGGTGCGACGCAGCTCTCCGTCGGTGCGCACGAAGAGCGGCTCGGCCTCGATGACGCCGTTCTCGACCCGTCCGGGCACCCCGACGATCTCGAGCACGCGCCGCTGCCCCGCGGCGTCGAGCCCGAGGTGGACGACGAGGTCGACCGAGGAGGCGACGGTGGGCACCACGAACGCCGAGGAGATGTTCTCGCCGGCCAGCAGCGGCAGCGTGCAGAGCTTGACCAGGGCCTCGCGCGCGCTGTTGGCGTGCAGGGTGCCCATGCCCGGCAGCCCGGAGTTCAGCGCGAGCAGGAGGTCGAGCGCCTCGGCGGCACGCACCTCGCCGACGATCAGCCGGCTCGGGCGCATGCGCAGAGCCTCCTTGACGAGGTCGCGCAGCACGACCTCGCCCGTGCCCTCCAAGCCGGACTGACGGGTCTGCATGGCGACCCAGTCGGGGTGGGGGAAGCGCAGCTCGAAGACCTCTTCCGCGCTGACGATGCGCTCGCCGCCGGGCACCGCGGCGGCCAGGCAGTTGAGCAGCGTGGTCTTGCCGGCCTGGGTGCCACCGGCCACCAGGACGTTGAGCCCGGCCCTGACCGCGGCCTCCAGGAAGGAGGCGGCCAGCGGGGTCATCGACCCCAGGGACACCAGGTCGATGAGCCGGTTGGCGCGGACGGTGAACTTGCGGATGTTCACCGCGGAGAAGCCCCGGCTGATGCCCTCGAGGACGACGTGGAGACGGTGGCCGCCCGGCAGCATCGCGTCGACGAAGGGCGTCGAGAGGTCGATGCGACGGCCGCTGGAAGCCAGCATGCGCTCGACGAGCTCGTCGACCTGGGCGCTGGTGAGGATCAGGTTGGTGAGCTCGTGGCGTCCGTGCCGCGCCACGAAGACGCGGTCGGGGGCGTTGATCCACACCTCCTCGACGTCGGGGTCCTCCAGGAACGGCTGCAGCGGCCCGAAGCCGGCCACGCGCGCCAGCAGCTCGGTGACGACCGCCTCAGGGTCGACGAGCGCGGAGACCGAGCCCGTCAGCGCCCGCTGGTCGTGCTCGGCGACGGCCTGCCCGGCCACCCGCCGCACGACGTCGGGCTCTCGCTGGGGGTCGACGCCCTCAGCGCGCACCAGCTCGCGCACCCGGCGATCGAGGGCGTCGAGCACCGCGGAGGGCACCGGCGGCGCCGCAGGCGCGACCGGCTGGCGCGCAGGCGCGGCGGCATGCGTCACGGTCATGCGGACTCCGTCCCGAGATCAAAGGAGGCCTGGACTGCGAAGGTACGTGCAGGCCCGTCTACCCGGAAGAGGGCCGGATCAATCTGTGGAGAACGCGCGCCGCGGCGCGAGGGGTCAGGACAGGCGGTCTGCGACGACCTTCGCGGCCGCCGCGACCAGCGCGTCGTCGGTGGCGGCACTCGGGTCGTCATGGGTCGTGAGCACCGCGACGAGGATCGGCGCGCGGCCCGGCGGGCGCACGACGGCGAGGTCGTTGCGGGTGCCGTAGGAGGCCGAGCCGGTCTTGTCGCCCACCCTCCAGCCGGCCGGGAACTGGGCCCGGATCAGCGTCAGCCCGGTGCTGGCGCGATCCAGCGAGCGCAGCAGCAGGCGACGGTCGAACGGCGGCAGCGCGGAGCCCAGGACGTAGCGGCCGAACGAGCCGACGAGCGCCCGGGGCGTGGTCGTGTCGCGAGGATCGCCCGGGATCGCGGAGTTGAGGTCGGGCTCGATCCGGTCGACCGACGTGGTGCGATCTCCCAGCGCCCGCAGCGAGCGCTCCACCCCCGCCGGCCCACCGAGCAGCTCGAACAGCTCGTTGCCGGCGGTGTTGTCGCTGACCTCGATCGCGGCCGCGATGACCTGCCGCACGGTGAGGCCGTCGGCCACGTGCTGGGAGGTCACCGGCGAGTTGGCCACCACCTCGTCGGCGGTCCAGGTGAGGCGACGGTCGAGGTCGCGCGCGTCGAGGCGACGCAGCACCGCGCCGGCCGCCAGCGCCTTGATCGTCGAGGCGTAGGCGAACCGCTCGTCGGCCCGGTAGGCCACCGTCCGGCCCGTGCCGGTGTCGACGGCGTAGACGCCCAGTCGGGCGTCGGCGGCGCGCTCCAGCGCGGCTAGCCGCGCGGTGACGTCGGAGGAGCAGGCAAGGGCGGTGATCGGCGGACGGTCGCGGGCCTCGGCCGACGACGGGCCGAGCGGCGCCGCTGCGGCGAGCACGGCGGCGAGGCAGGCGAGGGATCCGGCGGCACGGCGGGAGATGCGGCTCATGGCCTCGATGCTGCGCCGAGCCGCTCATGCCGTCGAAGACGGATGCGTGCTGTTCCATGCCGGATCGACATGAGTGCCTCGGCTAGCCTCGGCGCGTGGACCTGCTCCCCCTGTGCCGCGCGTTCGTCGCCGTGGCCGAGCGCGGCAGCTTCACCCGCGGAGCCGCGGCCGCCGGCATGTCGCAGCCGGTGGCCAGCCGCCGCATCGCCGCCCTGGAGCGGCACGTCGGCGGGCTCCTGCTCGACCGCTCCGCGCGGCGGCCCTCCCCCACCCCGCTGGGTCGTCGCCTCCTGCCGGGAGCGCGTCGGCTGATCGCCGCCGCCGACGCCTTCGAGCTCGACGCCGAGGAGGGCCGGCTCGACGCACTGCACCTGGCCGTGCCCGACGGCTGGGACGCCCGCGACGCCGCCGCCGTCGAGATCGCCGGAGCCGACCACGGACTGCGCCTGGTGCTGGTGCCGACCGCACCCGGCGAGCGCGTCGCCGCGCTGACCGAGCACCGGGCCGGGGCCGCCGTCGTGCCCACCGCCGCCGACCTGGCGCACTGGACCTGCCCGCTCGGCCTCGCCAGCGCCGTCCCCGGCGACGACGTCGCGCACCTGCACGCCCTGCGGCCATACCGCGGCCGTCAGGACGCGCCGCGGGTGTGGCTGCTGCCCGAGGACGACGTGCCGGCGGTGCGCGATCCGCTCGCTGCCGCCGTCGACGCCGCCGGACTGCGGCCGCGCCAGCTCGTCGTCGCGGCGTCCGCCGGATCAGCGCTCGCGGCCGCCCTGACCAGTCACGACGTCGTGGTGGCCGGCAGCGCCGATGCCGCGCGGTGGCAGCTGGCGTGGTCCCCGCTGGCGCACCCCGCCCTGGTGCGCGCGCACGCGCTGGTCACCGACGGCAGCCGGGCGGTGTCCGCGCTGCTGCCGGCCCTGGCCGAGCCGATCGCCCGGGCCCTCGGCGCGACGGCGGCGTCACGGTGAGCCGTCTCGAGCGGGATCTGCGTCGCGAGCTCGACGACGCCGGCCTCGACGGATGGTTCCTCGTGCGCGACCTGCGCACCGGCGAGGAGATCGGCCTCGACCCCGACATCGTGGTGCCCGCGGCGTCGCTGGTGAAGGTGCCGCTCGGGCTGGCGGTGCTCGACCGCATCAGCGCCGGCGAGCTCGATGCCGCGGCACCGCTGCCGCTGGAGCCCGGTGCCGGCGCCGTGCCCGGGGCGCCGGGCGTGCCGCAGTTCCGTCACGCGGTCGCGCCTGCGCTGGAGGACGTGCTCTACCTGGCCGTCGCGCTCAGCGACAACGCCGCCGCCGATGCGCTGCTGGCCCTGGTTCCGCCGGACGACGTCACCGCCTGGCTGCGCACGCACGGGATCGACGGCCTGGTGGTGCGCCACGACGTCGGCGAGCTCGGGCGGACTCCGCTCGAGGCGATGCCGGACGACCCCGACCTCGCGCTCACCCTCGCGACGCGGGGCGCAACGACGGGCAGCGGCCACCGGGTGCGCCAGCTCGACGTCGGCCGCGCCAGCACCACCACCGCCCGCGCCCAGGCCGACCTCCTGCGGCTCGTGTGGCGGCCCGACGGCGCGCTCGACGAGCCGGTGGCCGCCCACATGCGTCAGCTGCTCGGCCAGAACGTGATGCGTCAGCGGCTGTGGCCCGACTTCGCCTCGGACTCCACCACCTGGTCCTCGAAGACCGGGACGCTGCTCACCCTGCGGCACGAGGCCGGCGTGGTCGAGCACGCCGACGGAGACCGACTCGCCGTCGTCGCGCTGACGTCGTCGCGGGTGACGGCCGCGACCCAGCCCGCGGCCGAGGCGACCGCCGGATCGGTGGCGCGGCGCCTGCACGACCACCTGCGCGGACGGGGGCCGGGCGGCGGCTCGGCCTGAGCCTCCTCAGTTCAGGACGACGATGCCGGCGTTGAGCGCGGTCGCGAACGCCACCCACGCCAGGTACGGCACCAGCAGCCAGGCGGCCGTCGTCGAGGTGCGCCGGAACACCGCGATCGTGGCCGCCACGGCGACCAGCAGCGCCACGATCTCCACCAGCGCCACGGTGTAGAGGTCGGCGGCGAAGAACAGCGGCGTCCACGCCAGGTTGAGCACCAGCTGCACGCCCCACACCACCAGCGCCGGACGTCCGCCGCCGCTGCGCCAGGCCAGCCAGCCGGCGACGGCGATCATCACGTAGAGCACCGTCCACACGGGGCCGAAGACCCACGACGGCGGTGCGTACGGCGGCAGCTCGAGGCTGCGGTAGGTCTGCGAGGACGACGCCGCCGCCAGCCCGCCGACGCCGGAGGCGATCGCCACCGCCACCAGGAACGGCAGCAGCGTCAGCCATCCCCGGGCGCCCGAGGACGCGGGGGCGGAGGGGACACGGTGCGTGGAGGTGGTGGCCATGCCTCCAGCGTTCCCTGCTCGCGGCTCCATGCCGCCTCTCACGCCCCCTGGGGTGAGAGGCGCTCGCGGAGGGCGCGGATCGCGGGGTCCTGCGCCACGTCGCGGCCGACCAGGACCACGGGGGTGGCGGACGTCAGCACCGCCACGGTCGGCGGATCGCTCCACTCGGTGCGCGGCACGTCGACCACCGCGAGCAGGTCCGCGACGGGCAGCTCGACGGCCACGCGATCCGTCCCGCGGGCGTCCGCGATGCGCAGGCTCGCGTCGGTGACCTCCAGGCGCACCGGGCGCGGGCGGGCGCCCTCGAGCACGGTCTGCTCTCCCTGGAGCAGGGGCCACAGGCGCACCCCGCGGCGCCGCCGCTGCCGCGTCCAGATCAGGCCGAAGGCACTGCCGTACAGGACGGCGAGGAACGCGACGACGCCCAGCAGCTCGGCACCGGAGAGACGCGTCGCGGCCACCAGCACGACGACCCCGACGCCGAGGAGGTTGACCGTGATCAACGCCAGCCGCAGCGACACCGCGAGCGTCTCCCGGGACTGCGCCGAGCGCGAGGACGAAGCCCACCACGATCGCCGCTGACAGCGCGAGCAGGTAGAGGACGTGCACCTGATAGAGGGCCGAGACCCTGCGGGTGGCGGGCTCGACGCGCTGCTCGCGCAGCAGCGGGTCGTCGCGCAGGTCGAAGGCCGTGGCGGTGGCGGGGTCGACGTCACCGGCCGGCAGGGCCCGGGCGGGCACCGTGCGCTCGACGAGGGCCCAGTCCGTGGCCACCGACGCGAGCCGCCGGTGATCGCGACGGGCCCGCGCCAGGCCGGAGGCCGCCGTGAGCGAGTGCGCGACCGCGAGGCTCCCGGCGACGGCACGAGGCCTGGCGGCGCCCGGCGTCAGGGCGATGCCGGCGAGCCAGCCCGCCCCGGCTCCGAGCAGCACCCACGGAAGGCCCTCCAGGCCGCGCCGCCATCGCAGCGGAAGGGCACGCACCTGGGCGGCCCCGACCCGCTCGGCCCGCGCGCGGAGCAGCTCGCCGCGCGTGGCCGGCACCGGACGACCGTCCGGGAGCAGCACCGGCGACCCCTGGGGCAGGCCCGGAGAATGGACGGCTGCGAGGGACCGGCCGAGCAGCACCAGGCCCCGCTCGGGCGTCAGCACGGCGGCGCGCTCGCGGCCGCCCGCGCGTGGGAGCCGCAGCGCCCACCCGAGGCCGAGCAGCGCGACGACGAGGAGCGGGACGGCGAGCGCCCAGCCCACGCCCCGGCCGCCGTCGGGCTCCAGGGCCAGGGCGAGCCCCACCACAGCACCGGCCAGGGCGACCAGCCCCGGCAACGCCTGCAGGAGGGCGAGCGCGGCGGTGCCGCGACGACGCGCCGAGCGCAGCCCGTCCCGCTGACGACGCAGCAGCTCCAGGCGGGTCGGCGCGTCTCGCAGGACGTCGTCGCGGACGGGGTCTGGCACGAGCGGCTCCCGAGATGCTGAGGCGGGGACGGGCGTCCAAGGGACACCGCGCCGGCTCGGACGGCAGACGCCGGATCCTCGCGACCCACCCGGCGGAGCGCTTCCCACGGGACCCGCGGTGGGCGACGATGGCCGCCGACCCCCTTGGAGGAACCCGTGCGCCGCAGCCCCGCCCTGATCCTCGTCGCTCTCGTGATCGCCCTGACCGGCACCCTCGTCGGTCCGGGCGCCGAGGCGTCGAGCACCCTCGCCACCCAGCAGCGTCAGCTGCGCTACCTCGGCTGCAACCCCGGCCCGGTCGACGGGAAGGCGGGGCTGATGACCAAGGCGGCCGTCATCCGGTTCCAGGCCGCCAACTCGCTGAGCCAGAGCGGCCGCATCGACACCGCCACCCGTCAGCGACTCTCCTCGGCCAAGCGCATCTGGTGCAGCAAGCGGCCGATCCCCGCGAAGTCCGGATCGGGTCGACGCATCGTCATCGACCAGTCGCAGAACTGGGTGTGGCTGGTCGGCAGCGACGGTCGCTCGGACTGGCAGAACGGCATCATCGACAACACCGGCGAGCTCAAGCCCGGCAGCTACACCACCGGCTCGAAGTGCGGACGCGCGGCGCGGATCCGTCGCAACACCTCGATGAGCGGCTCGGTGGCGCTGGACTACTTCGTGCGGTTCGCGCCCTGCGGCATCGGCTTCCACCGCATCCCCACCGACCGCCAGGACCACGACGACCAGATCCACCCCGACTGGTGGCTCGGCACGAACTTCTCCGAGTCCCACGGCTGCATCCGGCTGAGCAAGACCACCGCCGCGAAGGTCTGGTACTTCACCAGCAAGGGGACGACGAAGGTCGTCGTCGTCCGCTGACCCGCTCCCCGGCCCGGGTGCTCAGCCGGCGGCGGGCGTCTCGGCGTCGTGCCGCACCGGGCAGCCGCGCAGCCCCGGGACCGGGAAGGTGCCCAGCTCCTCGACGCGGTGACCGTCGGGGTAGGAGCGGATCCACGGCAGGTCCTCGACCTGCAGGGGCGTCACCCGGGCCGGGAAGCGGCGCAGCGCCCGGCCGCGCGCCTTGAGCGCGCCGCGGGAGAGGGCCTGCACCAGCGGCGACGGGGCGGCGTACCCGAAGGCGCGGCGCAGGTCGTCGTCCATGAGGGCTCGGCTGAACGTCTCGACGGCGCGGCCAGCAGCGCGAGCGCCGAGACCGCCAGCCAGGCGAGCAGCACCGAGCG
>NZ_JBUZJI010000023.1:28300-71168 GCF_055282735.1 Nocardioides sp. B129/18 | reverse complement strand
CGGGGTCCGCGGCGGCGCAGGCCGGCCGCGGCCAGCCGGGCCACCAGCTCGCGGCTGCGCACCGGCGTCGCGCCGGCGGCCACCAGCGCGTCGTAGTGCTCGGCCGGGACGTCGTAGTGATCGCGGTCGAACCCGCGCTCCGGGACGCCGGCGGCGCGGGCGAAGGCGTGCAGCTCCTCGTAGGAGACGTCGCTGACCAGGTGCGACCACATCCGGCCGTGGCCGGGCACCTGGGGCGGGTCGATGAGGATCACCGCCCGATCATCCCGCGCGGCGCCCGCGGCCCGGCGTCCGGGCTTGGCCGGGCGTGTTGGATGGGCCACGTGGACGCCACCGTGCTGATGGAGGCCCGCGCCCGGGTGCTGCGGGACCTGCAGGCGCGCGCGCTCGCGACCGCCGTCGCGGTCTCGGCGCTGGAGGAGGCCGTCTCCTCGCGCAGCTGGTGGGTCGACCATTGGCCCGCGGGCGTGGAGTACCTCGCCGGGCTGATCGCCCAGGACGTCCAGGACACCCTCTCCGAGAGCGTCGGCCGCTGGCCGCTGTGCCACCTGTGCGACGGCCCCGCCCACAGCCTCTACATCACCCCGGACCTCGGCGGCCCCGACCCGCAGTGGGTGTGCGAGGAGAGCGGACGCCTCGTGGCGCCGCTGGGCCACCTGGGCGGCATCCGCTCCGTCGAGGGCTGAGCGCGCGCGGGGCGTCGGCTCACTCCGAGCCGAGCTGCACCCAGAGCGTGAAGCGGTCGGCCCGGTAGACCGAGCGGGACACCTCGAGCACCTTCTCGCCCGCCAGCGCGCGGCGCGAGTGACGCAGCACGGCGGCCCCGGAGTCGAGCCCGAGGTGGCCGGCCTCCTCGGCCGTGCAGACGTCGGCGGAGATGGAGTCCTCGGCCCAGGCCGGACGCAGGCCGCGGGCCTCGAAGGAGTCGTAGAGGCTGGTCGGCAGCGCGGACTGCAGGAAGCCGGGCAGCAGGATCTCGTTGAGGTAGGCGTCCTCGAGGCACATCGGCTGGTCGTCGGCCAGGCGCAGACGGCGCCAGTGGATGACGGCGTCGCCCTCGGTGAGGTTGAGGGCCCGGGCGACGCCGGGACCCGCCTGCTCGCGGCGCGCCAGGAGGGTCTGGGACTCCGCCACGAGGCCGCGGCGCTGCATCTCCTCGGTGAACCCGATGATCCGGCTCGCCGACCGACGCGGACGCGCGACGAAGGTGCCGCGGCCGGGGATGCGCTCGAGCAGCCCCTCCACGACGAGGGCGTCCATCGCCTGCCGGACGGTCATGCGCGCGACCCCGAACTGGTGCACCAGCTCGCGCTCGGACGGGGCCGGGGCCCCGGGCGCGCTGCCGGTCACCAACGACCGCACGTACTCGCGCACCTGGACGTGCTTGAGCGTGCGGCCATCGGGGGACATGACCTTCTCCACGGGGACGAGATTAAGGATTCCTTCATGGCCACGTCAGGCGAACCGCGATAGTCGCGGGCTCGAACGGCTCACACGACGGATCCGTGACCCACCGGTCGGGTGATCGCGCTGGATCCGTGGCGGCCTAGGTTCGAGGCATGCACGTGGAGCGCACCTTCATCGTCCCGGTCCCCGTCGAGCGGGTCTACGACTACCTGCTCGACTTCTCCCGCACCGAGCAGTGGGACCCCGGCACGGTCTCGACCCGACGCCTCGACGGCGACCTCGGCGTCGGCACGCGCTACGCCAACGTCTCGGAGTTCATGGGCCGCCAGGTCGAGCTGACCTACACCACCGCGGTCGCCGAGCGGCCGCACCGCCTGGAGTTCCGCGGCGAGAACCGCTCCTCGAACAGCCGCGACATCCTCGTCCTGCGCCCCGTCGACGAGGCGTCCACCGAGATCCACTACCGCGCGGAGTTCCGCTTCCACGGGATCACGCGGCTGCTCGCGCCGCTCGTGGTGCCGCGCAAGCTGCCCGCGCTCGCCGACGAGACCGTCGAGCAGCTCACCGCCGCGCTGGTCCGACACGCCTGAGCATCTCTTCTCGAACGCATGTTCGAGAAGAGGCGTAGACTGGGGTCATGGACTTCCAGGGCTCGCTCTTCTCCGAGGTCGAGGACGTCGATTTGCTCACCCGCCTCGCCGGTCGTGAGCGGCACGTCCTGGCCCACGGCGCGTGGGTCGACGTCGTCCGCTCCTTCCTGCCCGAGCCCGACGCCGTCCTCGACGCCCTGGTGCACCGGGTGCCGTGGCGCCAGGAGCGCCGGGCGATGTACGACCGGGTCGTCGACGTGCCCCGCCTGGTGCACACCTACGGCGAGGGCGAGGCGCTCCCCCACCCGCGCCTGGTGGAGGCGCGCGAGGCGCTGAGCCGGCACTACCGCCCCGAGCTCGGCGAGCCGTTCCGCACCGCCGGGTGCTGCTTCTACCGCTCCGGCGAGGACTCCGTGGCCTGGCACGGCGACACCATCGGCCGCGGCTCCACCGAGGACACCATGGTCGCCATCGTCTCCGTGGGCGACCCCCGCCGCCTGCACCTGCGGCCGCGCGGCGGCGGCGCGTCGCTGGCCTTCGAGACCGGCCACGGCGACCTGCTCGTCATGGGCGGCAGCGCCCAGCGCACCTGGGAGCACGCCGTCCTCAAGGTGGCGCACGCCGGTCCGCGGATCTCGGTGCAGCTCCGTCCGCGCGGGGTCTTCTGAGGGGAGCGCCTCAGAACGAGACGGCGGGCGGGGCCTCCTGGCCGGCCGGGGCGTCGTAGAACTCCCGGCGCGCGACGCCGGCCGGGCCCACCAGCAGCATCCAGGGGAACGTCACGATCAGGCGGTTCAGCCGGCCCGCGGCGTCGTTGTAGTAGGTGCGGGCGTAGGCGATCTGGTCCTCGGTCTCGGCCAGCTGGCGCTGGAGCTCGACGAAGCTCTGGTTGGCCTGGAGGGCGGGGTAGGCCTCCGCGACGACCCGCAGGCGCCCCAGGGCGCCCTGGAGCGCGGCGTCGGCCGAGGCCTTGGCCCGCACGTCGGCGTCGGCCGTGGCGGCCTGGACGCCGGCCCGGGCGCGGGTGACGTCCTCGAGCACGGTGCGCTCGTGGGCGGCGTAGCCCTTGACGGTCTCGACGAGGTTCGGGACGAGATCCGCGCGGCGGGTGAGCTGGACGTCGATGCCGCTGAGCGCCTCCTGGGCGCCGACCTCGAGGCTGCGCAGGCGGTTGAAGCCCAGGACGCCGACGACCGCCAGCGCGGCGAGGACGACCAGGACGACGATGAGGATCACGGGAGGCCTCTCGGGACGCTGCAGGACGAGGGGGTCGGTCCCCATCATGCCGCGCGGGGCGTCGGGGCGGGGCGGGAAACCGAGGTGCCGATGTCGGCGGGCGGTGCGAGACTCCCCGACGATGTCCTCCGAGCCCGCCGCGCCGCCCGCACCGCCGTCCCGACCACCGCTGAGCGCCTTCTGGCACGACCTCCCCCGCGAGGGCCGGCTGCTGCTCTCGGTGGTGGTGCTGGAGTTCGTGGGCACCGGGCTCGTGCTGCCGTTCTCGGTCGTCTACCTCCACGAGGTCCGCGGCATCGCCCTGCCCACGGTGGGCCTGCTGCTGGCGGTGCCCTCGCTCATCGGCCTGGTGGCCAGCGCCCCCGGCGGCATCGCCATCGACCGGCTCGGCCCGCGTCGGGTGCTGATCACCTCGCTGGTGCTGATGATCGCCGCCGACGTCGTGCTCGCCTCGGCCACGAGCGCGCCCGTCGCGGCGGCCGCGCTCACCCTCAACGGCCTGGCCGGCGGGCTGTCGTTCCCGGCCTTCTCCAGCTTCATCGCCGACGTCGTGCCCAGCGGCATCCGACAGCGCTACTTCGGCATCAACTTCAGCCTGCTCAACCTGGGCATCGGCCTCGGCGGCGTCCTCGGCGGCCTGCTCGTCGACGTGCGCCGTCCGGCGACCTTCCAGGCCATCTACCTCCTCGACGCGCTCAGCTTCGTGCCCGCCCTCGTGCTGCTCATCGTCCCGTTGCGCCGCGTCGGCAACCCGCGACCGCACGTGATCGCGGGCCACCCCGACCATCCCGACCACCCCGACCGGCCGGCCACCGCGCTGCGCACCCTGGGCTATCGCGCGGTGCTGCGCGAGCCGGCCATGGCCTCGCTCATGGTGCTGGTCTTCCTCACCGCCTTCGTCGGCTACGCCCAGCTCAACACCGGCATGCCGGCCTTCGCGCGCGCGGTCAGCGAGGTCTCCACCCGCGACGTCGGCCTGGCCTTCGCCGCGAACACCCTCGTGATCGTGCTCCTGCAGCTGCTGGTGCTGCAGCGCATCGAGGGGCGCCGACGCACCCGCGTCATCGTGGTCTTCGCCGCGATCTGGGCCACCGCGTGGATGCTGCTCGGCGTCTCGGGCCTGCTGCCCGGAGGCGTGGGCGCGACGGTGCTGGTGACGGCCTGCGCGGCGGTCTTCGGGCTCGGCGAGACCCTGCTGCAGCCCACGATCCCGGCCCTGGTCAACGACCTCGCGCCCGACCACCTCCGCGGGCGCTACAACGCGCTCCCCTCGGGGGTCTTCCAGCTCGCGGCGATCGTCGCGCCGCCCGTGGCCGGCCTGATGATCGGCCGCGGCCTGCCGGAGGCGTGGATCGCGATGCTGGTGGCCGGCTGCGTGCTCAGCGCCGCCTGGGCGGTGCTGCGCCTGGAGCCCGTGCTGCCGGCGTCGGTCAACGGCCGCTGACGCGGTGCGTTGCCCGGGCCCCACCCGATCGGGTCGGCACGGATCGATCCGCCTGCGTACGTTGAGGATCACCGCCACACCGAGCACGCCCACCGAGAGAGGCCGCGCATGGTGCCGAGCCCAGCCATACCCCACGTGTCTGAGGCCCTGACCGACCCGGACGGCAGCGCGGCCGACCTGGTCGTCCTGCTCGACGAGCACGACCGTCCCACCGGCGTCGCGCCTCGTCTGGAGGTGCACACCGACGACACCCCGCTGCACCTGGCCTTCTCCCTCTACCTCCTCGACGACGACGGCCGCGTGCTGCTGACCCGCCGCGCGCTGGGCAAGCGCACCTGGCCGGGCACCTGGACCAACGCGTGCTGCGGTCACCCGCGCCCCGACGAGCCGATGCTCGACGCCGTGCGTCGTCGCGTGGGCGAGGAGCTCGGGCTCGCGGTGCCCGAGCCCCGCGTCGTGCTCCCCGACTTCCGCTACCGCGCCGTCGACGTCAGCGGCGTCGTCGAGCACGAGGTGTGCCCGGTGCATCTGGCGCAGGTGCCCTCGGGCACCGTCCTGGCCGCCGACCCCGACGAGGTCGGCGACCACGCCTGGGTGGCCTGGCCGCAGGTGCGCGCGCTCGTCGCGGCCGCACCGGCGCTGGTGAGCCCGTGGATGGCCCTGCAGGTGCAGGCCCTCGGCGAGCGGCACGGCGACGACCTGCGCGGCGCCCTCGACACCGCGAGCACCGGGGATCGACGATGACCGCCGATCCGCTCGCCCTCACCCCCGCCGACCCCGCGGTCGCGCTGGCGGCCGTCGAGGAGGTCCTCGACGAGCGGCTGCACGCCCTCGCCACGCAGTGGCGGCACCTCGCCGAGCACGGCGTCGGCGGCGACCCCGTGCTCGGGGTGCACGACGTCCCCGGCCTGCTCGCCGATCTGGTGCACGCCGGCGGCAAGCGCTTCCGTCCCCTGCTGTGCCACTGGGGCTTCGTGGCCGCCGGCGGGCTCGACCCCCGCGAGGTGGCGCCGCTGGGCGCGGCCCTGGAGCTCCTGCACGTCTTCGGCCTGGCCCAGGACGACGTCATGGACGCCTCCACCACGCGCCGCGGCCGCCCGGCCGTCCACGTGCGCGCCACCGAGGCTCACCACGCCAGCGGCGGCCGCGACGACGCCGCGCGCTACGGCGAGTCGGTGGCCGTGCTCGTCGGCGACCTCGCCCACGTCGAGGCCGACGCGCTCGTGGCCGGCCTGCCCGACGCCGTGCGCGCCGAGTGGTGGCTCACCTGCGTCGAGCTGGTGCGCGGCCAGGTGCGCGACCTCGCCGGCGCCGCCCGCGGCGGCGGACCCGACGCCCTGGCCCGCGCCTGGGAGGTCGCCCGCGCGAAGTCCGGCGCCTACACCGTCGAGCGGCCGCTGCGCCTGGGCGCGCTGGCCGCCGGCGCCGGCCCGGAGACGCTGCAGGCGCTCTCGGCCTACGGTCGGGCGCTGGGCGAGGCCTTCGCCCTGCGCGACGACCTCCTCGGGGTGTTCGGCGACCCCGCCCTCACGGGCAAGCCCGCCGGCGACGACCTGCGCGAGAGCAAGGCCACCGTGCTGCTGGCCCTGCTCGAGGAGCGGCTCCCGGCCGCCGATCTCGGAGCCCTGACGCGCATCCGCAGCCACGCTCACCAGGAGGACGACGTGCGCACCGTGACCGCTCAGCTGGAGGACCTCGGCGTGCGCGCCGAGGCCGAGGCGCTCATCGCGCAGGCCCACGCTCGCGCCCTGACCGCCCTCGACGACGCCGTCGCGCCGGCCGCGCGCGCCGGCCTGACCGTCGTCGCCGACCAGGTCGCCTGGAGAGACCGATGAGCCGCGTCGTCGTCATCGGGGCCGGCCTCGCCGGCCTCGCCACCGCCTGTCACCTCAGCGGCTCGGGCCACGAGATCGTCCTCGTCGAGCGCGAGACGATCCCCGGCGGCCGCGGCGGCCGCATCCACGACCAGGGCTACACCTTCGACACCGGGCCCACCGTGCTCACGATGCGCGGGCTGATCGACGACGTCATCAGCGCCGCCGGCGGCGACCTCGACGCCCTGCTGCCGATGCGCCTGCTCGACCCCGGCTACCGCGCCAAGTACTCCGACGGCTCGGAGATCCTCGTGCGCCACGGCCACGAGAACATGCGCGAGGAGATCCGCCAGAAGTCCGGCGCGCGCGACGCCGCCGCCTTCGACGACTTCGTGGGCTGGCTGCGTCGGCTCTACGACGTCGAGATGCCGCACTTCATCGACGCCAACTTCGACTCTCCGCTCGACCTGCTCTCCTCCCCCGCCGCTGCGGCGCGGCTGGTGGGCATGGGCGGCTTCGGCCGGCTCGGCCCGGCGGTGGCCCGCCGCTTCGAGGACGACCGCCTGCGTCGCCTCTTCACCTTCCAGGCCATGTACGCCGGCCTCCCGCCGAGCTCGGCCCTCTCGCTGTACGCCGTGATCACCTACATGGACTGCATCGAGGGCGTCTGGTTCCCCGACGGCGGCATGGGCGCGGTCCCGGTGGCGATGGCCAAGGCGGCCGAGGACGCCGGCGTCGACGTTCGCTACGGCGCCACGGTCTCGCGGCTGCTGCGCCGCAACGACGGCGCGGTGGCCGGCGTCGAGATCGACGGCTCCGAGCGCATCGCCGCCGACGCCGTCGTGTGCACCCTCGACCTGCCGGTCGCCTACCGCCACCTGCTGCCCGAGCTGAAGGCGCCCCGCGTCGTGCGCAAGGGGCAGTACTCCCCCTCGGCGGTCGTGTGGCACGTCGGCGCGCGCGGGGAGCTGCCCGCCGGCACCCACCACCACAACATCCACTTCGCCGACGCCTGGGACTCCTCCTTCGACGCCCTCATCAAGCAGGGCCGGATGATGCCCGACCCCTCGCGCCTGGTCACCGTGCCGACGATGAGCGACCCGTCGCTGGCCCCCGAGGGCGGCCACGTGCTCTACGTGCTGGAGCCCGCGCCGAACCTCGACGGCGTCGTCGACTGGAAGACCCAGCGCGGCCGCAGCCGCGAGGAGCTCCAGCGGTTCCTCGAGACCGAGGGCTACCCCACCGACATCGTCGCCGAGGAGCTCGTCGACCCGCTCGACTGGGAGCGCCAGGGCATGGAGCGCGGCACCCCGTTCGCGCTGGCCCACACGTTCCTGCAGACCGGGCCGTTCCGGCCCAAGAACGTCGAGAAGCGGGTGCCGGGCCTGTTCTTCGCCGGCTCCGGCACCACGCCGGGCGTCGGCGTCCCGATGGTGCTGGTCTCCGGCAAGCTCGCCGCCCAGCGCGTCCTCGACCACCTGCCCTCCGACGCGCTCGGCGTCCGCCGACGCGGTCGTGAGCGGCGGTCGAGCGGGGCGGTGGCCTGATGGCCACGCTCGCCGAGCCGGTCGCCGACCCGCACCTCCTCGAGGGGTACCGCCGCTGCGCGGAGCTGACCCGCCAGCACGGCACCACGTACTTCTGGGGAGCGGCGATCCTGCCGCGCGAGCAGCGGCGTCACGTGCACGCCGTCTACGCCCTGTGCCGGCTCGCCGACGACATCGTCGACGCCCCCGGCGCCACGATGGCGCCCTCGGCGGCGGCCACCGAGGCGGCGCTGCGCGACTTCCAGCACCGGTTCGTCGACGCCGTCCACGCCGGCGGCAGCGACGACCCCGTGCTGGCGGCCGTCGCCACCACCGTGGGCGCCACCGGCATCGACGCCGAGTGCTTCGAGCGGTTCTTCGACGCCATGGCCCAGGACCTCACCGTCGACCACTACCCCACGTGGGACGACCTCCTGGGCTACATGGAGGGCTCCGCGGCGGTCATCGGCGAGATGATGCTGCCGGTGCTGCAGCCGCTCTCGCCGCAGGCCAAGGAGCCCGCGCGGGCGCTCGGCCTGGCCTTCCAGCTCACCAACTTCCTGCGCGACGTCGACGAGGACCTCGACCGCGGCCGGGTCTACCTGCCGCAGGAGGACCTCGAGCGCTTCGGCGCCGACCCCTTCGAGCGGCGCGTCGACCCCGCCTGGCGGGCGCTCATGCGCTTCGAGCTCGAGCGCAACCGCGAGCTGTACCGCGAGGCCGACGCCGGTCTCGCGCTGCTGCCCGACGCCTCGCGTCGCTGCGTCGGCACCGCGCAGCGGCTCTACGCCGGCATCCTCGACCGCATCGAGGCCGCCGACTACGACGTCTTCACCTCCCGCGCCCGGGTGCCCACCTGGCGCAAGGCGGCGCTGGCCGCCGTCGCCCTCGGCGGCGCCGCGGCGCACCTCGCGCCCACGCGCGCCCCGGCCGTCGAGCCGCCGGCCGCCGTCCCCGGCCAGCTGCACGAGCGCATCCCGCTGGCGCTGCGGCCGATGCCCTCGCGCGACCGACTCGAGCCGTCGTGGCGCGACGCGAAGCCCGCGCGCATCCGCGCCGCGCTCGACGTCGCCCTGGCCCGCGACCCCGGCGGCTGGTACTGCGTCGGCGCCTCCACCGACCTGCGCGACACCTCGATCGTGCGTCACGTCGGCGGCCAGGAGGTCGCCCTGTGGCGCACCTCCACCGGCGTCCACGCCGCCCCTGGCTCCTGCCCCCACCTCGGCGCGCTGCTCACCGACTGCGAGGTGCTCGGCGACCGTCTCCACTGCCGCTGGCACGGCATGCCGCTCGACGAGCAGGGCGTCCCCGGCTGGCAGCCCTTCACCGCCCACGACGACGGCGTCCTGCTGTGGGTGCGCATCCCCACCGCCGGCGAGGTCACCTCCGAGGCGCCCCGCCTGCCGGTGCGTCCCGCCCTCGGTCGCTCGGTCTCGGCGGTCGTCGCCGTCCCCGGCACCTGCGAGCCGCGCGACATCATCGCCAACCGCCTCGACCCCTGGCACGGCTCGTGGTTCCACCCCTACGCCTTCAGCCACCTCACCGTCGACGAGGCCGCCAGCGACGACGAGGTGCTCACCGTCGACGTCACCTTCCGCGTCAGCCGCCGCCTCGGCGTCCCGGTGCGCGCTGAGTTCACCTGCCCCGACGCCCGCACGATCGTCATGACGATCACCGAGGGCGAGGGCGCCGGCAGCGTCGTCGAGACCCACGCGACGCCGCTCGGCCTCGACGCCGCCGGCCGGCCGCGCACGATGATGGTCGAGGCCACCATCGCCACCTCCGAGCGCACCGGCTTCGCCGTCGCCCGCCACGTCGCGCCACTCCTGCGCCCGGCCATGCGGAGCACCGCGCGGCGGCTGTGGGTCGACGACATGGTGTACGCCGAGCGGTCGTGGCTGCTGCGCTCGCGAGGGGAGTCGTACGGGGTCTGAGGCTGGGGCGGCGAGACTCTCGCCGGGCTCTCGCTGGGCGTCCTCGCCGTCGGTGGCCTGCTGGTCCGCTTCACGTTGAAAGGCACACCGAGGAGAGCGGGGCTCGGGGGTGCCGCGTCGGTGCGCCGCCGCCCGTGGTCGCGCGCCGCCCCGGTGGTCGAGCCTGTCGAGACCCCCGCACCCGCCCGGATCCCTGTGCACAGGCGCTCGTCTTCGAACTGGTGTTCGGATAGAATGAGGCATGGCCACACGGAAGCCCCGTCTCCTGCGCGACAGCGACGTCCTGCGCGCTGCGATGCAGGCCAGGTCCGTGGCTGACGACGCCGAGCGTGAGGTCTTCCAGATCGCTGCTGACTGGGCGATCACCCACACCGTTGCGGACGAGATGGACGCCGCGTTCCTCGTGGGCACGCACTGCGAGGTGTCGATCGCCGGCCCGGGTGCGCCGATGGTCTCGGAGTACTGCTGCGACGAGATCGCCGCCGCGCTGGGCATGTCGACTGACTCCGGGCGCTACTACGTCGGCCACGCCCTCGAGGGCTGCACCCGGCTCCCGCGCCTGTGGACCCGCCTCGTCGAGGGCGAGGTGACCGTCGCCCAGGTGCGTCGGATCACCGAGCACACGATGGTGCTCTCCTTCGACGCCGCCGCTCGCGCGGATCAGCTCCTCGCCGCCTATGCGCACTCCGTCGGGCGTCGGGCGATCGAGAACGCGATCAACCTCGCCGAGCAGCAGGTCGACCCCGATCTCGCGGCCCTGCGCCAGCGGCTGGCTCGTGACGACCGGCGCTTCGACGTGGCCGTCGACCAGCCGAGTCTGGACGGCACCGTCGACGTGCACGGCCGGATGGACCGCGAGGACGCGATCGACCTCGACGCCGCCCTCGCCGAGCTGGCCCACCAGGCCCTCGCGCTCGGCTCGACCGACTCCCTCGACGCGCGGCGTGCGTGGGCCGCTGGCCAGCTCGGGCGCCAGCACCTGGACCTCGCCGAGTCGGTGGTCGAGCCTGTCGAGACCCCAGCGCCCGCCCGTCGCCGCGAGACGATCCTCTACGTCCACCTCTCCGCCGACGCCCTCGGCGACATCGGCCCCATCGCCACCCTCGAGGCCACCCGCTCCCCGCTCCTCCTCGACGCCGTCAAGAGCTGGTGCCCAGGCTCGTCGAAGGTGACGATCCGGCCCGTCCTCGACCTGGCGGCCGAGCGGCACTGCGAGTCCTACGAGGCCGCACAACTCCTCCGCGAGCAGGTCATCGTCCGGGACCGCACCTGCGTCTTCCCCCACTGCCGCCGCCCCGCGAGGCGTGCGGACCTGGACCACATCAACCCGTTCGACTCCGGCGGCCCGACGTCATCCTGGAACCTCGCGTGCCTGTGTCGACATCACCATCGCTCCAAGACCCATTCAGGCTGGCGCTACCGGCCCGACCCCGACCATCCAGGCCACCACCTCTGGACCAGTCCCACCGGCGTCCACTTCCGGCGAGGCCCCACCGGCACCGTCCAACTCCCGTTGGTCGAGCCTGCCGAGACCCCCACACCCTGACGCCACCAGCACGAGCTCCAGCACCCTCAGCCCGCGACCGACAGCCGGTCCCGGGCTCGAGGTGCGTCCCGGGTTCGAACGGCCCGGCCCTAGCGCGGCAGGTAGGTGCGTGCGGTCGCCTTGGCGTCGCGGCAGCCGGTGCGTCGTGCGGTGACGACCGCCTCGATCCGCTTCCCGCGCATCGCGGAGGTCAGCGTCAGGGAGCGGGCGCGGATGCCGGTGAACCGTCCCCCGACGTACCACGAGACGACGTAGCTGCTCGGCTGCGGCGACCAGCGGCCCACGGACGCGGTGAGGCGTCGTCCGACAGTGCGAGTGCCGGAGATCGACGGCGCCGTGAGGAGGGACGGTGCGGCTCCCTCCCGGACGCTGCTGGACGCCGACAGCGCCTCGCCGGGGCGGACCTCGACGTAGGGCGTGGCCCGGACCCGGAGGCTGAGGCGCCGTCCCAGCGCCGCGGCCGGGACGCGCAGCGTCGAGCGGGTCGCGCCGGTGAGCGCGCGTCCGTCGAGCAGCCACTGGTAGGAGAAGCGGGCCGGCACCGCGGACCAGTCGCCGCGAGCCGCGCTGACGGTCTCGCCGGCGCGCACGGAGCCGACGATGCGCGGCGGGGTGAAGGACAGCATCGCGCCGGTGTCGTCGGTGCGGCGCAGCTCGCTGACGCCGTCAGGGCCCTCGCCGAGGACGACGACGGTGCGTGTCCCCGAGCCCGGGCACAGCATGCTGTGGAACAGCAGCGACGAGGTGCAGCCGGCCGCGCTGGCGGCGGCCAGCTGCACGCTGCCTCCGGAGCGGCGCAGGACGTGCAGCTGCTGGCCGGTCGTGGCGGTCACGGTCGCGCACGCCGCGCGGCGCTCGCCCTGCAGCCGCAGCGTGAGGCCGTTGCCCAGGCCGGCAGGCAGGGCGGGGCACTCGACGGCCCCCTCGCGCAGGAAGGCGACGGTGTAGCGCGGGGCGGAGTCGGCGTCGACGAGGGCACGGAAGGGGGCCGGCCCGTCGAGGCGGCAGGTGGTAAGGGCCTCGCCGCCGGAGGTGCTCGCGCACACGCCGCGACCCTCGGCGTCGACGATGAGGACCGAGGCCTGGGCCCCGCCCGGCTGGAGGGCGTCGGCGATCTGGATGGTGCGTCCCCCGCTCGAGCCGACCGGCAGCACGCTGCAATCCAGCCGGCCGAGGGTGCGCTCGCCGCTGCGGGTGCTCAGGTCGTCGCCCTGGGGGAGGCAGCCCTCGGACGAGCCGAGGTCGTGGAAGGTGGTGCGCTGGTCGGTGCCGAGGACGTCGGTGATCAGCGTGTAGCGGCCGTCGCTCGGCAGGGTGCACAGCGGCGCCCCGTCGCCGCCCGCGCACACCGACTGCAGCGCGGGGTCGTAGAGCGCGTCCTCGTGCTGCTCGTCGGCGGCGGTGGCGTGGGAGGCGAGCCAGATGCGCTCTCCGGCCCGACCGTCGAGCTGGCGGCAGCCGATGCCCGGGTGGCGGTCGGCCGGGGTGATGCCGAACGGTGCGGCGGCGATGACGGGGCAGCCGGAGCCGGCGGCGAGGGAGCGGGCGACGACGTCGTACCCGACGCCCGTGGAGGAGCCGCTCTCCCCGCGCAGCCGCGAGAGCATCCGGAAGGGCGCCGCGCCGCGCAGCGTGCAGCCGAGGCCGTCGACGGTGGGCGGGCACGCGAGCGTGCCGGTGGCGTCGACGATCTGTGTCGTCACCCGGTCGCCGGACCGTCCCTCGTCGAGGGTGCGGCCCGCGAGCACGAGGGGAGTGCCCGCCGGGGCGTCGAGCCGGCGGCAGGTCACCTGCTGACGGCTCCGGGTGGCGATCCGCTGCGGCGCCTCGAGCCAGGACGTCGGGGCGACGGCGTCGCAGCGTCCCGCCTCCAGCACGTCGGTGACCGACGCGTCGAAGGGGAGCGCCCCCGGGTCGAGATCGTCGCGGTTGGCCAGGACGAGCACGTACGTGCCCGCCTGCGGGGCCCGGCACGGCTGGTCGTCGCTGCTGGAGCAGGCGACCTGCGCGTCGTCGCGGTAGAGCGTCCAGCCGATCGCGCTGTTCAGCGACTCCACCTGCACCAGGTGGGTGGACGCCGCCAGCTCGAGCCGGCGACAGGTGAGCTGGAAGGGCTGCAGGCGGCCGAGGAACAGGCGCGGCGCGCTGCCGAGGGTCGAGGTCGGCGCGAGCCCGCAGCCTGCGGCGTCGTCGACGCGCAGGACGTCGACGGAGTAGGGCGCGGTCGTGCCCGCGCGGGAGCGCACCAGGATCCGCAGGTCGCTGCGATCCGGCACGACGCACGGTCCGGACCCGGCCAGTCGGCACTGGACGGCGCCGTCGGGATCGACGAGCGTGACCTCCGGCGCCGCGGGACCGCCGTCGGCGCTCGCGACGAGGGTCAGGCCCGCGGCCTGCGACGGAAGGCTCCAGCAGGTGGTCTCGTCGGCGGACAGGGTGCCGCTGATCGGCTGGCCGACGCGCAGCGAGTCCAGCGAGAGCGCCCCGCAGGACGCCGCGCGAGCCTGGGCGGGAGCGGGCGTCATCCCCAGCAGACCGGCGAGTCCGGCGAGCACGATGAGGAGGGCGGTGAGGCGGCGTGGCATGGCGTGTCTTTCCGGAGTCCCGAGTGGTCGAGCGCTTCGTACCACGGGAGCGCCGGCCACCGCCGGTGAACAGGCGACCGGGAGCTGAACGTCTACTCGAACGCGAACCCCCACAGCCGCACCCCGGGCGAGGGCAGCAGGCGGACGGTGCGGTCGGAGGCGGCGTCGGAGGTGGCCAGGCGCAGCAGGCCGCCGGGGCCGCGGACGGCGATGGTGCGGAAGCCGTCCTCGGAGACGACGCTGATGAAGCCCTCGCCGGTGACGACCGCCTCGACGTTGCTGGCGCGATAGCGCAGGCGCAGGATGCTGGCCGGAGAGGTGGCGCGCAGGGAGTCGCGGCGGACGTCCCAGCTGCCCTGGAGGCCGTAGGTGCTCAGCGGCTGGGCGCCGGGGAGCGGCTGGTAGCGGCTGACCTCGGTGGAGAGGTAGCGCGGCACCCCGGCGTAGCCGGCCTGGCCGGGGAAGAGTCGGATCGCGGACGTGCGGCCGATCAGCGCCATCGCGGGCTCGACGAGCAGCTGCGGGCCAGGGAGGTCGGCATCGCGTCCCTCCTCGGTGAGCAGGGTGCGCAGCCCGCGCTCGAGGGTCTCCAGCCCACCGGCGCCGAAGGCGATCGCGCGGACGGTGCCGCGGGCGTCGATGAGGTAGTGGGCCGGCCAGACCTGCGAGCGGTAGGCGTCGAAGGTCTCGCTGTCGGTGTCGAGCGCCACCGGGTAGCTGACGCTGCTGCGGGCGAGCATCCGCTCGACGACCTCGCGCGTCTCCAGCGGGTACTCCGCGGTGTGCACGCCGATGAACGAGGCCTGCGGGTAGGCGTCGGCCAGTCGCTGGGTGCGCGCGAGGTCGCGCACGCAGGTCAGGCAGGTGGCGGAGAAGAGCGTGAGGATGGTGGGACGGCCGCGGAGCCGGGGCGGGGTGTCGCCGACGAGGTTGATCCAGCCCTCGAAGCGGATCTTCGGCGCCGTTCCGCACGAGGCCAGCAGCACCGAGCCCGGCACGCATCGTGAGAGAGCCCGGTTCTCGGGATCGGTGAACGGCACCAGTCGCCCGCTGCCCCCGAGGGCGGTGTAGGACTCGGTCGCCCCCGGCGAGCGGCTCGTGCCCGGCGAGGAGCCCGCGGACGCCGGTGCGGCGACGGGCGCGGGCAGCCGTCCGACGTGCGGTGCGAGCGGCACGACGACGGTCAGCACGAGACCCGCGACGAGCGCGACCGCGCCCGCACGCCGCAGGTCGGGGCCGACGCGCGGGCGGGGAGCGAGCACCAGCCCGCCGGCCAGGGCGGCGGCGAGCACCACCGCGGGGACGACGACCCGCGCGTCGGAGGACGCGGCGTCGGGGGTGAGGGCAGCCAGCACGGGGCCGGCGACGGGCAGGGCGGCCAGCCCGGCGAGCAGGGTCGGCACGAGCGGCGACGCGGGGTCCTCCGAGCGCCGGGGCAGCACGGTGGCCACGGCGCTCCGGGCGCGGGCGCCGAGGGCGGGCGCGACGAGCAGCAGCCCGGTGACGGCGATCGCGATCCCGCCGAGCACCCGCAGCGACGACGTCGGCAGGCCGGCGACGTCGAGCAGTCGCGGCCCGAGCAGCTCGGCCGTCGCGAGCACCACGCCTGCGCCCAGCGGGGCGAGCGCCGGGGTGAGGTCGGGGAGGCGTCGGGCCGGGCGCTCGCGCTCCGGCCCGGAGTCGAGCACGTCGAGGACGACGACGCGCGGCGCGTCGGCAGGGTCGTCGGCGTCGCCAGGGTCTGTGGGCTCCTCGGCGGCACGGGCCACCACCGGCCGAGCGTCGAGGACCGCGCGCAGCGGCCGCACGAGCAGCAGGTGCAGTCCGACGCCGAGCAGCACCCCCACGAGGAGCGCGATCGGCACGGCCAGCACGACCACGGCATCCTCCTCGGATCTCGGTGCGGCGACGTCGAGGGGTTCGGTGCGCCCACCCCTACCGGATGGGCCGTGGGTCGTCGTCGCGGTCCTGGCATCCTCGACCGGGTGAGCCCCGCAGCGAAGAGACGTCCCGACGCTCGCACCGCCGTCGTCGTCGGCGCCGGTCCCAACGGCCTGGCCGCCGCGGTCACGCTCGCGCAGGCCGGTCTGCGGGTGACGGTGCTCGAGGCGGCCGACGTCATCGGCGGCGGCACCCGCACCGAGGAGCTGACGCTGCCCGGACTGCGGCACGACATCTGCTCGGCGGTGCACCCTCTCGGCGTCGGCTCGCCCTACCTCGCGACCCTCCCGCTGGCCGAGCACGGCCTGGAGTGGGCCTGGCCGGAGGTCGACCTCGCCCACCCGCTCGACGACGGCAGCGCGGGCGTCCTGCTGCGCGACCTCGACGCGACGGTCGCGGGCCTGGGACGCGACGGCGCGGCCTGGCGTCAGATCTTCGGCCCGCTCACCGACGGGTTCGACGAGCTCGCCCAGGACGTGCTCGGCCCGATCGTGCGCTGGCCCTCGCACCCGCTGCGGATGGCCCGCTTCGGCGCGCTCGCGGGGCTCCCGGCGTCGGTGCTGCTGCGCCGCTTCCGCACCCCGCAGGCCCGGGCGCTGTTCGCCGGCTCCGCCGCGCACGCCTACCAGCCGCTGCACCGCCCGGCGACGGCCGCGGTCGGCCTGATCCTCACCGCGGCCGGCCACGCGCACGGCTGGCCGGTGGCGGTGGGCGGCAGCGCCGCGATCACCGACGCGCTGGCCTCGCTGCTGCGCGAGCTCGGCGGCGAGATCCACACCGGCACGCGCGTGCGCGGTGCCCCGGACCTCCCGGCCTCCGACGTCACCCTCCTCGACACCACGCCGTCAGGCGCTCGCGAGATCCTCGACGGCCGCCTGCCGGGGCGCATCGACCGCGCCTACCGCCGCTGGCGCTACGGCCCGGCCGCCTTCAAGCTCGACCTCGCCGTCGAGGGCGGGGTGCCGTGGACGAACGAGGCCGCCCGCCGCGCCGGCACCGTGCACGTCGGCGGCACGTGGGAGGAGGTCGCGCGAGCCGAGGCCGACGTCGTGGCCGGCCGGATGCCCGAGCGGCCGTTCGTGCTGCTGGCCCAGCAGTCGGTGGCCGACCCGTCCCGCTCGGTCGGCGACCTCCACCCGGTGTGGCTCTACGGGCACGTGCCGAACGGCCATGAGGGCGACGCGAGCGCGGCGATCCTCGACCAGGTCGAGCGGTTCGCCCCCGGCTTCCGAGGCCGCATCCGCGCCACGGCCGTGCACGGTCCCGGCGACTACGAGGCCCACAACCCCAACTACGTGGGCGGCGACATCGCCGGCGGCGCCAACGACGTCGTGCAGCTGCTCGCGCGGCCGCGGCTCGGCGTCGACCCCTACGCCACCGGCGTGACCGGGGTGTTCCTGTGCTCCTCGAGCACCCCGCCGGGCGCGGGCGTCCACGGGATGTGCGGCCACCAGGCGGCGCGCAGCGCGCTGCGCCACCTCGAACGCCACCTCGCAGGGGCCCGGACGGGCTCTTGACGCGCGTCAGATCGGACGGTGTCCTGGGGGCGTGACGTACGACACCCTCATCCGCCGCGGCCGCTGGTTCGACGGCTCCGGCGCCCCCTCCGCGATCCGCGACCTCGGCCTGCGCGACGGCGTCGTCGTCGCGGTCTCCGCCGAGCCGCTCCCGGCAGGGGAGGGCACACGGGTCATCGACGCCGAGGGCTGCTGGGTGCTGCCCGGCCTGGTCGACATCCACACCCACTACGACGTCGAGGTGCTCGACGGCCCCGGGCTGGCTGAGTCGGTGCGCCACGGCGTCACCACCGTGTTCGTGGGCTCCTGCTCGCTCTCCACCGTGCACGTCGGTCCGGTCGACGCCGGCGACCTCTTCGGTCGCGTCGAGGCGATCCCGCGCCTGCAGGTCATCGACGCCGTGCAGCGGCACCAGACCTGGGACGACGCGCCGTCCTACGTCGCGGCCCTGGAGTCGGTGCCGCTCGGTCCGCACATCGCAGCGTTCATCGGCCACTCCGACGTGCGCACCGCCGTCATGGGCCTCGACCGCGCCACCCGCGCCGAGGTGCGGCCCACCGAGGCCGAGCAGACGCAGATGGAGCAAAGGGTGCGCTCGGCGCTCGACGCCGGCTTCCTCGGCATGTCCAGCCAGCAGCTGCTCTTCGACAAGCTCGACGGCGACCTGTGCCGCTCGCGCACGCTGCCGTCGACCTACGCACGCCGCGGCGAGCTGCGTCGCCTCACCGACCTGCTGCGCGAGCGCGGCCGGGTGCTGCAGTCCGGCCCCGACATCACCCACCCGCAGACGATCGTCGAGGCGGCGTTCAACTCGGTGCGGCGCCGCGGCCGCAAGGCGCTCAAGACCAGCCTGCTCTCGGCCGCCGACATCAAGGCCGTGCCGCCGGCGGTGCGGATCATGGGCCCGCTCGCACGCACCGTGAACCGCCTCGGCGGCGACTTCCGCTGGCAGCACCTGCCGGTGCCCTTCGAGGTCTACGCCGACGGCATCGACCTGGTGATCTTCGAGGAGTTCGGCTCCGGCGCCGCCGCGCTGCACCTGGCCGACCAGGTGGCGCGCAACGAGCTGCTGCGCGACGAGGCGTACCGGCGGCGCTTCCGCAAGGACTACGAGTCGCGCTTCGGCCCGCGGGTGTGGCACCGCGACTTCTTCGACGCCGAGATCGTCGCCTGCCCCGACGCCTCCGTGGTGGGGAAGAGCTTCGGCCAGGTGGGCGTCGAGCGCGGTGGGCTGCACCCCGTCGACGCCTTCCTCGACCTCGTGCTCGAGCACGGCACCGCCATCCGCTGGCGCACCACGATCTCCAACCACCGTCCCGAGCTGCTGCGGGTGCTGGCCGCCGACCCCGGCGTCCAGATGGGCTTCTCCGACGCCGGCGCCCACCTGCGCAACATGGCCTTCTACAACATGGGGCTGCGGCTGCTGCGCCACGTGCGCGACGCCGACCTCGCCGGCCGGCCGTTCCTCAGCGTCGAGCAGGCCGTGCACCGGCTCACCGGCGAGCTCGCCGACTGGTACGGCCTGGACGCCGGCCACCTCCGGGAGGGCTCGCGGGCCGACGTCGTCGTGCTCGATCCCACGGCCCTCGACGAGCGGCTGGAGGAGTACCACGAGAGCCCGGTGGAGCACTACGGCGGACTGCGGCGCATGGTCAACCGCAACGACGCCGCGGTGCGGGCCGTGCTCGTCTCGGGCCGGGTGGTCGTGGAGGACGGCGAGCCCACCGAGGTGCTCGGCCGCGAGCGCACGGGCGCGTTCCTGCGGGTCGGGGAGCCGACGCCGCCGGTGGCGCCTCAGGCCGCGGCGTCGCCTGCCGCGGTGGAGGTCGAGACGGCGGGCGCGGAGGCGGTGGGCGTCCAGCCCGGCGGGCCGAACACGTAGCCCAGCTTCTCGCGCCAGGTGGCAGCGGCCCGCACGTCGCGGGCGATGGCGGCGTACTCGTGGGTCTGGAGCGTCCAGATGTTGCGGGTGCCGACGGGCGTGGTGAGGCCGTAGACCGGGCGGCGGATCTCCTCCTGGAAGGAGCCGAAGAGGCGGTCCCAGACGATGAGGATGCCGGCGTAGTTGCGGTCGAGGTACTCGGGGTCGCAGCCGTGGTGGACGCGGTGGTGCGAGGGCGTGTTGAAGACCAGCTCGATCGGGCGCCAGAGGCGGTCGACCCGCTCGGTGTGCACGAAGAACTGGTAGACGAGGTTGATCGAGAACGCCGCGAAGATCATCGCCGGCGGGACGCCGAGCGCGGGCAGCGGCAGCCAGATCAGCAGGTCGTGGCTGTTGTTCCACTTCTGCCGCAGCGCGGTGGCGAAGTTGAAGTACTCGCTGGAGTGGTGGGCCTGGTGGGTGGCCCACACGATGCGGACGCGGTGCGCCACGCGGTGGGTCCAGTAGAAGAGGAAGTCGATGAGCACGATCACCAGCAGCCACGACCAGACGCTGCCCTCGGGCAGCTGCCAGGGCGCGACGTAGGCGAAGAGCGCGGCGTAGACGACCAGCGCGCCGACCTTCAGCGCGCCCGTGGTGCCCACCGAGATCAGGCCCATGAGCATGCTGGCCAGGGCGTCCTGGCGGTGGTACTGGCCGCGCAGCGGGACGGCGCGGCCGTCGGGGGCGATGCGCTCGGACTCCGGGCGCTCGTCCTCCAGCAGCAGGGCGGCGAGCGACTCGAGGATCACCGAGATCAGGAAGAACGGGATGGCGAGGGCCACCGGGTCCTGCAGCGGGCCCGGCAGCGCGTCCCACAGGCGCGCGAGGGGGTCGACGAGGGCGTCCAGCATGGGACGAGGTTAATTGACTCGTGAGTCAATTGGCAAGGGTCGTCCAGACCGTAGGGTGCGGTCATGGCTCACGTCGGCACCCGCGGCATGCCGCGCGCCGAGCGCGAGGAGCAGATCCTGGCCGCCGCGCTGGCCGAGTTCGGGGAGCGCGGCTACCACCAGGCCGGCATCGACGCCGTCGCCGCGCGGGCCGGCATCTCCAAGCCGCTCGTGCACGCCTACTTCGGCACCAAGGACGCGCTCTACGCGCGCTGCGCCGAGGAGGTCGCCGCGCTGCTGCTCGAGCGCATCGAGCCGGTGGTGGCCCAGGCTGAGCCCGGCGTCGCGATGGCGCTGGAGACGATGCGCACGATCTTCGAGACCGTCCGCGAGCGCCCGCGCGACTGGATGCTCGTCTACGACCTCACGCTGCCGGCCGGCTCGCAGGCCGAGGAGGCCGCGCGCACGGCGCGGGAGCGGCTCACCGAGCTCGGCGCGGTCGGCGTCCGCGCGGCGCTCGAGGTGGGCGGGGCCGACCCCGGCCCCGCGGTGGCGGCCATGGACGCCGCGGCCATGAACCACGTGTGGCAGGCCGTCGTCACCGCGCTCATGACGTGGTGGTTCGACCACCCGGAGCAGACCCCCGAGCAGCTCACCGAGCGGTTCGCGCGGCTGCTCGAGGCGCTCACCGCGTCACGCGGCTGAGCGCCCCGAGCAGAAGCGCTGTCGGGCGGGCAGGATCAGACGCGACGCTTGCCGACGACGCCCTCGGCGACGCCGATCAGCGCGAAGGCGGCGATGACGGCCACGATCGCGGTGCCGACGCCCGACCACACCGCGTAGGCCACCGACACCGGCACCGTGCGCACGACCAGGGCGAGCAGCCACACCGAGGCGGTGTAGCCGGCGAGCACCAGGGCGCTCCAGCCGGGCTGGGTGAACCCCTGGGCGCGGGGGAGCAGGGCGGTGGAGACGACCTCGATGCCGATGGCGGCGAGGAGGAGGACGACGGCGTACACGGGACTTCCTGACGTGGCTGCGAGGGATGTAGCGACTGCTACATTTCGTCTCGACTGTAGCACTCGCTACAGTCGCCGGGTGAATCGTCGCGACGAGCTCCTGGACGCCGTCACCGGCCACGTCCTCGAGCACGGCCTCATCGGCCTGACGCTGCGGCCGGTCGCCGCGGCCATCGGCACCTCCGACCGGATGCTCGTCTACCACTTCGGCACCCGCGACGAGCTGGTCTCGGCCGTCGTGCAGCGCGCCGGCGAGCTCTCGATCGCCGAGGTCGACCGCCTCGCGCCCGCCGACGGCGTCCGGGCCGGCGTCAACGCCCTGTGGGCCGCCTTCCAGCGCGATCCGCTGCACCGCTACCTCGACGTCTACTGCCAGGCCGCGGCCACCGGCCTCATCGGTCGCGAGCCGTACCGCTCGGCCGTGCGCGCCGGCAACGCCCGCTGGGCCGCCGCCCTCGCCGCCCACCTCGTGCGCTGCGGCGCCGACCCCGCGGGCGTCGAGCGCGTGGTCACCCTCGTCGACTCCGCCCTCTACGGCTTCCACCTCGACCTCGCCACCGACGAGCCCGAGCGCCTGGCCTCCGGCGTCGACGACCTCGCCGTCGCGGCCGAGCGGATCGCCCAGGAGGGCTGAGGCGGGCTGAGGCGTGGTGGTCGTCTCATCCCCGTCCGCCGACACCTGAGCGCGGCGTCCGGCGCGCAGGCCAGGATGGCGTCCATGACCCGCCTGGCCGCCGTCCCCGCCGCTCGCGTGCACCTGGTGCTGATGCTGGTGCTCACCTTCACCACCGGCATCGTCGACGCCGTCGGCTACCTGGGGCTCGACCGGGTCTTCACCGGCAACATGACCGGCAACGTCGTCATCCTCGGCATGGCGCTGGTCGGTGGCGACGGCCTGCCGATCCTCGGGCCGGTGCTCGCCCTGGTGGGCTTCATGGCCGGCGCCGCGCTCGGGGGGCGCGTGCTCAAGCGCGCCGACGCCGCCTGGACGCCGCTGAGCACCGGGCTGCTCGCCGCCGTCGGCGTGGTGACCCTCGCGCTGGCGGTGGTGCTGCTCGTCGTCGGGGAGGAGCCGGAGCGGGCGCTCGGCGTCACGGTGACGACGCTGCTCGGCGCCGTCATGGGCCTGCAGGCGGCCACGGCGCGGTTCATCGCCGTCAAGGACGTCACGACGGTGGTGGTCACCTCGACGATCACCGGCCTCGCCGCCGACTCGCTGCTGGGCAGCGGCAAGGCGCGCGCCGAGGGCGGTGGCTCCGGACGCCGGTTCCTCGCCGTCGCGCTCATCCTCGCCGGCGCCGCCGCCGGTGCCGCGCTCCTGCACTGGCACCTGGGCGCCGGCCTGGTGCTGGCCGGCGTCCTGATCCTGGCCGTCGCGCTCGTCGGCGGCCTGCACGCGCGGGCCGCGTCGGCCTCGCGCCCCTTGTAACGCGGAGTCCCGTGCACTGGCCCCCGGTCATAACCGGTGGGAAGTGCACGGGACTCCGCGTTACAAGCCCGCGGGCGGGTCAGCTGTGGGCGAGACGCTTGTTCACCAGCCGCGTGAGCCAGGCGGGGGAGAAGCGGGCGCCGAGGGCGAGCACGGAGCTCTGGGCGCCGACGGGGTAGTGCACCTGGTGGATGGCGCGGCGGGCCGGGTGCGGCTCGACGGCGGCGCGGATGGTGTCGGCGACGTCCTGGGGGCCCAGGCGGATGCCGAGGGACTCGGTGGTGCCGGTGGTGAGGTCGGTGGTCATGGCGGTCTCGACGAACAGCGGCCAGATCGCGACGACGCGGACGCCGTGGGCGCCCCACTCGAGGTCGAGCGCCTCGGTGAGGCCGCGGACGAAGAACTTGGTGGCGCTGTAGTTGGCCAGCTCGGCCTGGCCGTAGATCGCCGAGGCGGAGGAGAGGTTCACCATGACCGAGCCGGGGGTGGCCTTGAGGTGGCGGAAGCCGGCGTGAGCGCCGTTGACGACGCCCTTGACGTTGATGTCGATCTCGAGGTGGTGGGTCTCGGTGGTGATGTCCTCGAAGCGGCCCCCGCGCAGGATGCCGGCGTTGTTCACCAGGACGTCGAGGCGGCCGGTCTCGGCGACGAAGGCGTCGACGGCGGCGGTGAAGGCGTCGGCGTCGCGGACGTCGAGGCGGCCGGTGACGACCTTCGCGCCCAGCGCCTCGACCTCGGCGGCCAGGGTGGCCAGGCCGGCCTCGTCGATGTCGTAGCCGCCGATGGTCCAGCCCTCGCGGGCGAAGGTGAGGGCGGTGGTGCGGCCGATGCCGGCGGCGGCGCCGGTGATGAGGATCGCGCGGGTCATGAGGGTAGTGATAGCAGGGGTGGCGGGGCCGTCGACAGGACGCACGTCACGCATCTGAGGATGCTTCTCCTCACATCGACCCGTCCCGGTGGAGCAGGCGCCAGATCCGATCGCGGCTGATCGGCAGCTCGTGGGGACGCCGGCCGATCGCGTCGCGGACGGCGTTGGCCACCGCCGGCGCCACCGGGTTGTACGGCGCCTCGCTCATCGACTTCGCGCCGCCGGGGCCGAGCGGGTCGTGGGTGTCGGCGAAGAGCACCTCGGTGGCCGGGACGTCGCCGAGCTGCGGCACCCGGTAGTCGCGCAGCGTGCGGGTCGTGACGACGCCCTCGCGCAGCGTCACCTCCTCCCACAGCGCGCTGCCCAGGCCCTGCGCGACGCCGCCCTCGATCTGCCCGCGCAGCTGCTCGGGGTTGAGCACCCGGCCGGCGTCGGCGGCGTGCACCGAGCGCAGGATCCGCAGCTCGCCGGTCTCGGGGCGCACCGCCACCCGGACGCCGTGGACGTTGTGGGCCGTCGAGCGGGGCGTGCCGTGGTGGGCGCCGTCGGCGCGGACGGGCTGCTCCGGCGTCGGCCGCTCCCCGGCGGCGAGGCGGACGCCGAGCGCGCGGGCGGCCGCGGCCACCGCGCCGCCGGCCACCACCGAGCCGGTGGAGCCGTAGGCGCCGGTGTCGTGGGCGGTGGCGTCGGTGTCGCCGTGCCGCACCCGCATGCGCGCCGGGTCGGCCCAGGCCGGAGCGAGCCGGCCGAGCTCCTCGGCGACGATCTGGCGGTGCACGGTGGCCGAGCCGTTGCCGAACTCGGCGGTGCCCACCTCCAGCAGCACGGTGCCGTCGGCCAGCGCGCTCACCGACGCCGTGGCGTGGTGCCCGCGCGGCGGGATGGTGGCGATCATCGCCGCGGCCAGGCCCTCGCCCACCAGCCAGCCCTCGGGCGCGGGGTCGCCGGCGTCGCGCGCCAGCGCCTCCTCGACGAGGTCGAGGCACTGCAGCAGGCCGTCGCCGTGCAGCTCGACGTCGGTGTCGGCCGGGCCGTTCACCACCAGCGGGTCGCCGGGCCGCACGACGTTGCGCCGCCGGATCTCCGCCGGGCTCAGACCCACCTCGCGCGCCAGCTCGTCCATCGCCGACTCCACCGCCAGGATCACCTGGCCCAGGCCGTAGCCGCGGAACGCGCCGGAGGGCAGCTGGTGGGTGTAGACCGCCTCGGCGTCGACCCGCTTGGCCGGGCACCGGTAGAGCGCCACCGACTCGTGGACGCCGTGGAAGAGCACGCCCGCGGCGTGGTTGCCGTAGGCGCCGGTGTCGCTGAGCACGTCGACGCGCATCGCCGTCAGCACGCCGTCGGCGTCCGCGCCGAGCTCGACGGCCACCCGCATCGGGTGGCGCACCGGGACGCAGGTCAGCTGCTGCTCGCGGGTCAGCTCCAGCTGCACCGGACGCGGGGTGCCGCCCTCGGCCAGCCGCAGCACCGCCAGCGCGACGACGTCCTCGACGAGCATCTCCTGCTTGCCGCCGAACCCGCCGCCCACGCGGGCGGCGTGCACCCGCACCGACTCCCGCGGCAGGCCCAGCACGTGCGCGAGCTCGTCGCGCACCAGGAACGGCACCTGGGTGGAGGTGCGCACCACCAGTCGGCCGTCCTCGAGCCAGGCGCGGGCGCCGTGGGTCTCCAGCGCGACGTGCGAGACCCGGGCGGTGCGCCACACCCCGCTCACCCGCGCGGCCGCCGCGACCAGGCCGGCCTCGACGTCGCCGACCTCGCCGTGGGTCTGGGCGACGACGTTGCGACCCGGCTCGCTGATGCGGTGGACGACGGCGTCCTTCTCGCCGTGCACCAGCGGCGCGCCGGGCGCGCGCGCCGCCTCGGGGTCCAGGACGGCGGGCAGCACCTCGTAGTCGACCTCGATCAGGCCCGCCGCGGCCTCGGCCCGCGCGACGCTCTCGGCCACCACCACCGCCACCCGCTGGCCGTGGAACCGGACGACGTCGTCGAGCAGGCGGGTGTCGTCGGGGTCGTCGAGGCGGCTCTCGTGGCGGCCGGTGGAGTAGAGGACGTCGGGGGCGTCGCGGTGGGTGAGCACGAGGTGGACGCCGTCGGCGGCCTCGGCGGCCGCGGTGTCGATGCTCCGGATCCGGGCGTGGGGGTGCGGGCTGGTGAGCAGCACGGCGTGCAGGGTGTCGGCGGCGACGTGGTCGGCCGGGACGTCGAGGGTGTACTCCTCGCGGCCGGTGACGATCCGCGGGCCGGCGGGCACGGGCGTCGAGGTGCCCAGGCCGCCGGCGGCGCTCACGGTGCAGCGTCCGGCGAGGGCGTCGCGGATCGAGCGGTAGCCGGTGCAGCGGCACAGGTTGCCCTTCCACAGCCGGTCGGGCGCCTCGTTCGCGCGCGCCCCCTCCAGCGCCATCGCGGTCACGACCATCCCGGCGGTGCAGAAGCCGCACTGGAAGCCCTGGGCGTCGAGGAACCGCTGCTGCACCGGGTGCGGCGCCTCCGGGGTGCCGAGCCCGGCGGCGGTGGTGACCTCGACGTCGTCGCGCACCGCGCGGGCCGCCGGCACCAGGCAGGAGTGCCGCGGGACGCCGTCGACGAGCACCCCGCAGGCGCCGCAGTCGCCGGCGTCGCAGCCCTTCTTCACCGCCAGGTGGCCGGTCTCCCGCAGGAACGTGCGCAGGCACTGGCCCGGTCGCGGCTGCGTGTCGACCTCCTGCCCGTCGACCCTCACGCGGCCCGCCCCAGCTCGGCGACGACCTCGCGCACCAGGACGCCGGTCATCGCGGCGCGCCAGTCGGCGGCGCCGTGGGCGTCCTCGAACCACGGGACGCCGGCCAGGGCGTCGTCGGCGTCGGGCTCGGCGAGCACCACCGGACGTGTGGTCGAGGCGGTGACGGTGACGCGCGGGCCGGCCGGGGTGGCCAGGCCGACGACGAGCGCCGCCGAGCGGCCGTGGTCGGTCAGCGCGATGCGCCGCAGCGCGGCCGGTGCGGCCAGCGAGGCGGCCGGCACGTCGACGGCGCGCAGCACCTCGCCGGGCGCCAGGGACGTGCGCCGCTCGCCGCGCACCAGCGTCGCCACGGGCTCGCGACGCTCCCCGCCGTCGGGGGTCCACACGACCGCGGTGGCATCGAGCCCGGCCAGCAGGGAGGTCATCGCGCCGGCGGGCAGCGCCAGGCAGACGTTGCCGCCCACCGTGGCGACCTGCTGGATCTTGAACGACATCAGCAGCGCCTCGGCGGCCTGCGCGAACAGCGGCGAGCCGGCGTGGGCGGCGAGGGTGGCGATGGGGCAGGTGGCCGCGATCCGCAGGCCGCCGTCGGGCAGCGGCTCGAGGTCGGGCCAGCCGAGGGTCGTGAGATCGAGCAGGCCGCGGACGCCGGGCTGCGGCTGCGACATCAGCCAGGTGCCGCCGCCGAGCACGGTCTCCCCGTCGGCGAGCGCGAGGTCGGCGCGGCTGCGGGCGCTGCGGAAGGACGTGACGGCGCCGAGGTCCATCAGGCCTCCACCTCGCCCAGACGCCGGTAGGAGGCGCTGATCGCCGCGACGCGCTGCGCGGCGCCCGGGCCCAGGCGCTCGAGGACGCCGTCGGCCAGCACGGCCACCAGGCCCATCGCGGCGGCGTAGGAGTCGAAGCCGAGTCCGCCGGCCAGCGGGCACTCCAGCCACACCGCCGCGCCGCTCGCATGGTCGGCGCCGGTGGGGTCGGCGAGCACGACGACGTCCGCGCCGGTGCGGCCGGCCTCGGCCACGAACGCCCCGAATCCGGCGGGCCGGCGGCGGAACCCGACGGCCACGACGACGTCGCCGGCGCCCAGACCCACGAGCTCCTCGCCGCTGACCTGGCCCGGCAGCGGCGCGAGGCGGACGTCGTCGCGCACGTGGGCCAGCTGCTGGCGCAGGTGCAGGGCGACGGGGTGGCTGTTGCGCCAGCCGGCCACCGTCACCCGGCGGGCGTCGGCGAGCAGCCTCACCGCGGCGGCGACGCCGGCCTGCTCGACCGCCCGCCGCAGCCCGTCGGCCTCCAGCGCGAGGTGGCCCGCGAGGTCGGGCCGGGCGCCGACGCGGCCCGGCGCGCCCTCGGTGACGGCCAGGGCTCGCAGGGCGCGCAGGTGCTCGCGCACCTCGTCGAAGTCGGCGAAGCCGAGGCTGCGGAAGAGCCGGCTCATCGTGGCCTTCGAGACGCCGGCCAGCGAGGCCAGCTCGGCGGCGCGGTAGGTGGCGAGGTCGTCGAGGTGGTCGAGCAGGGTGGCCGCCGCCCGGCGCTCCTGGGGGGAGAGGGCGTGGCGCCGGTCGGCGATCCGCTGGTCGATCGGGGTCGGGTCGATCGGGGTGGGGTCGATCGGCGCGAGCGTCATCGTCCGCGCCCCGCGGTGAGCCGGGCCCGCTCGCCGGCGGCGACGGCCAGCACGGCGGCCTCGAGGGCGTCGAGCCCGGCGGCGACGTCGACCTCCCGCACGTCCTCGGCCGGATGGTGGCTGATGCCGTCGAAGCAGCGCAGGAACAGCATCGCCACGTCGGCGATCGCGGCGATCGCCATCGCGTCGTGCCCGGCGCGGCTCCACAGCCCGAGCGGGTCGGGGTCGCCGGTGTGCCGGATGCCCTGGACGACGGCGTCGGTGAGCCACGCCGCGCAGGGCGCGGACGCCGCCCGGTGGCCCTCGACGACCTCGAGCCCGAGGTCGCGGGCCGCGCACAGCTCGGCGATGCCGGCGTGCAGCCGGTCCCAGAGGTCGTCGCGCTCCTCGTCGGTGGCCGCCCGCAGGTCGAGGCTGAGGTCGACGCGGCCGGCGATCACGTTGACCGCGCCCGGGCTGGCCTCGATCCAGCCGACGGTGGCGATGCCGCTGCTCGCCCGGCCCACCCGCTCCACCAGCGAGATCACCTCGGCGGCGCCGACGAGGGCGTCGCGGCGCCGCTCCCACGGGGTGCCGCCGGCGTGCCGGGCCTCGCCGAGCACGCTGAGCCGGAAGCGGCGCGCGCCGGCGATGGTGGTGACGTAGCCGAGGGAGGCGTCGCGGGCCTCGAGGCAGGGCCCCTGCTCGATGTGGGCCTCGAGGTACCCGATCAGCTCCTCGGGGCGGCGTGCGGCGTCGCCGACCCGGGCGGGATCGAGCCCGAAGTCCTCCAGGGCGCGGCGCAGGGTGACGCCGTCGGCGTCGACGAGCTCGAGCCAGGCGGGGTCCCACAGCCCGGCGACGGCCTTCGAGCCCAGCAGCGCGGTGCCGAAGCGGGCGCCCTCCTCGTCGCTGAACCCGATGACCTCGAGGGCGAACGGCAGCTCCTCGATCTCGCCGTCGTCGATGCGCTGGCCCAGCCGCTGCGCGACCGCGATGGCCATGACGACGCCGAGCATGCCGTCGTAGGCGCCGGCGTCGGGCACGGTGTCGAGGTGGCTGCCCAGCAGCAGCGCCGGACGCCCCGGCTCGCCGCGGCGTCCGCACACGTTGCCGGCGGCGTCGACGCGCGCGACCAGGCCCGCCTGCTCGATCCAGCCGGCGGCGAGCCGGTTCGCGGCGGCGTGCTCGGGGGTCAGGTGGGTGCGCTCGAGGACGTCGGGGCGTGCGGAGAGGCGCTCGAGCTCGGCGCAGCGGGCCAGCACCCCGGCCGCGGTGGTCGGGTCGAGAGCGCTCATGCGTACACCTCCTGCGCCGCCCCGACGCCGCCGCCGGCGGTGACCGCGACGCCGTGGGCGCGCAGCACCTGCTCCAGGCAGGCCAGGGTGGTGAGGACGGCGTCGGTGCGGGCGTTGTAGCCCATCGTCCCGATGCGCCACACGCGTCCGTGGAGCGGCCCGAAGCTGGTGCCGATCTCGAGGCCGAAGTCGTGCAGCAGCGCGCCGCGCACCGACTCGCCGTCCACGCCGTCGGGGATGAGCACGGCGACGACGTTGGTCATCTTGTGGGCGACGTCGCCGAAGACCTCCAGCCCCAGCCCGCGGACGCCGGCGAGCGTCGCCTCGCCGTGCAGCCGGTGCCGGGCGATCGCCTCCTCGAGCCCTTCCTCGAGCAGGATGCGGGCGCACTCCCGGGCGCCGTAGAGCATGGTGGTGGCCTCGGTGTGGTGGTTGAGCCGCCGCGGCCCCCAGTACTCCATGATCTGGGCGAGGTCGAGGTAGTTCGAGGCGATCCGGGTGCCGCGCGGCACGTCGTCGGCCGCCGCGATGCCGGCCTCGACGTGGCGCCGCGCGGAGATCACCTCGGCGGCGCGCGGGGAGATCGTGATCGGCGCGCTGCCCGAGGGTCCGGCCAGGCACTTCTGCAGCCCGGCGGTGACGACGTCGAGGCCCCAGGCGTCGGTGGGCAGCGGATTGCCGCCGAGGGAGGCGGTGGCGTCGCAGTAGAGCAGCACGTCGTGCCGCCGGCAGATCTCCCCGAGGTCGGCCAGCGGCTGGCACATCGTGGTGGAGGTGTCGCCCTGCACGGTGGCCAGCACCTTCGGCCGCACCCGGACGACGGCCTCCTCGACCGCCTCGGGCGTGACGACCTGCCCCCACGGCGCCTCGACGACGTGCACCTCGGCGCGGCACCGCTCGGCGATCTCGACGAGCAGGTGCCCGAAGCGTCCGAACACCGGCACGAGCACGCGGTCGCCGGGCTCCAGCAGCGAGACCAGCGCGGCCTCGATGCCGGCCCGCGAGGTGCCGTCGACGAGGAGCGTCTGCTCGTTCTCGGTGGCGAACACGCCGCGGTAGAGCGCCATCGTCTCGGTCATGTACGCCGTCATCGCGGGGTCGTACTGGCCGACGAGCTGCGCCGACATCGCCCGCAGCACGCGGGGGTCGGCGGTGATCGGGCCGGGGCCCATCAGCAGGCGCGGCGGCGGGTCGACGGGCAGGCTCATGCCAGGGCCTCCTGCGGGGACGGGCGGGTGGGGCGACGGCTCGCCGGACGCGCGAGCATCGCGGCGTCGCGCGGGAGGGCGGCGTCGTCGAGGAGGCGCCCGGCGCGGACGGTGGCGGTGAACCGACCGGGGTAGACCCGGCCGTCGTAGGCGGAGATCGGGTTGCGGTGCGCGAGCAGCGCGGCGTCGACGTGCAGCGCCTGCGCCTCGTCGAAGATCGCGAGGTCGGCGTCGGCGCCGGGCTCCAGGCGGCCCTTGGCGTGCAGGCCGACGAGGTCGGCGGGCGCGCGGGAGGTCCAGCGGCTCACGGTGGCGGCGTCGATCCCGCGGACGCGGGCCTCGGCGAGCACCGCCGTCAGCCCCACCTGCAGGCCCGAGACCCCGCCCCACGCCTGCTGGAGATCGCCGTCGCCGCGCTCCTTCTCGGCGGCGTCGGCCGGCGAGTGGTCGCTGACGACGAGGTCGATGAGGCCCTCGCGCAGCCCGTCCCACAGGGCGTCGCGGTTGCCGGCGTCGCGGATCGGCGGGCAGCACTTGAACTCCGGTGCCGCGTCGGGGATGGCGTCGGCGGTCAGGCACAGGTAGTGCGGGCAGGTCTCGACGGTGAGCGGCAGGCCCTCGGCGCGGGCGTCGGAGATGAGGTCGAGCGCGCGGGCCGAGGAGAGGTGCAGCAGGTGCGCGCGGGCGCCGGTGGTGCGCACGCCCTCGATCACCCGGGCGATCGCGGCGAGCTCGGCGTCGTGCGGGCGCGAGGCGACGAAGTCCGCGTAGGCCCGCGACGGCGGCGCGGGGGTGCGGGCCAGCACGTCGGCGTCCTCGGCGTGCACGATCAGCAGCGCGTCCAGCCGCGCGACCTCCCGCAGCGCGGCGGCCAGCCCGGCCGGCCCCAGCGGCGGGAACTCCTCGACGCCGGAGGGCGAGAGGAAGCACTTGAAGCCCATCACCCCGGCGTCCCAGAGCGGCTCGAGGTCGGCGAGGTTGCCCGGGATCGCCCCGCCCCAGAAGCCGACGTCGACGGCCAGCTGCTCGGCCGCCGCGGCCTGCTTGACCCGCAGGTGCTCGACGGTGGTGGTCGGCGGCAGCGAGTTCAGCGGCATGTCCACGATCGTCGTGACGCCGCCGAGCGCGGCCGCCCGGGTGGCCGAGGAGAAGCCCTCCCAGTGGGTGCGGCCCGGCTCGTTGACGTGCACGTGGGTGTCGACGCCGCCGGGCAGCACCACCGCGGAGTCGGGGGCGCGCAGCACTGGGCCGCCCGCCGCGTCCAGCCCGGCCAGCGCGCCCTGCAGCGAGGCCGCGTCCGGGTGCTGCTCCACGGCGGTGATGACGCCGTCGGCGATCCGCACCACCGCCGGCACGATGCGCTCGCCCAGCACCACCCGGGTGCCGGCGACCGCCGCGAGGGAGGCGAGGGAGTCGGCCGCGCTCATGCGCCCTCGCGCAGCACCGTGGCCTGGATGAGGCCGTAGGGGCGGTCGGCGGCGAAGAAGACCTCGTTCGGGTTGTCGAGGCCGAAGGGGGAGAGATCGACGAGGAAGTGGTGCTTGTTCGGGCAGGCCAGTCGGATCTCGGCGATCTGCGGGTACGCCTCGAGCACCGCGCGGCCCATCGCGTGGATGGTCTGCTGCAGCGCCAGGGAGTGCAGCGAGGCGAAGGTCTCCAGCAGCACCGCGCGGACGCCGGCGTGCACGGCGTCGAAGTCGAGGTCGGCCTCGGCGCCGGCGGCGTAGCGCCAGGTGGCGGTCATGCTCGTGGCGAGGATGCGATCGTCGGTCTCGGCCAGGGTGGTGAACCGCTCGCGCGGGAAGCCGTGGAACTCCGAGCCGGTCGACTTCAGCAGCACGCAGTCGGTGATCCCGGCGTGCACCGTGACGCCGTCGGCGTCGTGCTGCACCCGGGCGGTGCGCACCTCCTGGCCGGTGCGCACGAAGGCGTGGTCGTGCGGTACGCCGTCGACCTCGATGCGGTCCCAGGAGTAGAGCTCGGCGGAGAGGTCGGCGCCATGCACCGGCTCGAAGGAGCCGACGAAGTGGGCGGCGGCGTCGAGCAGGAAGCCCTCGACGGTGGGGATCCCGCGCTCGCGGGCGAAGGCGTAGAGGGTGTTCTTCTGGCTGTCGGTGGCCAGCACGTTGGCGTTGTCGCCCTCGAGGTGGCAGGCGGCGAAGTCGCCGGTGAGCTGGGTGGTGACGTTGAGGTCGGTGATCGCGTGGCGTCCCGGACGGCCGACGTCGCGGCGCACCCGCACCAGGCGGCACTCGGCCTTCCCGTACTGGTTCTGCCCGAGGACGATGTCTCCCAGTGCCATGGCTCAGCTCCCGCGGTAGGTGGTGTAGGCGAAGGGGCTCAGCAGCAGCGCCAGGTGGTGGTGCGGCTGGGCGTCGGTGATCTCGACGACCAGCTCCACGGCGGGGAACAGCGTCGCCCGCTGCTGGGCGGCGAACCACGGCCCGGTGGCGAAGGCCAGCCGGTACGCGCCGGGCTCCACCGGATCGGGGAGGCGCAGACGACCGTCGCCGTCGGTGCGGCCGCTGGCCACCGGCGTGCCGTCGACGCCGGCGAGCACCACCTCGACGCCGGCGGCCGGCGCGCCGCGGGCGGCGTCGAGCACGTGGGTGGACACGGTGGGGCTCATAAGGGCTCCTCGACAGCGGGATCGGCGGCGGGATCGGGATCGAGCAGGTCGGCCAGGCGCAGCAGGGTGATCTCGGCGAGCTGGGCGGCGACGACGACGCGCTCGGTGGCGTCGTCGTGGCCCAGGCGCTGCTCGAGCAGGGCCAGCAGCTCCTCGGCGTCGCGGCCCTTGGCGCGCACCAGGTAGATGCGGCCGAAGCGCTCCTCGTAGGCGGCGTTGCCGGCGGCCAGGCGGGCGCGCACGCCGTCGTCGTCGCCGACGCCGGCCTGCTCGCGGCGGCTCATCGCGGACGCCGCGTCGCCGCCGGCGGGGCGCTCGCCGATGCGCGGGTGTCCGGCGAGGGCCCCCTCGACCTCGGCGTCGCTCCAGGAGGCGGCGAGCCGGGCGGCGACGTCGAGCGCGGTGGCGCGCTCGCGCAGGGGGCGAGCGTCGGCCAGGGCGGTGGCCCAGGAGTCGATCGCGACGAGCGGCGCGAGCACCGCGACGGCCTCCTCGCGGCTCAGGGCGTCGAGCTGCGCCACCTCCACCGAGCACCCCCGTCGTCGCCGTCCGCGACGCCGTGCGGGTCGCGGTGGCGTGAAACCTAGGAGCCTCGTGTCACCGGTCGGAGAAACCGCTGTTTCAGCGGTGTTGCTTCTTCGGGCCGGGGATCGCGCAGGGGATCGGGCCGGGGATCAGGCCAGGGTCTGCGCGAGCCGCAGGAGGTCGCGGTCGGTGCCGTGCGCGCCGACGAGGCACACGCCCGCGGGCAGCCCCGCCGAGGTGCGCACCGGGACGCTGACGGCCGGCAGCCCGCCGAGCCCGGCCAGGCAGGTCAGCCGCAGGGTGGCGGTGCGGACGGCCGCCAGCCGCTCGGCCAGGCCCGGGCCGGTCGCGGGGGCGACGGTGGGCGCCGAGGGCAGCACGAGCACCCGCTCGCCGACGAGCTCGCGGATGCGGGCCCGCGCCTCGACGACGACGTCGTAGGCGGCGTGCGCCTCGGCGTTGGTGATCTCCCGCGCGGCCTCGAACCGGCCGCGGACGTCGGGGCCCAGCGCGTCGAGGCGCTCCCCGATCCAGGAGCCGCGCACCTGCCAGGCCTCCCACGACTGCCAGGTGGAGTAGGCCTCGCGCCAGCGGTCGAGGTCGCTGAGCGGCCAGGTCTCGCGCACCACCAGACCGCGGTCGGCCACCCAGCGGTCGACCGCGACGGCCACGTCGGTGTCGGCCAGCCGCAGCAGCTCGGGGACGACGACGAGGTCGCGGCCCGACGCGTCGTCCTGCGGGGGCAGCAGCACCTCGCCGACGAGCGCGAGCAGGTCGGGCGTGCGCGTCAGCCAGCCGACCGCGTCGAAGGTCGGCGCGAGGGCGAGGAGGCCGTTGCGCTCGACGACGTCGTGGCTGGTGCGGATGCCGTAGAGCCCCTGGTAGGCCGCGGGCACGCGGATCGAGCCGCCGGTGTCGGTGCCGAGGCCGATCGTGGCGTGGCCCAGCGAGACCGCGCTCGCCGAGCCCGACGACGATCCGCCGCTGATGCGGTGCGGCGCCTGCGGGTTCGGCGGGGTGCCGAAGTGCGGGTTGGTGCCGGCCAGCGACCAGGCGAACTCGTCGGTGCGGGCGATGCCGCGCACGTCGGCGCCGGCCTCCACCAGCGCCGCGACGACCGCGGCGTCGCCCCGCTCGACCGGCGCCTCGCGCTCCCAGGTGGGGTTGCCGGCGCCGACGACGTGCCCGGCGACGGCGTAGAGGTCCTTGACGGCCACGCTCTCGCCGGTGAGCGGGCCGGGCCCGGCGCCCGGCACGAGGGGGTCGCCGACGACGCGCCAGATGCGGGTGTCGAGGGCCGGAGCGGGCACCGACACGTGGGCCGCGGTGACCTTCCAGCCGTCGGGCGTGCGACCCCACAGCTGGGTCTGCTGCCCTCGGCCGCCGCGCTCGAGCTCGGTGACGGCGATGACCAGCGCGTGGTCGGGGTCGGTGACCTGCACGTGGGTCTGCAGGATCCGCCGCCGCGGCGCACCGCCGCGTCCGCTGCGGAAGGCGCTGATGCGGTCGTGGCCCACCAGCAGGCCCGCGGCGTCGCCGCGCAGCGTCGTGGAGCCGGGCGCGAAGAGCCGGTCGAGCGTGGCGACGTCGTCGGCCATCAGCGCGCGCTCGTACTCCCAGAACGCCTCGACGAGGCCGGGCGGCACGGGCAGGGCGGGGCCGGTGGGGGTCATCGGTCGGCTCCCGTGAGGTGGGCGAAGTCGGCCTTGCGGATGCGGGCGTGCACGCCCTTGACGACGTCGACGACCTGCGAGATGTCGAAGTCGGTGGCCGCGGAGAGGTAGGCGTAGGCCTGACGCGGGTCCATGCCGTAGCGGGCCTGCAGCAGGCCGATGGCGGCGCGCACGCAGTTGGCCACCGCGACGTCGAGATCCTCGTCGAGGCCGGTGGGGATGAGGTGCTCGCGGGTCTCGGCGAGCGGGCCGACGAGCTCGCCGAAGCGGGCCACGGCGTCCTCGCGGGCGACGACGTCGAGCCGCACCCGCGCGCGCAGCGAGGCCTCGAGCGCGGTGAGCGCGACCTCGCCATCGCCCTGCGCGAAGTGCGGGTCGCCGACGTAGGCCAGCGCTCCGTCGACCTGCACCGGCAGGTAGAGGGTCGAGCCGACGGTGAGCAGGTTGACGTCGATGTTGCCGCCGTGGGCGCCGGGCGGCACCGAGTGCGGCCGCTCGCCACCGGGCACGGCGACGCCGATCAGCCCGAGGAAGGGCGCGAGCGGGAAGCGCGGCCCCTCGGAGGCGCCGGGGGTGAGCGCGATGGTGGCGTGCTCGCCGTCGTCGGTGACCCGCGCGAAGGCCGACCACACCTCGCCGTCGAGCGGGTACTCCCCGGGCAGCGCGCCGCGGCCGTGCCGGTTGGAGACGACGCCGTAGGGCACCCGCGGGGTCGTCTCGAGGATGGTGACGGCCAGCAGGTCGCCCACGTGCGCCCCGGCCACGTGCACCGGACGGCTCACCACGTGCGGGCCGTCCACGCCGAAGGTGCGCGGGTGGTCGGAGGCCGCCAGCGCGATCGCGTCGGCCAGCACCGGCACGTCGTGGGGGGCGAAGAACCGCTCGGGGTCGCGGCCCTGGTCCTCGAGGATCCCCTCGTGGCTGAGGGTGTCGAAGGTGACCTCGGCGCCCGGCTCGACGTGCAGCAGCGGCGCGTCGGCGGCGCAGGGCAGCCGGCCCCACAGCACCTGGTCGGGGGAGGAGGCGACGTAGTGGTCGCCGACCACCCCGTCGCCGAGCTCGAGCACGGACATGGCCGCGAGCCTAGGGGGCCGATGTTGCGCGCGGGTTCCGGCGACCGCTCCGGCGCGATCAGGCCTCGCGCAGCAGCCCGGGACCGAAGACGAAGCGGCGCACCTCGATGCGCAGCGCCACGCGGGCCGGGTTCTCCCGCGGCTGCCGGTAGCGCGAGGCGTACCGCTCGACGGCGCGGGCCACCGAGGTGGCGTCGTCGCGCAGCTCGGCGGTGCCCTCGAGGGTCGACCAGCGGGCGCCGTCGACCTGGCAGGCCGCCACCTCGCCGGCGCCGGCGTCGCGCAGCACGTGGCGGGCCTTCAGCGAGCCGGCGCTGGTGATCACCCACGCGCAGCGCTCCTCGACGTCGAGGGCGACGCCGACGGGCACCACGTGCGGGCGTCCGTCCTTGCGCAGGGTGGTGAGCGTGCACAGGTGCCGCTCGGTCCACATCGCGAGGAGCGGGGCGGGGATCTCGTCCCAGCCGGGGGTGAAGGAGGTCATATCCACCTGCTGAGCCAGATCCGGTCGAGCCACTCGCCGTGGGTGAGCAGCCCGTTGGTGAAGATCGGCCAGAACCACGCGAAGTTCGCCACCACGGCGACGACGAAGGTCCCGGCGATCACGACGCCGACGGTGCGGCGGCGGGTCGGGGTGCGGTCGGGGCCGATGAGGCGTCCGATCGCGAGGGTGAGCGCCAGCACGACGAACGGCAGCGTCACGACGATGTAGTAGAGGAAGATCGGCCGGTCGGCGTACATCAGCCACGGCAGCCAGGTGGAGCCGACGCCCACCACGGCCAGGCCCGCGCGCCAGTCGCGGCGGCCCAGCCACATCACCAGCGCGAACACGATCGCGACGACGCCGCCCCACCACAGCGCGGGCGTGCCGATGAGCAGCACCTGACGCAGGCAGTCGCTGCCGGCCGGCGCCTCGCAGCCGCGGGTGCCGGGCTGGATGCCGGTGTCGGCGGCGACGCCGACGGGCCGGTTGAGCAGCAGCCAGCCCGCGGGGTCGGAGGCGTAGTCGTGCTGCGCGCACGCCAGGAAGTGGGTGTGGAAGGTGTAGACGTCCTGGTGGTAGTACCAGAGAGAGCGCAGCGACTGGGTGACCTCGCCGAGGCCGCGGGCGTCGGGCTCGGTGGCCGTCGGCCAGCGCTTGTCCGGGTCGAGCCGGGCGTCGATCGACTCGCCCTGGCAGGGCCCCTTCACGCCGACGAACTGGGTGTACTGGGTGGAGGAGAGGCTCTTCTCGTACGCCGAGGCGTGCACCAGCCAGCCGCTCCAGGTGGCGACGTAGACGATCAGGCCGACGCCCACGAGGTAGCCGAAGGCGGGCAGCCCGTCGACGACCAGCGCCCTCGGCCACGACCACCGCACGCCGAAGGAGCGACGCGCCCCGGCGCTCCAGGCCACCATGAGGATGCCGAACGCGGCCAGGGGGTAGATCGCGGTCCACTTGGTGCCGCAGGCGAGGCCGAAGCAGACGCCCGCCGTGAGCAGCCACGGCCGCCACAGCAGGGCGCGGACCGGACCCCACGCGGCAGGATCGTCGATGCGCTCGGGCACCAGGCGGGCCAGGCGGGCGCGCATCCAGAACCGGTCGTTGACCAGGCACGAGACCGCGCAGAGGGTGAAGAAGGCCAGGAAGATGTCGAGCAGGGCCAGGCGGGAGAGCACGAACTCCAGACCGTCGAACATGATCAGGACGCCGGCCACCAGGCCGAGCATCGTGGAGCCGGTGACGCGTCGCGCCAGGCGGATCATCACCAGCACCATGAGCGAGCCGACGACGGCCGAGGCGATCCGCCAGCCGAGCGGGTCCATGCCGAAGGCCTTCTCGCCCAGGCCGATCAGCCACTTGCCGACCTCGGGGTGCACGATCATCGACGGCTCGGAGGTCCACAGGCCCTGCGTCTGGCCGGCGAGGATCTTGTCGTTCGCGTCGGCGACGTAGCCGTGCACGTAGCCCTGGTTGATCAGCGACCAGGCGTCCTTGGCGTAGTAGGTCTCGTCGAACTCGAACTCCTTCGGCGTGCTGAGGTGCCACAGCCGCAGGGCGAACGCGAGGAGGGTGAGCGCGAGGGCGCCGGTCCAGCCGACGACGGGGTCCTCCAGATCGAGCCGGCTGCGCGCGCGGGCCCAGGCGCTCGGACGCGGCACGCCGTCGGCGTCGCGGTCGAGCACGGTGCGGCCGGTCGTCGCGGGGCCGGTCCGCGGTTCCGTCCGGGGCGTCGGCGCGGGGGCGTCGGCGTCGTCGGTGCTCACGAGGGAGCACTGTACGGGCGGGGGCCGAGGCGGTCCGCCGCTCCTGCGATGATGCGGCCATGACGGCCCCCACCGCTGACGGCTCCTCCGGCGAGTCCGGTGAGGCCGGCGTGCTGGTGCTCGCGGCCACGCCCATCGGGCGCGTCGCCGACGCCGCACCCCGGCTGGCCGAGGAGCTCGCCGCCGCCGACGTCGTCGCCGCCGAGGACACCCGGCGCCTGCGCCGCCTGACCACCGACCTCGACGTCGCCCTCGCCGGCCGCGTCGTCTCCTACTTCGAGGGCAACGAGGCCGCCCGCACCCCGGTGCTGCTGGAGGCGCTGCTGGCCGGCGAGCGGGTCCTGCTGGTCACCGACGCCGGCATGCCGAGCGTCTCCGACCCCGGCTACCGGCTGGTGGCGGCCGCGGTCGAGCACGGCGTCCGGGTGACGGCGGTGCCCGGCCCCTCGGCGGTGCTGACCGCGCTGGCGGTCAGCGCCCTGCCGGTCGACCGGTTCTGCTTCGAGGGCTTCCTGCCTCGCAAGGCCGGCGAGCGCGCCCGCCGGCTCGCGGGGCTGGCCGCCGAGGAGCGCACGATGGTGTTCTTCGAGGCGCCGCACCGCACCGAGGCGGCGCTGGCGGCGCTGGCCGAGGCCTTCGGCGACGACCGCCCCGCCGCGGTGTGCCGCGAGCTCACCAAGGTGCACGAGGAGGTCGTCCGCGGCCCGCTCGCCGATCTCGTCGCCTGGGCCGCCGACGGCGTCCGCGGCGAGGTCACCCTCGTCGTCGCCGGCGCCACCGCGCCCGCCGTCGACGCCGACCCCGACGCCCTCCGCGCGGCCGTGGCCGAGCGGGAGGCCGCCGGCACCCCCCGCAAGCAGGCCATCGCCGACGTCGCCCGGCTGGCCGGCGTCCCCAAGCGCGAGGTCTACGACCTCGTGCACCGAGCAGTCCCTCCCGCCCACCGTGCCCCCGCCCCGGGGGAGAGGAGCACCCCGTGAGCCCCACCGACCGCCTCACCTCCTTCACCCGCGACGGCCTGGTCTTCGACGTCGTCGACGCCGGCCCCCTCGACGGCGACCCGGTCGTGCTGCTGCACGGCTTCCCCGAGCGCGCCAGCTCCTGGGAGGCCGTCGCGGCGCTGCTCCACGAGGCCGGCCACCGCACCTTCGCCCCCGACCAGCGCGGCTACAGCCGCGGCGCCCGGCCGCGCCGCGTGCGCGACTACGCGGTGCACCACCTCGCCGACGACGTCGCCGCCCTCGTCGGCGCGATCGGCGAGACCACCGGACGTCCTGGCCCCGTGCACCTCGTCGGCCACGACTGGGGCTCGGCCGTCGGGTGGGCCACCGCCGCACGCCACCCGAGCCTGGTGGCGTCGTGGACGGCCGTCTCGGTGCCGCACCCCGCGGCGTTCCTGCGCGCCGAGGTCACCTCCACGCAGTTCCTGAAGTCCGCCTACTTCCTGCCCTTCTGGACCCCGCGCCTGGTGCCCGCGCTGGCCCGCCGTCGCGGCGGCCTGGTGCACCGCACGCTGCTGAGGGCCGGCATGACCCAGGCCGACGTCGACCGCTTCCACGCCGAGGTCGTCGAGGACGACGTCCTGCCCACCGCGCTCAACTGGTACCGCGCGATGCCGCTGGGCGACCGCGGCGTCCTGCGCGGCCGCGTCACCGTGCCCACCACGCTGGTGTGGTCCGACGGCGACGTCGCCATCGGCCGCAAGGGCGTCGACCTCACCGCCCGCTGGGTCGACGCCGACTACCGGCTCGTCGAGCTGCCCGGCGTCAGCCACTGGATCCCCACCGAGGAGCCGCGCGCGCTGGCCGACGCCGTCCTCGCGCGGATCGCCGCGTCGTGAGCCCCACCAACGAGAGCCGCGAGCAGCGCACCGAGCGGCCGCCGGCGCCCGAGCCGCTGCCGCACCCGGTGGTCGACAACCACTGCCACCTCGACATCGGGCGCGGCGACGTCGGCGTCGCGCCGCTCGACCTCGAGGACGCCTTGGCCCGCGCGGCCGCGGTCGGGGTGCCGCGCATCGTCCAGATCGGCTGCGACCTCGAGCGCGCCGCGTGGGCCGTCGAGGCCGCCGCCGCCCATCCGCAGCTGGTGGCCGGTGTCGCGCTGCACCCCAACGAGGCGCCGCGGGTGGCGGCCGAGCAGGGACTCGACGCGGCGATCGCCGAGCTCGAGCGGCTCGTCACCGCCCACGACCGCGTGCGCGCCGTCGGCGAGACCGGCCTGGACTTCTTCCGCACCGGCGAGGACGGCGTCGCCGCGCAGATCGAGTCCTTCCGGCGTCACATCGACCTCGCCAAGCGCACCGACCGCACGCTGGTCATCCACGACCGCGACGCCCACGACGCCGTCCTCGAGGTGCTCGACTCCGAGGGCGTGCCCGATCGCTGGGTCATGCACTGCTTCTCCGGCGACGCCGCCTTCGCCCGCGCCTGCCTGGACCGCGGCGCCTTCCTCTCCTTCGCCGGCACCGTCACCTTCGGCAACGCCGGCGCCCTGCGCGAGGCCCTCGTCGTCGCGCCGCAGGACCGGATCCTGGTCGAGACCGACGCGCCCTACCTGACCCCGACGCCCTGGCGCGGCCGCGTCAACGCCTCCTACCTCGTCCCGCACACCGTGCGGACGATGTCGCAGGTGCGCGGGGAGGACCTCGAGGGGCTCTGCGCGGCCATCGACGCCACGACCGAGGTGGCCTTCGGCGGCGCCTGGTAGGTCTCGGACGGGGTGAGGACGGACTCTCACCGTTCTCTCACGCTCGCTCCGGCCCGATGGCGAGAACCCTGCTCTGACCTGCGAGAACACCTCCGATAGACACCCCTCCTCACCGACGAGAGGCTCCTCACAACCGGCCTCGTCGGTTTGCCTCAGGTGCGCGGAGCCTGTTCCGATAGACGCTCGACGGCCGGGATCGGGACACGAGTTCGGCCAGCGCACACCATCGCGGGACCACCCCGCGCGGCCGTTTCTCGAGGGGGCCGCCGCGGGCGACCAGGACTACGGTCCGCCCCGCCGCGCTGGCTCCCGAGGCCCGGGAAGCACGACGTTCGGAGCAACGTGCAGCATCTCTCCAGGGTGGCCCGCTGGGCGTCCCCTCGACTCGACCGCGCCAGCAACCACCGGGGCCTGATGGCTGCCCTGACCACCTTCGTGGTCCTCGCCGTCGCCGGCTCGACCCTCGGATACCGCGCCATGGCGTCGGACACCGTGACGCTCAGCCTCGACGGCAAGCAGCGCACCGTGTCCGCCAGCGGCGGCACCGTGGGCGACCTCCTCGCCGACCAGGGCGTCGACCTCGGCCCGCACGACGTCGTCGCGCCGTCGGTCTCGACCCCGATCGAGGACGGCAGCGCCGTCAGCGTCCGCTTCGGCCGCCAGCTGACCCTCGAGGTCGACGGCAAACCGAAGACCTACTGGGTCACCTCCAGCACCGTGGCCGGCGCGCTCGGCCAGATCGGCCGCGAGTTCCGCGGCTCGGACCTCTCGCTCTCCCGCGGCGGCGCCATCGACCGCTCCGGCGCGACCCTCGAGGTCGTGACGCCGAAGCGCCTCACCGTCGTCCTGGCCGGCGCCAAGCCCGCCAGGCGCTACCTCGCCGCCGCCACGGTCGGCGACGTCCTCGCCGACCTCGGCGTCAAGGTCGACAAGCGCGACCGCGTCTCCCCGTCGCTCTCGCGCCGGGTCGAGAACGGCGACCGCGTCGTCTTCACCGACGTCAGCGTCAAGACCCGCCGCGTCACCGGCGAGGCCGTGCCGTTCGGCACCGTCAAGCGCACGGACTCCTCGATGGCGCAGGGCACCACCAAGGTCACCCGCCAGGGCCGCGACGGCGTCCGCGACGTCACCTACCGCGTCACCTACTGGAACGGCGAGGTCCGCGTGAAGTCGGTCGTCGCCCAGACCGTGCGCACCGCCCCGGTGAGCCGCATCGTCACCGTCGGCACCAAGAAGCCCGTCCAGCGCAGCACCGCCACGAACTTCGCGAGCGGCAGCACCGTGTGGGACCAGCTCGCGCAGTGCGAGTCCGGCGGCAACTGGGCCATCAACACCGGCAACGGCTACTACGGCGGCCTGCAGTTCAACCTCGGCACCTGGCGCGCCTACGGCGGCTCCGGCCTCCCGAGCGAGAACTCGCGGGAGACCCAGATCGCCATCGCCACCAAGGTGCGCGACGCCTCCGGCGGCTACGGCGCCTGGCCGGGCTGCGCCTCCAAGCTCGGGCTCCCGACCTGATCGGGCCCGACCCCTCAGCAGCGGCGGCTCCGGCCGGGGACGACACC
>NZ_JBUZJI010000023.1:0-28290 GCF_055282735.1 Nocardioides sp. B129/18 | reverse complement strand
GTCCCCGGCCGGAGCCGTCTCTCCGCGCGCCACTAGGCTGGAGCCCATGTCCGATCCCGCCGGCCCGCGTCTGCTCGGGCCCGCGGAGGTGCGGGCCCTGGCCGCCGAGCTCGACCTGCGTCCCACCAAGCAGCGCGGCCAGAACTTCGTCATCGACGCCAACACGGTGCGCCGCATCGTGCGGGAGTCCGGCGTCGGCGCCGACGACGTCGTCGTCGAGGTCGGCCCGGGCCTGGGCTCGCTGACCCTCGCGCTGCTCGAGGTCGTCGGACGCGTCACCGCCGTCGAGATCGACGACGTCCTCGCCGCGCGGCTGCCGCGCACCATCGCCGAGCTCGCTCCCGCGCAGGCCGACCGGTTCGAGGTGGTCCTCGCCGACGCCCTGCGCGTCGCGGAGCTGCCCGGGCCCGCGCCCACCGCGCTGGTGGCCAACCTGCCCTACAACGTCTCGGTGCCGGTGCTGCTGCACCTCCTCGAGCTGCTGCCCTCCCTCGAGCGCGGCCTGGTGATGGTGCAGGCCGAGGTCGCCGACCGGCTGGCCGCGCGCCCCGGCTCCAAGGCCTACGGCGTCCCGTCGGTGAAGGCCGCCTGGTACGCCGACGTCCGCCGCGCCGGAGCCATCGGCCGCAACGTCTTCTGGCCTGCGCCCAACGTCGACTCCGGCCTCGTGGCCTGGACCCGCCGCGAGCCGCCCACCGGCGCCGTCCCGCGCGCCCACGTCTTCGCCGTCGTCGACGCCGCCTTCGCCCAGCGCCGCAAGGGCCTGCGCGGCGCGCTGCGCACCCTCTTCCCCGGCGAGCAGGTCGACGCCGCCCTCGCCGCCGCCGACGTCGCGCCGCTCACCCGCGGCGAGGCGCTCGGGCTCGCGGAGTTCGTGCGGATCGCCGAGGCCCTGCCCGTCGCCGGCCTCCCGACGGGGGCCGACGCGTGAGGGCCGAGACCCCGGGCGTCGGCGTCACCGTCCGCGCGCCGGCCAAGATCAACCTGCACCTCGGCGTCGGCGCGCTGCGTCCCGACGGCTTCCACCCGCTGGTCACCGTCTACCAGGCGGTGGGCCTCTACGACGACGTCACCGTCGTCGACGCCGGCCCCGGCGAGGGCTGGAGCCTGCACGCCACCGCCGACGACCGCATCGAGCTGGCCGAGGTGCCGCTCGACGAGACCAACCTGGCGCTGCGGGCCGCGCGCCTGCTCGCCGACCACCACGGCCTGCCCGCCGACCGCGCCGCGCGGATCTCGATCCACAAGGGCATCCCGGTGGCCGGGGGACTGGCCGGCGGGTCCGCCGACGCCGCGGCCACCCTCGTCGCGCTCGACCGGCTCTGGGACCTGCGCACCACCGACGACGACCTCCTCGCCCTGGCCGCCCGCCTGGGCTCCGACGTCCCGTTCGCGCTGCTCGGCGGCACCGCGCTGGGCACCGGCCGCGGCGAGGTCGTCGAGCCGATCGTCGACGTCGGCTCCTGGTGGTGGATCGTCGTCGAGGACGACGAGGGCCTCTCGACGCCGTCGGTCTACCGCCGCTTCGACGAGCTGGTGGCCGCGGGTGCTGCCGACGCACCCGACCTCGAACCCGGCGTCCCGGCCGCGCTGGCCGCGGCGCTGGCCTCCGGTGAGGTCGCCGCCCTGGCCGCCGCGCTCCACAACGACCTCGCCGCTCCCGCGCTCGACCTGCGCCCCGACCTGCGCGCCACCTTCGAGCACGGCCTCGAGGCCGGCGCCCGGGCCGCGCTGCTCTCGGGCTCGGGCCCCACCGTCCTGCTGCTGTGCGACTCGATGGCCCACGCCCACGAGGTGCACGCCGCCCTGACCACCCGCGGCCACGTCCGCGCCACCGCCGTGCCCGCCGCCGTCGCGGGCACGCACGTGGTCACCTACCAGTGAGGCGCGCCTGATGGCCACCCCCGTGAACCTCGTCAACCTCGAGCGCGTCTCGAAGTCCTACGGCGTGCGTCCGCTGCTCGCCGAGGTCTCCCTCGGCATCGGCGCGGGCGACCGCGTGGGCATCGTCGGACGCAACGGCGACGGCAAGACCACCCTGCTCGAGGTGATGACCGGCCTCGAGGAGCCCGACACCGGACGCGTCTCGCGCCAGCGCGGGCTGCTCATCGGCTACCTGCACCAGGGCGACGAGCTCGTCGACTCCCACACCGTGCGCGAGGCCGTGCTCGCCGGCCGCTCCGACCACGAGTGGGCCGCCGACGTGCGCACCCGCGAGGTCGTCGAGGTGCTGCTGGCCGGCGTCGCGCTCGACCGCTCGGTGGTGGGCCTCTCCGGCGGCGAGCGGCGCCGGTGCGCGCTGGCCGCGCTGCTGCTCGGCGACCACGACCTCGTCGTCCTCGACGAGCCCACCAACCACCTCGACGTCGAGGCCGTCGCGTGGCTGGCCGAGCACCTGCGCTCGCGCACGTTCGCGCTCATCGTCGTCACCCACGACCGGTGGTTCCTCGACGCCGTGTGCCAGTGGACCTGGGAGGTCCACGACGGCCAGGTCGACGTCTACGAGGGCGGCTACGCCGCGTTCGTGCTCTCCAAGGCCGAGCGCCAGCGCCAGGCCGCGGCGTCCGAGACCCGCCGGCAGAACCTCGTCCGCAAGGAGCTGGCCTGGCTGCGTCGCGGCGCCCCGGCGCGCACCTCGAAGCCGAAGTTCCGCATCGACGCCGCCACCCAGCTCATCGAGGACGTCCCGCCGCCGCGCGACCGACTCGAGCTGCAGCGCTTCGCCACCCAGCGGCTGGGCAAGGACGTCCTCGACGTCGAGGACGCCGACCTCCTGCGCGGCGAGCGGCGCCTGCTGCACCACGCCACCTGGCGCATCGGGCCGGGCGACCGCATCGGCATCGTCGGCGTCAACGGCGCGGGCAAGACCTCCGTGCTCTCCCTGCTCTCCGGCGATCTCGCGCCGTCCGCCGGCCGGGTGCGCCGCGGCCGCACCGTCGACCTGCGCCATCTGACCCAGCAGCTCGACGACGTCGACACCGACCTGCGGGTGCTGCCCAGCGTGGAGTCGATCCGCCGGGTCACCCGCACCGCCGACGGCGGCGAGCTCACCGCCACCTCGATGCTCGAGCGGTTCGGCTTCACCGGCGACCGCCTCACCGCCCGCATCGGCGACCTCTCCGGCGGCGAGCGCCGACGCCTGCAGCTGCTGCGGATCCTGCTGGAGGAGCCCAACGTCCTGCTCCTCGACGAGCCCACCAACGACCTCGACATCGAGACCCTCACCGTCCTGGAGGACTTCCTCGACTCCTGGCCCGGCACGCTCATCGTCGTCTCCCACGACCGCTACTTCCTCGAGCGCGTCACCGACTCCATCTGGGCGCTGCTCGGCGACGGCCAGATCTCGATGCTGCCCCGCGGCGTCGACGAGTACCTCGAGCGGCGGCTGCCGAACCCGCCGGGCGGTGCTCCTGCGCCCGTCGTCGCTGCTGCCGCTGTCGCCCCCGCCGCCCCCGCCGCCCCCGCCGGCTCGGCCAAGGCCGGGGCCGGCAGCGCCGAGGAGCGCGCCGCCCGCAAGACCCTCGCCCGCCTCGACCGCCAGCTCGAGCGCCTCGCCGAGCGCCAGGCCGCCCTCGACGTCGAGATGGCCGCCGCCGCCCAGGACTACGCCCGCCTAGCCACCCTCGCCGAGCAGCTGCAGGAGATCGCCGCCGAGCGCGAGGAGCTGGAGATGGAGTGGCTCGAGGCCGCCGAGGTGCTGGAGTAGCCGCCCGCCCGCCCGCGTTACCCGCAGGTCGGCCCTCGTCCGGCCGATGAGGACGGCATGACCCCACGCGACGTGCTCGTCCTCTCCGGCGGTGCCGCGCGCGGCGCCGTGCAGGTGGGCATGCTCGACGTGCTGCTCTCCTACGGCGTGCGCCCCGCGGCCTACGTCGGCACCTCCGTCGGCGCGCTCAACGCCGTGTTCCTCGCCGGGCATCCCGGGTACGCCGGGGTCGCGCAGCTCGCCGAGCGCTGGCGCGGGATCCGCACCACCGACGTCTTCCCGGGACGGGTGTGGAACCGGGTGGGCCACGTCGTGCGTCACCCCACCTCGCTGTTCCCGACGACCGGCCTCGAGCGGCTGGTGCACGGCTGGTGCGGCGTCGAGCGCCTCGAGGACCTGCCGGTGCCGGTGCGCGTCGCCACCACCCGCCTGGAGAGCGACTCCGCCGGCTACCACGCCGCGTACCACGACTCCGGCGACCTGCTCCGGACGCTGCTGGCCTCCACCGCGCTGCCCGGTATCTTCGAGCCGGTGACCCTGCCCGAGCCCGACGGCACGACCACCACCCACGTCGACGGCGGCATCGCCGACCTCGTGCCCGTCGCCGGCGCCCTCGGCCTCGCGCCCGACCGAGTCTTCGTGCTCGACGCCAGCGTCCCGGCGATCCGTCGTCGCGCCCGCACCCCCCTCGACGTGCTGCTCACCAGCCTGGCCGTCTCGATGCGGGTGCGCCCGGAGGTCGTGTTCGGCCCCGGCGTCGAGGTGGTGCACCTGACCGCCCCGGACCTCGGCGTCCGGATGAACGACTTCTCGCTCACCGAGGAGCACCTGCGGCTCGGACGCACCTGCGCCGAGGCCGTGCTCGGGGCCCGTCAGGTGGCCTGAGCGAGCGCACCTGGCACGCGAAGTGTGCACTTGGCACGGGACATATCCCGTGCCAACCGCACGATTACCCGGTCAGCCGGGTAATCGGGGCCGCCCGGTCTGGGCGCCTACCCCTCGCCGAACGGCACCAGCAACCCCCGGAGGAGCGCAGCCAGACGCTGGCGGTCCTCGGCGGAGGTGTCGGCGAGCAGCTCGCGCTCGGCGGCGAGCAGGGCGGTGAAGGCGGCGTCGACGGCGTCCTTGCCCTCGGGCGTGAGCCGGACGATGACGCCGCGACGGTCGTCGGGGTCGGGGTAGCGCTCGACGAGGCCGCGGGCGACGAGCCGGTCGACGCGGTTGGTCATCGTCCCGGAGGTCACGAGGGTCTCGCGCAGCAGGCGTCCGGGGGAGAGCTCGTAGGGGTCGCCCGCGCGGCGCAGCGCGGCGAGGACGTCGAACTCCCAGGACTCGATGTCGTGGGCGGTGAACGCCTCGCGGCGGGCGAGGTCGAGGTGGCGCGCCAGGCGCGAGATGCGGCTGAAGACCTCGACGGGGTCGAGGTCGAGGTCCGGACGCGCGCGCGCCCAGGCCTCCACCAGGCTGTCGACCTCGTCCCGCATGCCGCCATCGTACGGGCCCGGCGACCTCCGTCGAGAATCTTGACGTCAAGATGCCTGGGGGCGACCCGCCGCTAGGGTCCGCGGGTGACCCCCGAGCCCGGCCGCCTCGAGCTGCCCCTCCCGCACGTCACCCTGCGTGCGCTCACCTGGGGCGACGTCGACGACCACGCCCGTCCGCTCGCCGTCCTCCTCCACGGCTTCCCCGACACCCCGCACACCTGGCGCCACCTCGGGCCCGTGCTCGCCGCCGCCGGCTACCGCGTCGTCGCCCCCGCCACCCGCGGCTACGGTCCCAGCGACGTGCCCGCCGACGGCGCGTTCCACATCGCCGCCCTGGTGGCCGACGCCGTCGCGGTCCACGCCGCGGTCGGCGGTGACGACCGCGCCGTCGTCGTCGGCCACGACTGGGGCGCCCTCACCGTGCACGGCCTGATCGGCGACGACGCCTCGCCGTTCGCCCGCGCCGTCGCGATGGCCGTCCCGCCGCTGTCCGCGATGAGCCACCTCCGCCCCGATCCGCTGGGCTGGCTCGGCGGCGTCGCCCGTCAGGTCCGGCGCAGCTGGTACATCGGCTTCAACCAGCTGCCCGTCCTGCCCGAGCGCCGCTTCGAGCGGCTCGTGGCCGGCCTGTGGCGGGCGTGGTCGCCGGGCCTGGACGCCACCGACGACCTCGCCCACCTCGCCGCCGCGCTGCCCACCCGCGCCCACCGCTCGGCGGTCCTCGGCTACTACCGCGCGTTGCCGCGCTCCTTCGCCGTCCCGGCGGCCTACCGAGCCCACGCCCGCTCCTGGCTCGAGTCCTCGCGGCGTCCGCTGCTCACCCTGCATGGCCGCGACGACGGCTGCCTGGGCGTCGACCTCGCCGAGCGCGCCGCCACGCACCTGCCGCCGCACGCGCGCGCCGTCGTGGTCGACGACGCCGGCCACTTCCTCCACCTGGAGCGTCCCGACGTCGTCGCGGCGCTCGTCCTGGAGCATCTCGGCGCGGACGGCTCCGCGGACCGGCCCGGCGCGGCAGGATGAGCCCGGGGGTGCGACGACGACGTCGCACCGCAGGAGCCAGGGGGTGCCCATGAGCCGGTTCGGACGCCGGGACGGCGAGGCCGCCAGCGACGCCGGGAGCGCCGCCGAGGAGCCCGAGCGCCCCGGGCTGCTCGACGACCCCGGCATCCCCGAGGACGTTCAGCGCATGGTCCGCGCCCGCGGCAGCGCCGCGCGTCCCTACCCCCACCTGGTGCGCAACCGCGGACGTCGTCCGCTGCTGCTGCTCGCGGCCCTGCCCGAGGCGCTCGTGCACGTCGAGTTCGTCCAGGTCGAGGGCCGTGCGGGGGAGCGGCCCGCGGACTACTCCGTCGACTTCGTGCCCTGGCCGATGCTGGAGTCGGTGCGGGTCAACGGTCCCACCATCCGCTTCGCCTGGGCCGGCCGCGCGATCGTCACCGAGATGACCAGCCACGCCGAGGCCCTGCAGATGGCGCGCAGCTTCCTGGGCCAGTCCCGCGAGGGTCTCTAGGACTCCCGGCGGCTCCCGGCGGCTCTCGGGTCCGCCTGAGGCCCGGCCGGGCCCCGTCGTCCGGCGTCCGCCACTCGCCCTGGGGGGTGAGCGTGCCGCCAGGCGCGACGCGCCGGATCCGCGATTCCCTTGCGAAGCGCATGCTCGGCGGGGGATCCTCGCCAGCAGTGACCGCGATCGGTCGTCCTCGGGGCTCGGGGCCCGGATGGTCGTCTCGCGGCTCGCCTCCCCCGCCCGCCTGCGGTCCGCCGGCCCACCCCCCGCCGTCGGTCCGTCGCACCCGAAGGACCCGTCGTGAGCAGCGAGCTTCCCCCCGAGATCGTCCCGGTCGCCAACCGCATCAAGCGCGCCCAGGGCCAGCTGGCCGGCGTCCTGCGCATGGTCGAGGAGGCCCGGGAGCCGGAGGACGTCGTCAACCAGCTGCGGGCCGTCGTCCGCGCCCTCGACCGCGCCGCCCTCGCGCTCGTCGCCGCGCAGATGCGCGCGCGCCTGGCCGACCCCGAGGGCCTGGACGCCGACGAGATCGCCGCCCTCGAGCGCCTCCTGCTCTCGGTGGCCTGAGCTCCGGGGAGAGGTCGGCGACTCCCGGCGTTGACCACAGAAGTTACCCACGAGTAATCTGACGCCATGAGTCAGGTCCTCTCCCTGTGGCGCACCACGACCACCCTCCCGGTGGTCGGCGCGAGCGTCGGCAAGCGCGTCTTCTCCCTCGCCTTCTCCCAGAAGGCCCCGTACTTCGCGACGATCCGGCCGCGCTTCACCGTGGTGGAGCCCAACCGGGCCGAGCTCGTGATCCCCAAGCGCCGCGGCGTGCACAACCACCTCGGCACCGTGCACGCGATCGCGCTGTGCAACGGCCTCGAGGCCGCCATGGGCGCGCTCGCGGAGGTCACCATCCCCAGCGACAAGCGCTGGATCCCCAAGGGGATGGAGGTGTCCTACACCGCCAAGGCCACCAGCGACATCACCTGCATCGCCGAGACCGACGCCGCCCAGTGGACCGGCGACGACCCCGACGTCCCCGTCCGCGTCAAGGGCGTCCGTGACGACGGCACCGTGGTCATCGAGGGCGTCATCCGGCTGTGGGTCACCCCGAAGCCCGCGAGGACCCCGACCGCCGCGCAGGCCTGACCAGTCCCGACGTCCGCCCCGACGTCCCCCCGGCGCCCCCGCTCGATCCTCCCGATCGTGCGGGGGCGTCGACGCGTCCGGAGCCGATCCGGCCCCGCCCACCCCTTCGGATCCCTCCGGACGCCCGCAGGCCCCGAACGATGGTCAGAAGGTTCCATCTCGGAAAGGTCTTGAGCTCATGTCCCGCATGCGTCCCCGTCTCGCCGCCGCCGCGGCCGTCCTCGCCACGCTCGCCGCCGGCCTCGTGGCCGTCGGCGGCGCTCCCGCGCAGGCCGCCACCACCGCCGAGCCGCTCCAGCCGGTGTCCTCGGTCGACCTCAGCCGCTACGTCGGCCGCTGGGAGCAGGTCGCCGCGATCCCGCAGATCTACCAGGCCCAGTGCTCGCGCAACTCCCGCGCCGTCTACACCGCGGTCGACGCCGACACCATCAGCGTCGTCAACACCTGCCGCACCCCGCTCGGCTTCGACAGCTCGGTCAAGGGCCGCGCCGACGTCCTCGACCCGGCCACCAACGCCCAGCTGCGCGTGAAGTTCGACTTCATCCCCAGCTTCGGCGACACCTCCAAGCCGAACTACGTCATCACCTACCTGGCGCCCGACTACTCCTTCGCGATCGTCGGCGACCCCGACCGCCAGTCCGGCTTCGTCCTCTCCCGCACCCCCCAGCTCCAGGGCATCACCTGGCACCAGGTGCGCGAGATCGTCGAGGCCCGCGGCTACGACTCCTGCCGCTTTGCCGTCACCCCGGTCGTCGGCGGCCGCCAGGACCGCGCCCGCCTCTGCACCCTCTGACGCACCACGCCGTCACGACGCGCGGCCGGCTCCCCTGGAGGGGAATCGGCCGCGCGTCGTCGCGGTTCTGGGTCGCATGACCACTCGGGACGGCCTGGCCCGCGCCACCGACGGCGCCCACCTCTGGCACGAGGTGCTCGAGCCGTCCTCCGGCGGCCAGGCTCCCGCCGTCGTCCTGCTGCCCGGGCTCGGCGCCGACCACACCGTCTGGGACGCCGTCCTCGCGTCGCTGGCCGGATTCCGCGTCGTTCGGCTCCAGCACCGCGGCATCGGCGAGTCCTCCCCGGCGCCCGAGGGCTGGACGACCCGCGACACCGCCGGCGACGTCATCGCCGTGCTCGACCACCTCGGTCTCGAGCGGGTCGCCGTCTACGGGCACTCGCTCGGGGGACGCATCGCCCAGTGGGTCGCCGCCGATCACCCCGACCGCGTCACGCGCCTGGTGCTCGGCGCCTCGACCGTCGGCGACGCCCACGGCGTCCCGCGCCCGGCCGCGGCCACCGCCGCGTTCGCCTCCGGCGACCTGCGCGCCGCCCTCGAGCTCTCCTACGCCCCGGCCCACCTCGTGGCGCACCCCGAGATCGCCGACCGCGCCGTGCCCGCCGCCCACGACGACGCCGCCTTCGCCCGCCAGATGGCGATGAGCTCGGCCCACGACGGCGCCGACGCCCTCCCGCGCATCACCGCGCCGACGCTCGTCGTCCACGGCACCGACGACGGCGTCACCGACGCCCGCAACGCCGAGATCCTCCGCGCCGGCATCGCCGACTCCTCGCTGCTGCTGCTCAGCGGGCTGCGGCACCAGTACTTCGAGGAGTCGCCCGCCGCGAACGCGATGATCGCGGCGTTCCTCTCGGCCTGACTCAGCCGGTGCCCTCGGTGTCGAGCCGCCACGGGGCGTCGGGTGCGGTGCGCACCAGCTCGAAGCCCCACGTCGTCGGCCCCTCGGGCATCGAGCCGTCGCCGTGGAAGGGGCGCCAGTCGAGGTCGAAGGTGGCCGCGACCCCCGCCCCGAGGGCGTCCGCGCCGACCGGCGCGGTGCCCCGCACGTCGACGTCGCTCAGCCCGGCGAGGTCCTCGCACCACGACGATGCGCTCGCCCGCAGGCGATCGGTGGTCAGCGCCCGCGCGGTGTCGCAGTCGTGGGCGTCGAGCGCCTGCAGGTAGGCCGCGACGACCTGCTCCGGCGCGGCGTCGTCGGCCGGCATCGGCACGTCGGCCTGCTGCCGCGGCGGCAGCAGCGTCCAGGCCAGCACCCCGCCGACGACGAGCGCAAGGACGCCCAGTGCCATCAGCAGCGCGCGCGGACGCCCGGGTCGTGGTGAGCTCGCTCGCGCCATCTGATCCTCCTCGCCGGTGGTGGCCGTGGGACGCCCGTCGTCGGGCGTCGGTTGCCGTGGGGAGCAGTCTCTCGTGCTGGGTTCTGCGATGAGCGCTGCCCGCTCGTACCCTTGACGGGCCATGACGACCGACGCCAGCACCATGCAGCCCCGCACCTACGAGGTCCGCACCTACGGGTGCCAGATGAACGTCCACGACTCCGAGCGTCTCGGCGGTCTGCTGGAGGACGCGGGCTACGCGAAGGCGGCGACGGGGGAGCAGGCCGACGTCGTCGTGTTCAACACCTGCGCGGTGCGCGAGAACGCCGACAACAAGCTCTACGGCAACCTCGGCCACCTGGCGCCGGTGAAGGCCGCGCACCCGGGCATGCAGATCGCCGTCGGCGGCTGCCTGGCGCAGAAGGACCGCGCGACGATCACCGAGCGGGCGCCGTGGGTCGACGTCGTGTTCGGCACCCACAACATCGGCTCGCTGCCGGTGCTGCTGGAGCGTGCGCGGGTGGCCGAGGAGGCGCAGGTCGAGATCCTGGAGTCCCTCGAGGTCTTCCCGAGCACCCTGCCGACGCGCCGGGAGTCGGCGTACGCGGCGTGGGTGAGCGTCAGCGTCGGGTGCAACAACACCTGCACCTTCTGCATCGTCCCGAGCCTGCGGGGCAAGGAGAAGGACCGGCGTCCCGGTGAGATCCTCGCCGAGATCGAGGCGCTGGTGGCCGAGGGCGTCAGCGAGGTGACGCTGCTGGGTCAGAACGTCAACGCCTACGGCGTCGAGTTCGGCGACCGGCAGGCCTTCTCCAAGCTCCTGCGCGCCTGCGGCGACATCGAGGGCCTCGAGCGGGTGCGGTTCACCAGCCCGCACCCTGCGGAGTTCACCGACGACGTCATCGAGGCGATGGCCGCGACGCCGAACGTCATGCCCAGCCTGCACATGCCGCTGCAGTCCGGCTCCGACCGCGTGCTGAAGGCGATGCGCCGCAGCTACCGCGCCGAGCGCTACCTCGGGATCATCGAGCGGGTGCGCGCGGCCATCCCGCACGCCGCGATCACCACCGACATCATCGTCGGCTTCCCCGGAGAGACCGAGGAGGACTTCGCCGAGACGCTGCGCGTCGTCGAGGCGTCCCGGTTCTCCAGCGCCTTCACCTTCCAGTACTCCAAGCGTCCCGGCACCCCGGCCGCCGACCTGCCCGACCAGATCGACCCCGCCGTCGTGAAGGACCGCTACGGCCGGCTCGTCGAGCTCGTGAACGCGATCGCGTGGGAGGAGAACAAGGCGCTGGTCGGCCGCACCGTCGAGGTGATGATCGCCGAGGGGGAGGGCAAGAAGGACGCCGAGACCGCGCGCCTCTCCGGCCGCGCCCCCGACAACCGCCTGGTCCACCTCGCCGTGCCCGAGGGCCTCGACGCCCCCGTGCGTCCCGGCGACGTCGTCACCGCGGAGATCACCTACGCCGCCCCGCACCACCTCGTCGCCGACCGCGTCCACGGCGTGCGCCGCACTCGCTCGGGCGACGCCTGGGCCGCGCGCACCGCTGCTCCGGCCGGCTCGACGGCGTCCGTGGGGCTGGGGATGCCGACCGTCGGCGTCCCCGCGCCGCTGCCGCCCGCCCCCGCCTGCGGCTGACGTCGCAGCACCCCCGATGGCGCCCGAGAGATCTCCTTACCTAGGGTCGAGCCATGCCTGCTGACTCCCCCACCATCCTGGCCACGTCGGGCGGTGCGCGCGCCGGCCGACGCGGGCGCTGGTCGGTCGCCCCCCTGACCGACCTCGCCGTCGACCTCTCCGGCGTCGAGGGCCGCGCCCCCAAGGTCACCTTCGTCGCCACCGCCTGCGGCGACGACTCCGGCACCCTCGCCGCCTGGTACGCCATGGCGCAGGAGCGCGGCTTCGACGCCAGCCACCTGGCCCTGTTCACGATGCCGAACGTCGACGACATCACCGCCCACCTGCTCGAGCAGGACGTCGTGTGGGTCTGGGGCGGCAGCGTTGCCGGGCTGCTCGCGATGTGGCGCCTCCACGGCGTCGACCACGCGATGCGCGCCGCCTGGGAGGCCGGCGTGGTGCTCACGGGCGTCTCGGCGGGCTCGATCTGCTGGCACGTCGGCGGCCCCACCGACTCCTTCGGCCCCGAGCTGAGGCCCATCGACGACGGCCTCGGGCTGCTGCCCTACAGCAACGGCGTCCACTACGACGGCGAGGAGCAGCGGCGTCCGCTGCTGCAGCGCTGCGTCGCCGACGGCACCCTGCCCGACGGCTTCGCCACCGACGACGGCGTCGGCCTGCTCTACCGCGGCACCGAGATGGTCGGCGCCTACGCCGAGCGCGACGGCGCGGGCGCGTACCGCATCGTCCGCGAGGGCGACCGCGCCGTCGAGACGCGGCTGGACGTCACCCGCCTCTGACCTCCGAGTGCGAGGCGAGGCGGGCCGGCGTCAGGCCGGGGACTCCTCGGCGGCGTCGGTGACGGCCTCGCCGTCGGCGGACTCAGTGGCCTCGGTGGAGGTGTCCTCGCCCTCGCGGGTCTCCGCGGGGGCGGCGTCGACGGCCGGGTTGTGCTCCGGCGGCAGCTCCGGGACGACGGGGTGCGGGTCGACGTCCTCGATCGCGTCGGGGCCGCCCGGGTGCAGCTCGGGGGTCTCGACCTGCGGCTCGGGCAGGTCGCCGATCGGCGGGTGGGCCTGCTCTGCGTCGCTCATGCGGGGGCTCCTTCGGCGGTGGCGGTCTCGAATCCGAACGTCGAGTACGGGGGGAGCGTGCCGGCGCGCAGGCCGTCGAGCACGTACCGCTCGTGGGGGACGACGGGCCCCGGCAGGTCGTCGAGCGCGTCGAGGCGACACCAGCGGATCTCGGCGGCCTTGCGGGTCTCGACGACGTGCGGCTCGCCGTCCCAGCGGCGGGCGGTGAAGAAGAGGTCGAGGCGCTGCTCGATCTCCTCCTCGCCGCGGCGGCGCTGCATCGCGGTGAGGAACTCCAGGCCGTCGGCGGGGTCGAGCCCGATGCCGAGCTCCTCGCGGGCCTCGCGGACCGCGGCGTCGTAGCCGGTCTCGCCGGCCTCGAGGTGCCCGGCCGCCGCGGAGGCCCAGTGGCCGTCCATGAAGCCGGTGTTCTGACGCAGCTGCAGCAGCACCTCGGTGCCGCCGGCGTCCTCCGGTGCGCCGCGCAGCAGGAGCACGTAGGAGGCGGGGACGACGGCGTAGCGGCCCTGGATCATCGGCGCTCCGCCGCGGTCACGGTCACTGGCTGGGCTCGCCGTCGGTGGTGCCGGCCTCGTCGCGCTGCGCCGCGGCGTCGGGGTTCTCGGCGTCGTCGGGCGACGGCAGCTCGCCGTCGTGCTCGCCGGGAGGGTCGAGGTCGGTGGGCAGCGAGTCGCCGCGCTCCTCCTCCGGGACGGGGGCCGTCACGAGGTGGGGCCGCCGTCGGTGCGCCGCTTCTCGTCGGACTCCAGCTTCGAGAGGCCCTCCTTGGCCTTCGCGGAGGCCTGGGCGATCTTCGAGTGGTGCTTGCCGCCGGTGCGCTTGTCGGCGGCCTGGGCGGCCTTGTCGATGCCGCCGGCGATCTTGTCGCCGTGCTTGTCGACGGCCTCGGTGAGCTTGGCCCTCGCCTGCTCGATCCGCTTCTTGTCCAGCCTGTCGAGGAAGCCCATCTCCCACTCCCGAAGTCGAGCCGGCCGCATGGGTGGGCCGGCGGATTGCCACACTAGCCACATGTCCGAAGCCCCCGAGCCGCCCGAGCGGGTGGCGTCCGCCGTGCCGGTGGTCGCCGTCGTCGGGGCGACGGCGTCGGGCAAGACCGCGCTCTCCCTGGACCTCGCCGAGGCGCTGGGCGGGGAGATCGTCAACACCGACGCCATGCAGGTCTACCGCGGCATGGACGTCGGCACCGCCAAGCTCCCGCCCGCCGAGCGCCGCGGCGTCGCCCACCACCTGCTCGACCTCCTCGAGGTCTCCGAGCCGGCGACGGTCGCGGAGTTCCAGGAGCGCGCGCGGGCCTGCGTCCGCGAGCTGCGGGGGCGCGGCGCGGTGCCGGTGCTCGTCGGCGGCTCGGCGCTGTACACCCGCGCGATCCTCGACCGCTTCGAGTTCCCCGGCACCGACGAGGCGGTGCGCGCCCGGCTCGAGGTCGAGCTGGAGCGGATCGGCGCGCCCGCCCTCCACGCCCGGCTCGCCGACGTCGACGCCGAGGCCGCGGCCCGGATCATCCCCGAGAACGGCCGCCGCGTCGTCCGTGCGCTCGAGGTCGTGGAGATCACCGGCCGCCCGTTCAGCGCCTCCCTGCCGCAGCTGGAGTACGCCGACCCCGCGACGGTGCAGATCGGCGTCGACATCGACCGGCCCACCCTCGACGCCCGCATCGAGCAGCGGGTGGCCGCGATGTTCGACGCCGGGCTCGTCGCCGAGGTCGAGCGGCTCCTCGACGCCGGCCTCGCCGACTCCCGCACGGCGTCCGCGGCCATCGGCTACCGCGAGGTCGTCGCGCTGCTGGCCGGGGAGATCGACGAGGACGCCGCCCGCGAGCGCATCGCCGCCGCCACCCGCCGCTTCGCCCGGCGCCAGGACTCCTGGTTCCGCAAGGACCCCCGCATCGTGTGGGTGCGCCACGACGACCCCGACCGCCTCACGCAGGCGCTCGCCGCCGTCGAGGCCGTCCGCGGGGGTCCGTCGGCCGGGTGAGCCGGACTGTCGGTGGCCGGGTGCAGGGTGGTCGGCACCCTTCGATCTCGGCGAAAGGCGCATCCCGTGTCCCCTCTGCACCGCCCCTCCCGCGCGCTCCTCGCGCTGACGCCGCTCCTGCTCGGCGCCGCCCTGGCCGGCTCCCCGGCGCTGGCCGACTCCCCGCGGGCTGACTCCTCCCACGGCTCCGGCACCGGTGGCCCGCAGGCGGTCAAGCAGCCGCTGGCACGCGGCACGGGCGGGGCCGTCGCCTCGGTCGACCTCGACGCCTCCCGCATCGGCCGCGACGTGCTGGCCCGCGGCGGCAACGCCGTCGACGCCGCCGTCGCGATGGCCGCCGCGCTCGGCGTCACCGAGCCGTTCAGCGCCGGCATCGGGGGAGGCGGCTACCTCGTCTACCGCGACGCCCGCACGGGTCGCGTCAGCACCCTGGACGGCCGCGAGACCGCGCCGGCCACCATCCCCACCGACGCCTTCGTCGACCCCGCCACGGGCAAGCCTTACCGGCTCAGCCCCGAGCTGGTCACCAGCGGCGTCTCGGTCGGCACGCCCGGCACGCTCGCCACCTGGTCGGAGGCGCTGCGCCGCTGGGGCTCGCGCTCGCTGAGCGCCTCCCTGGCGCCCGCGGCCCGCCTGGCCGCGCGCGGCTTCGTCGTCGACCAGACCTTCCACGACCAGGTCGTGGCCAACCAGGACCGCTTCTCGGCCTTCACCTCCACCCGCCGGCTGTTCCTGCCTCGCGGGAAGGCGCCGGCCGTGGGCTCGCGCTTCCGCAACCCCGATCTCGCCCGCACCTACCGCCTGCTGCAGCGCCAGGGCACCGCCCCGCTCTACCGCGGACGCCTCGGCGAGGAGGTCGTGCGTGCCGTGCGTCGCCCGCCGATCGCCCCCGGCACCACGCTGCCGGTGCCGCGCGGCCACCTCTCCACCGCCGACCTCCGCGCGTACCGCGTCACCAGCCCGCCGCCCACCCGCGTCGGCTACCGCGGCCTCGACGTCTACGGCATGGGCGGCTCGTCCAGCGGCGGCTCCACGGTCGGCGAGATCCTGAACATCCTCGAGCGGCACCGCCTGCGCACCCTGCCCGACACCGGCGTCCTCCACCTGTTCATCGAGGCCAGCGCCCGCGCCTTCGCCGACCGTGCCGCCTACGTCGGCGACCGCCGATTCGTCGACGTGCCCGACGACGTCCTGCTCTCCGACGCCTTCGCCGCGCAGCGCGACTGCACCATCGATCCGCTCGCCGCCTCCACCAAGCCGGTCGCGGCCGGCGCGCTGGACGGCTCCGGTGGCTGCGCCGCGGCCACCGGGCAGCGGGCCGAGGACCACGAGAACGTCGAGACCACCAACCTCACCGTCGTCGACCGCTGGGGGAACGTCGTCGAGTACACCCTCACCATCGAGCAGACCGGCGGCTCGGGCATCGTCGTGCCCAGCCGCGGCTTCCTGCTCAACAACGAGCTCACCGACTTCAGCCTCGTCTACGACGCGGCCGACCCCAACCGGCTCGCGCCCGGCAAGCGGCCGCGCAGCTCGATGGCGCCCACGATCGTCCTCGACGACGGCCGTCCGGTGCTCGCCGTCGGCTCCCCGGGCGGCTCGACGATCATCACCACCGTCGCGCAGGTGCTCGTCGACCGCCTCGACCGGCGCCTCTCCCTGCTGGAGTCGATCGCCGACCCGCGCGTCACCCAGCCCAACGCCGCGACGGCGCCGGCCGAGCAGGCCTTCCTCGACCGCTACGGCGCCGGCCTGGAGGCCCTCGGGCACCGGTTCGTGCTCGTCGGCGACGGCAAGCCCGGATCGCGCGAGATCGGCGCCGCCACCGGCATCGAGATCGACGGCCGCCGCCTCACCGCCGTCGCCGAGCCGTCGCGTCGGGGCGGTGGATCGGCGCTGGTGGTCCGACCGGCACTACCGTTGCGTCCATGACCAGCCCCGCCACCGCCGCCCACCCCACCGCCGGGGAGGAGCAGGTCGTCGACAGCGTCGAGGCCCTCCGCGCGATCATCGGCACCCCGATCGACCGGGTGCGCGACAAGGTCCGCGGCGACCTCCTGCCGGTGCACCGCGACTGGCTGGCCGCCTCCCCGTTCTGCGTGCTCGCCACCGCCGACGCCCAGGGCCGCTGCGACGCCTCGCCGAAGGGCGACCCCGTCGGCTGGCTGACCCACGTCATCGACGAGCGCACCCTCGCCATCGCCGAGCGGCCGGGCAACCGTCGCGTCGACGGGTTCCTCAACGTGCTGGAGAACCCGCACGTCGGGCTGGTCTTCCTCATCCCCGGCCGCGGCGACACCCTGCGGGTCAACGGCCGGGCGCGCATCGTCTCCGAGGCGCCGTTCTTCGACGACATGGTCGTCCGCGGCCACCGGCCGATCCTGGCGCTCGTGGTCGACGTCGAGGAGGTGCTCTTCCACTGCAGCAAGGCGTTCCTGCGCAGCGAGCTGTGGGACCCCGAGACCTGGGACCCCGAGGCGTCGGTGCCGCGCCGGGCCGTCATCGCCCAGGAGGTCGAGGCCAGCGACGTCCCGCTGGAGGAGCTCGACGCCTACTACGGCCCCTCCTACGCCGACGGGCTCTACCGCTCGTGAGCCCCGAGGCCTACCCCTTCCTCAAGGGCCACGGCACGCAGAACGACTTCGTGCTCCTGCCCGACCACGACGCCGCGCGCCACGGCCGGCTCGACGCCGCCCGGGTGCGCGCGCTGTGCGACCGGCGCGCGGGCCTCGGCGGCGACGGCGTCCTGCGGGTCGTGCGCACCGAGGCGGTCGCGGAGGTCGCCCACCTCGCCGCGCAGGCGCCCTGGTTCATGGACTACCGCAACGCCGACGGCTCGGTCTCGGAGATGTGCGGCAACGGCATCCGGGTCTTCGCCCGGCACCTGATCGACGCCGGTCTCGTGGCCGCCGAGGCCCCGATCCCCGTGGCCACCCGCGACGGCGTCAAGACCATCGACGTCGTGGGCGAGCGGCTGCGCGTCGACATGGGCGTGCCGCGGGTGCTGGGGGAGACGGCCGTCTCCGTCGGCCACCTGACGTGGTCGGCCCGCCACGTCGACATGGGCAACCCGCACGCCGTCGCGTTCGTCGACTCCCTCGACCCCGCCGGCCCCGTCGGCCCGCTGCTGGAGGCGCCGACCCACGACCCCTCGGTCTACCCCCACGGCGTCAACGTCGAGTTCGTGGTGCGCCGCGGCGAGCGGCACGTCGCGATGCGGGTGCACGAGCGCGGCTCGGGCGAGACCCGCTCCTGCGGCACCGGTGCCTGCGCGGTGGCGGTCGCGGCGGCCGTGGCCGACGGACGCGCCGAGGGCGAGGAGGTCGGCTACCGCGTCGATTTGCCCGGCGGCACCCTCGAGATCGCCTGGACCGCCGCCGGTCGCGTGCTGATGACCGGCCCCGCCGTGATCGTCGCGGAGGGCGTCACCAGCCTCTGAGGTCCCACGCGTCCCGACCGTGACACCATCACTGTCGAGGTCGCTATGCTCCGGCCATGGACATCACCGGATCCACTGCCATCGTCACGGGCGGGGCGTCGGGCATCGGCGCCGCGGCCGCCCGCCTCCTCGCCGAGCGCGGCGCCGTCGTCGTCGTCGCCGACCTGCAGGCCGAGAAGGGCGAGGCCCTCGCCGCCGAGATCGGCGGCGTCTTCGCCCAGGTCGACGTCACCAACACCGAGCAGATCACCGCGGCCGTCGACGCCGCCGTCGAGATCGCTCCGCTGCGGGCCGTCGTCAACTCCGCCGGCATCGGCTGGGCCCAGCGCACCATCGGTCGCGACGGCCAGTACGACTCCGCGCACTCCCTCGAGGCGTTCAGCAAGGTCATCGCGATCAACCTGATCGGCACCTTCGACATGACCCGCATCGCCGCCACCGCGATGAGCCGCAACGAGCCCGACGCCGACGGCTGCCGCGGCGCCATCTGCAACCTCGCCTCCGTCGCCGCCTTCGACGGTCAGATCGGCCAGGCCTCCTACTCCGCCTCCAAGGGCGGCGTCGTCGGCATGACCCTCCCGGTGGCCCGCGACCTGTCGGCCTCCGGCATCCGCCTCAACACCGTCGCCCCCGGCCTCATCGACACCCCGATCTACGGCGAGGGCGAGGCCGCCGACGCGTTCAAGGCCAACCTCGGCTCCAACGTGCTCTTCCCCAAGCGCCTGGGCACCGGCGCCGAGCTCGCCTCGATGGTCGTCGAGACCATCACCAACTCCTACATGAACGCCGAGGTCATCCGCGTCGACGGCGGCATCCGGATGCCCCCGAAGTGACCCGACCCTGACGCCCCGCGTCGCCCGACCCCCGTCCGCCAGGGCGGGGGTCGTGTCGTCTCCGGGCCGGGGCAGTTTCCCCGGATATCCGGGGAAGCTGGACGTTGTCAGGGGAAGTTGCCCCTGACAACGTCCAGTTCTCCCTGACCTGATGCGCGGTCGGACGCCCGCCGCGGCGTCCGCCCACGGCTTAACCGCTCGCGCGGGGGAGCGGGCCGACCTAGGCTGGCAGGCGTATGAGCAACGCACCTGACTTCTCCCTCGACGCCGAGCTGGCCGCCACCGCCGCCTGGGACGCCTCCGACGAGCCCCTCGACGCCGCCACCCTCGACGAGACCGACCTCGACGCCGACGACGCCGACGACGCCCTCGAGGACGACGGCTTCGTCTCGGGCTACGCCGACGAGCCGGATCCCGAGGAGGACCCCACCGTCGGCGCCATGGAGCTCGCCGAGCGCCACCAGCTGCGCCGCGTCGCCCAGCTGCGCACCGAGCTCGAGGACATCACCGAGGTCGAGTACCGCCAGCTGCGGCTCGAGCGCGTGGTGCTGGTCGGCGTGTGGACCGAGGGCAGCATCGCCGACGCCGAGAACTCCCTCGCCGAGCTCGCGCTGCTGGCCGAGACCGCCGGCTCGGAGGTGCTCGAGGCGATCTACCAGCGTCGCCAGAGCCCCGACCCGGCCACCTACATCGGCCGCGGCAAGGTCGAGGGCCTGCAGGAGATCGTCCGCGTCACCGGCGCCGACACCGTCATCTGCGACGGCGAGCTCGCGCCGAGCCAGCTGCGTAACCTCGAGGACCGGCTCAAGGTCAAGGTCGTCGACCGCACCGCGCTGATCCTCGACATCTTCGCCCAGCACGCGAAGAGCCGCGAGGGCCAGGCGCAGGTCGAGCTCGCGCAGCTGAGCTACATGAAGCAGCGCCTGCGCGGCTGGGGCGGCAACCTGTCGCGTCAGGCCGGTGGACGCGTCGCCGGCGGCGCCGGCATCGGTGGCCGTGGCCCCGGTGAGACGAAGATCGAGACCGACCGCCGTCGCATCAACACCAAGATCGCCAAGCTCAACCGCGAGCTCAAGCAGATGAAGGTCACCCGCGACGCCAAGCGCTCCGAGCGCCGTCGCAACCAGATCCCCTCGGTCGCGATCGCCGGCTACACCAACGCCGGCAAGTCCTCGCTGCTCAACCGCATCACCCGGGCCGGCGTGCTCGTCGAGGACGCCCTCTTCGCGACGCTGGACCCCACCACCCGCCGCACCACCACCAGCGACGGCCGCGTCTACACCGTCAGCGACACCGTCGGGTTCGTCCGGCACCTGCCCCACCAGCTCGTCGAGGCGTTCCGCTCGACGCTGGAGGAGGTCGCCGACGCCGACCTCGTGCTGCACGTCGTCGACGGCTCGCACCCCGACCCCGAGGGCCAGATCTCGGCGGTGCGGGAGGTGTTCGCCGACATCGGCGTCACCGAGATCCCCGAGCTGATCGTCATCAACAAGGCCGACCTCGCCGACCCCCTCGTCATCGCCCGCCTGCGGGCCCGTGAGCCGCACAGCGTCGTCGTCTCCGCGCACACCGGTGAGGGGATCGAGGAGGCGCTGGCGCTCATCGAGGGCGAGCTGCCGCGGCCGTCGGTGCCCTTCCACGTGCTGCTGCCCTACGAGCGCGGCGACCTCGTCAACCGGCTCCACCAGCACGGCGAGATCGACAGCATCGAGCACACCGCGGACGGATCGATCGTCAGCGGCCACGCCAGCGAGTCGCTGGCCGGCGAGCTCGCCGCCTACGCGGTCTGAGCCGCCCGGGCCGACTCGACGCCCGCGCGGGTCTGCTCGACCAGCTCGAGCAGCTGGCCCGTCACGAGCTCGTGGCGCTCCAGGGGGAGCATGTGCCCGGCGTTCGGCTCGACGATGAACCGCGCCCCGAGGATCGACGCCGCCAGGCGACGCCCGTGGTGCGGCGGCGTCAGCAGGTCGCGGGTGCCGACGAGCACGCGCGTCGGGATGCCGTCGTAGGCCTTGAGGTCGGCGGCGCGCTCGTGGGTCATGAAGTCGCGGTAGAACCCCGACATCGTGGCCGGCGGGCAGTTGATGATCTGGTCGACGACCAGGCCGGCGTCACGCGGACGCAGCGGAGCGCCGAAGAGGAACCGGTTCACGACCTGCCGCTCGATCGTGGGGGTGCGACGGCGGTTGGCGCGCGAGTACAGCCGTGCGCGCGTGGCGAGGAGCGCCGGGATCCGGCCGCGCAGGCGCGGTCCCAGGTCGGGCAGGCCGAGGGTGACGGTGTCGAGCTCGCCGGCCGAGGTCGAGACGAACAGCAGCGCGGCGATGCGGTCGATCAGGTCGGGACGCACCTGCGGCAGCGCGGTCATCGTCATGCCGCCGATCGAGTGGCCCGCCACGACCAGCCGGCCGGTGGGAGCGAACGTGTCGACCACGAGTCCGAGGTCGACCGCGAGGTTCTCGATGGTGCAGTCGCGCTCGGGAGCGGCGTCGGAGTGACCGTGACCGCGGTGGTCCCAGGTGACGATGCGGACGTCGGCGCCGTAGGCGGCCAGCAGGTCGCTCACCTGGTAGTGCCAGTCCTCCTCGTCGGCGGTCCAGCAGTGCGCGAGGACCACGACGACGTCGGCGTCGGGACGTCCGTAGGTGGTGACGTGCAGCCCCAGCCCGTCGTGCGTGGTGAGGCGATGGGTCGTCTTGGCCATGGCGGGCTCCTGCGGGTACGGCTGTCCTCGGTGGGGTGAGCGACCTCACGGTAGCCGCGTCGAGGCCCGTCGTCGAGGGTTACCGCGACATCGTGTCCGGTTAGTTCGCGGGGGATTGGTCAGGGGAACTTGGGCGAAACGGGCCCCAACTTTCCCTGACCATCGAGAAGTTCCCCTGCTGACCGGGGAACTTCTAGGTCGCCGCCGGGACCACCAGCGCGGTGGCGATCGCGGCGACGCCCTCGCCCCGGCCGGTCAGGCCCAGGCCGTCGGTGGTGGTGGCGGAGAGGGTGACGCGGGCGTCGAGGGCGGCGGCGAGGGCGGCCTGGGCCTCCGCGCGGCGGGGGCCGAGGCGGGGGCGGTTGCCGATGACCTGGACGGCGACGTTGCCGATCTCGAAGCCGGCGGCGCGCACCCGGCGGGCGGTCTCGGCCAGGAGCGCGGCGCCGGACGCGCCGGCCCACTGCGGCTCGGAGGTGCCGAAGTTGGAGCCGAGGTCGCCCAGCCCGCAGGCGGAGAGCAGGGCGTCGCAGGCGGCGTGGGCGGCGACGTCGCCGTCGCTGTGCCCCTCCAGCCCGGCGCTCTCCTCGGGCCAGGCCAGACCGGCCAGGTGCATGGCGACGCCGTCGGCGAGGCGGTGCACGTCGGTGCCGATGCCGACCAGGGGCAGGGCGGGGCGGGAGGGGTGGGACGGAGAGGCAGCCACGCGCTCATCATGTCCGAGGCAGAATCGAGGCGTGAGCACCACCCAGGAACGTCCCGACGCAGCGCAGGCGCCCGAGCGCGAGGCCGTGCAGGGCTGGGCGCTGGCCGGCGTCGCCACCGGCGTCGCCGGGCTCGGCGCGGCCTACCTCGTCTCGAGCCTGCTGTCCCTCGACGCCGACCCGGTCTCCGCGGTCGCCGACTCCGTCATCCGGCTCACGCCGGGCCCGGTCGTCGAGTGGGCCATCCAGGCCTTCCAGCATCACGACAAGCAGGTGCTGCTCGGCGGCATCCTCGTGGTGCTGGTGGCGGTCTTCGCCGGCCTCGGCGTCCTCGCGCGGCGTCACACCGGCCTCATGCTCACCGGCTTCCTGGTGCTCGCCGCCGTCGGCGGCCTGGCCCTGGCCACTCGCTCCGGCGCCGGCGCGACCGACCAGCTGCCGATCCTGGCCGGCTTCCTGGTGTGGAGCGTCGGGCTCGGCTGGGCGGTCGAGCCGCTGCGACGCCTCGACGTCGCCCGCGAGCACGACCCCGCCCTCGCCGCGCAGGAGCAGGGCCAGACCCGCCGCGTCGTGCTGCTGCGCGCCGCGGCGCTGGCCGCGGGGGCGGTCGTCGCCGGCGCGGTCGGACGCGTGGCCGGCCGGGGCCGACAGCGCGTCGAGGAGGCGCGGCGGATGCTGCGGCTCGAGGGCGTCACCCGCCCGTCGGTCCCGCGCGGCGCCCACCCCGACGTCGCCGACCTGCCGCCGTGGCAGACGCCCGTCGACGACTTCTACCTGATCCACACCGCCTTCACGCCGCCGACGATCGCCCCGGCCGACTGGAGCCTGCGCATCCACGGCATGGTCGAGCGCGAGATCACGCTGCGCTACGACGACCTCGCCGCTCGCGACATCACCGAGGACTGGATCACCCTCAACTGCGTCTCGAACGAGGTCGGCGGCACCCTCGTGGGCAACGCCTGGTGGAGCGGCGTCCGGCTGGCCCCGATCCTCGCCGAGGCCGGCGTCAGCCCCGACGCCGACTGCGTCCTGCAGACCTCCAAGGACGGCTGGAACTGCAGCACCCCGCTGGCCGCGCTCACCGACGACCGCAACGCCATGCTCGCCCTGGCCATGAACGGCGAGCCGCTCACCGTCGACCACGGCTTCCCGGTGCGCACCCTCGTCCCCGGCCTCTACGGCTACGTCTCGGGCACGAAGTGGGTCGTCGACCTCGAGGTCACCCGCTTCGACCAGGTCGACGCCTACTGGACCCAGCGCGGCTGGGGCGAGAAGGGGCCGGTCAAGATCGCCTCGCGCATCGACGTCCCGCGCTCGGGAGAGGGCGTGCCGGCCGGCGACGTCGTCGTCGCCGGCGCCGCGTGGATGCAGCACACCGGCATCTCGGCGGTCGAGGTGTCCCTCGACGGCGGCCCGTGGCAGCGCGCCACCCTCGGCTCGGTGCCCGGCGTCGACAGCTGGGTGCAGTGGTCGACGACGGTGCAGGCCGACGCCGGCGACCACATGGTCACGGTGCGGGCCGTCGACGCCGACGGCCAGGTGCAGACCGCGGTGGTGCGCGACGTCCTGCCCGACGGCGCCACCGGCCTGCACCGGGTCGACTTCACCGCGAACGCCTGATCCGCGCCCAGCCTCGAGCCCGGTCCCGGGCGCACGATGCCGGTCACGACGCCGATCGCCACTAGGATCGGCGGGTGAGCCTGCGCCTGTACGACACCGCCGCCCGAGAGGTCCGCGCCTTCGAGCCGGTCCGCCCCGGTCACGCGAGCGTCTACGTCTGCGGCCTCACCGTGCAGGGCGAGCCCCACGTCGGGCACGTGCGCTCGGCGGTGAACTTCGACGTCCTGCGCCGCTGGCTGGAGCGCTCGGGCCTGCGGGTCGACTTCGTCCGCAACGTCACCGACATCGACGACAAGATCCTCGCCAAGGCCGCCGAGGCCGACCGGCACTGGTACGAGCACGCCGCGCTCATGCACCGCGAGCTCAGCGCCGCCTATGCCGCCCTCAACGTCGCGCCGCCCACCTACGAGCCGCTGGCCACCGGCCACGTGCCGGAGATGCTCGAGCTGATCGAGCTGCTCATCGAGCGCGGCCACGCCTACCCGGCCGCCGACGGGTCCGGCGACGTCTACTTCGACGTCCGCTCCTTCCCGGCCTACGGCGAGCTGACCCGACAGGGCATCGACGACATGGAGGCCGCCCAGGACGCCGACCCGCGCGGCAAGCGCGATCCGCGCGACTTCGCGCTGTGGAAGGGCCGCAAGGACTCCGAGCCCGCCACCGCCTCGTGGCCCAGCCCGTGGGGCCGCGGTCGCCCGGGCTGGCACATCGAGTGCTCGGCGATGGCCGGGAAGTACCTCGGCGAGACCTTCGACATCCACGGCGGCGGCGTCGACCTGCGCTTCCCCCACCACGAGAACGAGCAGGCCCAGTCGCGCGCGGCCGGCCACGGCTTCGCGCGGTTCTGGATGCACAACGCCTGGATCACCACGGCCGGCGAGAAGATGAGCAAGTCGCTGGGCAACAGCCTCACCATCCCGGCGGTGCTCGAGCGCTTCCGCGGCATCGAGCTGCGCTACTACGTCGTCGCGGCCCACTACCGCAGCCACGTCGAGTTCTCCTTCGAGGCGCTGGAGGAGGCCGCCGTCGGGTTCCGACGCATCGAGCACCTCCTCGAGCGCGCCGGCTCCGCCGACGCCGCGGCGGCTCCGGCGGAGCTTCCCGAGGCCTTCGTCGCCGCCATGGACGACGACCTCGGCACCCCCGCCGCAGTGGCCGTCGTCCACGAGCACGTCCGCGAGGGCAACCGCCTGCTCGCCGAGGGCGACGACGCCGGGGCCCGCGCGGTCGCCGGCGCGATCATGGCGATGCTCGACGTGCTCGGACTGCACCCCGCCGACCCCGCCTGGGGCGGCACCGGCGGTGACGACGAGCGGCTCACCGCCGCCGTCGACGTCCTCGTGGCCGGCCTGCTCGAGCAGCGCGCCGAGGCCCGGGCGGCGAAGGACTTCGCCGCCGCCGACACGATCCGCGACCGCCTCAAGGCGGCCGGGATCGAGATCACCGACACCCCCGACGGACCGAAGTGGAGCATCGGCTGATGGCCGGCAACAGCCAGCGCAAGGGCGCGATCCGCAAGACCAACAAGGCCCCGACGGCCGGATCGGGCGGACGCGTCCGCCGCGGCCTGGAGGGCAAGGGCCCGACGCCGAAGGCGCACGAGCGGCCCAACCACAAGGCCTACAAGGCCGCCCAGGCCGAGGCCCGCAAGGCCGGCCAGCGGCCCAAGCGACGCTCCAGCGGCGACGCCGAGTGGATCGCCGGACGCAACCCGGTGGTCGAGGCGCTGCGCGAGGGCGTCCCGGCCAACGCCGTGTACGTCGCCGAGGGCGCCGAGCGCGACGGCCGGCTGCGCGAGGCCTTCGCGATCGCCGCCGACCGCGGCATCGCGCTGCTCGAGGTCGGCCGCGGCGAGCTCGACCGGCTCACCGGCGGCGCGGTCCACCAGGGCCTGGCCGCCCGCATCCCGGCCTACGAGTACGCCCACCCCGACGACCTCCTCGAGCGCGCCGCCGAGATGGGCGAGAAGCCGCTGATCGTCGTCCTCGACTCCATCACCGACCCCCGCAACCTCGGTGCGGTCGTGCGCTCGGCGGCCGGCTTCGGCGCCCACGGCGTCGTGATCCCCGAGCGCCGCGCGGCCGGCATGACCGCCAGCGCCTGGAAGACCAGCGCCGGCGCGGCCGCCCGCATCCCGGTGGCGCAGGCCGGCAACCTCACCCGTCAGCTGAAGGCCTACCAGGACGCCGGCTGCATGGTCGTCGGCCTGGCCGCCGACGGCGAGGTGTCGCTGCCCGACCTCGACCTCGCCACCGGCCCGCTGGTGCTCGTCGTCGGCTCCGAGGGCAACGGCCTCTCCCGCCTGGTGGCCGAGACCTGCGACCAGCTGGTCTCGATCCCGATGGCCAACCAGGTCGAGTCGCTCAACGCCGGCGTCGCCGCCAGCGTGGCGCTCTACGCGATCGGTCAGGCGCGCAGCTGAGGCTGGCCCTCGCCGAGCGTGCGCGCTCCCTCCCACGCCCCACCGGCCGGCGGCTCGCCGCGGTGGCGGCGTGGCTGGGCTGCGCGCTCGTCCTGACCGCGGTCCTGTTCCTCGGCGGCAGCCGGGAGACGACGCTGGCCGGGCACGACGCCGTCGTCCGCCCGACGCTGCGCGGCGACGTCGTGGTGCGCACCGGCCCGGTGCTGCCCGACCTGCGCCTGCCCGCGGGCTCACGGGTGGGCGTCGAGGTCACGCTCGGCAAGACCGACGTGGCCACCACCGACGAGCTCGTGCAGCGCTACGCCCTCATCGCCTCCTCGCCCGAGGGCGCCGAGGCCCGGGTGCGCGAGGCACTGGGCGATCTGCTCTACGACAGCGCGCTGCGCGGCGGCGTCCTGGCCCTGGTGCCGCTGGGCGCCTGGGCGGCGCTGGGCGCGGCGAGGCGAGGCGAGCTGCTCGCTCGGATGCGCACCCGGCGCGGTGCGGGCGTCGTCATGCTGGTGCTCGTCGGCGGCCTGCTGGTCTGGCAGCCGTGGAGCGAGGAGACCGACGCCGCGCAGCGCTCGTGGGTGCCGCTCGCGCAGGTCCTCGGGCCCGACGTGCCGGTGCCCGACGGCCTCGACGCCCTCGAGGTCAGCGGCGACGTCACGACCCGGCAGACCGAGCGGCTGGTGCGCTCGGCCATCGACACCTACGACCGCAGCCGCACCTTCTACCGCGCCGCCGCCACGTCCGTCGCCGACCTGGACGTCCGGCGCCCCGAGGAGGGCGAGACCGTCGCGCTCCTGGTCTCCGACCGCCACGACAACGTGCAGATGGACGCCGTCGCCCGGGCCCTGGCCGACACCGCCGGCGCCACGGTGGTGCTCGACGCCGGCGACGACACCTCCGCGGGCAAGGAGTGGGAGGCCTTCTCGCTGGACTCCCTCACCGCCGCCTTCGACGACGGCCCCGTCGCGCGGGCCCGCTATGCGGTGACGGGCAACCATGACAACGGCCCGTTCGTCGGCACCTACCTCGGCGACCACGGCTGGCGGGTGCTCGACGGCGACGTCGTCGACACCGCCTGGGGCGGGCCGCTGCTCGGCGTCGGCGATCCACGGGCCAGCGGCCTGGGCAGCTGGCGCGACGAGAAGGGCCTGAGCTTCGACGAGGTCCGCCAGCGCCTGGCCGACGCCGCCTGCGCGGCACCCGAGCGCATCTCGACGATGCTCGTGCACGACGCCCGGCTGGGCCGCGACGCCCTCGCGCGGGGCTGCGTCGACCTCGTCGTCGGCGGGCACCTCCACGTGCAGCGCGGGCCCGAGGCGGTCGTCGGCGAGAACGGGTCGATCGGCTGGAGCTACACCAACGGCACCACGGGCGGCGCGGCCTACGCCATCGCGCTGGGCACCAAGCCGCGGCGGGCCGCGGGGCTGACGCTGCTCACCTATCGGAACGGCCGGCCGGTGGGCGTGCAGCCCGTCCAGCTCGACACCGACGGCACCTGGACGGCCGGCTCCTACGCCGCGCTGAGCGCCCCGTCCGACTGACGGCGGCCGCCCTCCGCCCTCCCTGCGGGTGAGGATCCCCCGGGGGGTCTCGCGGCGGAACGGGGCCCTGCGAGGCCCTCGCGGCACCGGACCAGACCAGGCGTCCGACCCCTACCAACCGGTAACCATCTCAGTCCCCGACCAGTAGGTTGCAGTGTGTCCCGCATCACCTTTCGACGTGATAATCGTTAGAACAGAAACCTGTTCTAGTTTTTGGAGGCACCCGTGGCACGCACCCCCCGACCCAGCCGACGCCGTGCGAGCGGCGTCGTCGCCGTGGCCGGACTCGTGCTGGCCCTCGCGGCCTGCGGCTCCCGCCTCGACCCCGACCAGGTGGCCGGACAGTCCGGGCTGACCCAGACCGGCAACGGCGCCCCCGGCCAGGTCGCCTCCGACGGCGC